>JARLHW010000214.1 GCA_031292075.1 Desulfosporosinus sp.
GCAGACGAATTGTCAGACATTTCCTTCTTGTAGAGAATTGGAACATCAACTAGCTCCAGACTGTTATAAAATTTCCGTTCAAAAACAGACTGCAATTCTGGCAATGACAGTTTGGCACCGGTTTCTTTCAAGACCAGGTAGAATGCCTCAAGGGAAGCATGAATTGCCTTGCCAAAATGAAGAGCAATGCTGCTATGCTTGCCGGGAATGCGCTGGACATAGGCAAACCAGTACTTCAGGCTGCAGTTCAGATAGGTAAAGAGCTGCGAATGGCTAATATGCAGCTGGTTCCGTAGATTTTGTATTGCTTGTGACATGATGAGCCTCCATTTTTTGACAATAAAAAAGGGGAGCCGATCGCTCGGTACTCCCCATGAAAATAAATGCCTCTTTGTATTTGCTTAATTGCTGGTTAGCTCTCCTATGAAGCTTGAGGCATCGTTCTTCGAAAGAAAATTGACGACCACCCCATATCTCTCGCGGCTCATGTCGTCCAACCGTTTCCTGTCGTACCCACGGTCTTCAGCCAGGCTCACAAGGAATGATTGTTGTTTTTGCGATAGACGGCCATTCGGCTTGCCATTACCGGTGCCATTAACACCACCATTTCCATTTGCTACACCTCTACCATTGCCACCATCTATCTGCATTTTCCCTGGTGTGGCGGGGCAGTAGATTGCTTGCCCTTTCGGCATGAACGGGTCCTCATTTATCGGCGGGAGAGCAGGCCTTTCTTGCTCAAGATGAGAGACCTCCTCAGCGGAGCAGAACTCCACACCATACCCTGCAAACCGAAGCGACCTAGCAATTGCTCTGGTCTCTGCCAATTCTAAAATCGCGGGAGCAATCTTAACATCCCGTTCAAGAGAGGCCATTCCGATGCCAGTAAAGCTCCCCTTGTCGGTGGTCAATATCACTCTGACGACTGCAATATTTCCGTCATACTGGACGATCTCAGAATTGATTTCCAGGCTACCGTTGTGCTCATGCGCCAGCCGTAACCTACCTCCCACCTTTGGGAACTCTGACTCACTCCACACACCAGTTTTCTTGTCACAATGACGCATGGTGATAATTTCATCGGGCAAGAATTGATTACCGTTGGTGTTTGCCATAATAGGCCTCCTATTTGTGATGATTATGAGACCTGCACCATGCAAATCTCTCAACAAAAAAGGCCCTCTAAAAAACATAGCAAAAAAAACGATGGGACCAGAACAATACAACTGTCTGTACTCAACCCTGTGTTCAAAACAGCTACACTCCCCCCCCTATAATTCACATAATACCAAACTCATGGACTTAGGCTCGTCTGGGAGCTATTCACACAGTATTGAACTGAAATTCAGACATGACCACGATGAACACGGCTGGTTGTGGCGACAGATATGCCATCTCGATTCTGGACGGTCTGGGCGGTATGGACGATCCCAGGGAAAGTTTTTCTGTACTCCGAATCCTACCGGTCACTGTTGATGAAAGAGAGAATATGCGATAGGAAGTTACACGATGTTTCCTGCACCAGCAAGAGAGGCAGAAATGACCTTACACTGCAATTCCAGGCCAGAGACAGTCAAATACTCACTGGTGTGAAGAAGCTAACAGAGGGGCAAATACAGCCTTCTGCTTGCATGCTACGAAGTGTGGCACTGGGGTGGTTGGTACTGGGTAGGGTGACAGGAAAATTAGTACTACTACACAGTCATCGCATTTGACAGGTAGTTAAGTCAATAATATTCTGTAATGTACAGTAACAAAGGGATTGGGAGGATTGGTACTTGTTATTTGCCCTTTAAGAGAAGGGCTAATTGGAGGAGCGGGAACGTAGAAGTACATCTAATATGACCGCTTACCTTAATTTGGCAGTACGTCCGCGTGGAGTACGAGTAAATGTGAAAATTGAGAACAAGAATAGGACAAAACTAGCGATTGATAATTTCAGTAAAAAAAATGCAGAGTCGGTATGAGCCTTGTAATCAAATAGAGCTCGGTTATATGACAGAACTGTTTCACTGTTAATCTCAATTTTCCATATCTTCCTCAAGGGATTATCAGCATATAGCCACAAATATGAAACAGGTTTATTTTTCATCAATTCAACTAGGGGGAAAATATCGTAAGGATGGTTGAAATTATCAGTAAGCTCTGAGTATCCATCAGTGCCCACAGGCATGTGAAAGTTAATTAAAATGTGTTGCTTCAGTTGGAAATGGAGAATCCGTTAGCTTGAGTTAGTTGGTTGAATCCTTCAGTCCCTATCATTTATATCTACCCCAACCGTGGGATTACCATCTTGGGTAGCCCCATCAGGCCCCAGCTCCGAGAATGGGCCCCTCATGAATGCTCGTCGGAGGAGATGGGGGTTGAGGGGGCGGGTTGCCACCGCTAGTTTTTTTAAAGCCGTAAGCAGCATGCCTTCTTTCTTTTCGTAATCGGCGGGCCGCTTCCAGCTTGTCATCCCGATCTTTGAAAATCTGAATATCCAGACCTTGCAGCTTGTCCACTGGGGCAATATACCCGATGGCGCTGTTCAATCGTATGCTGTTATAGTATCCGACATATTTTTTCACTACTTGCTGCGCATCTTCAAGGCTCAGCAGTACTCCAAGCCGAATACATTCCTGTTTTAAGGTGCCATGCCATCTCTCAATCTTGCCATTGCTCTGTGGATAATACGGGGATGTCCTGACATGGGTCATTCCCGATATCCTGATGAATTCCTTGAAGTCCTTGGCAATAAATTGCGGGCCGTTATCCGATATTATCCGAGGCTTGGCATCAGGATATCTTTCCTTGGCTCTTTGCAGGATTATCTCAATAGCGCCTTCCGTCATCGACTCCCTAAGCTCCCCGTGCACAATGTATCGACTGCATCCGTCCAGGATACTGCACAGGTAATAAAATGTGCCGCAAATATTGATATGGGAAACATCAATATGCCAATGTTCATGCGGCCTGAGCGGTTGCTGGAACCCCGTACCCTTTCTCGTTGCCTTGTTGTTCCACCTTTTCAATAATCCGGCATCGCTCAAAACCCGGTAAGTTGAACTGGGACTGACCGCCACGATGTCTTTATCCAGCATCATGAAGGTCAAACGTCGATAACCTTCCAAGGGGTTTTGCTGGTGAAAATCGATAATTGCCCGTTTTTCCCAGTCTTCAAGCCAGAAATCGCGGGGAATTAGGCTATTATGCTCATTGGCCTTGCCGTAGCGTTCCTGCCAGCTGTAATACTTGCTCCCGGAGATCCGGAGCCAGGAGATGAAACGTGTTCCTGGAATTTCCGTCTTCTTTCCCCAGGAACGAACAAAGTCGACGATCAGATCCCGCACATCATGAGGCACCCAGACGCCTTTCAGATCTCCCCAAGATTTTTTTTTAATTTCACATGTTCTTCCATGAGTTCGGAAAGAACCTCATGTTTCCTTTGCAGCTTTTGCTCAAGCACCTTTATTCGTTCGGCATCTTTACGTTTCTGGGCAGAAGGATCTTTCTCAAAAGCTGCCGCTCCATGCTCGAAAAAATCCTTCTGCCAGCGGTAAAAAACCGTAGGATGCAGACTATATTCATCACACAAGTCGGACACCGGAACTCGGTCGACCAGATGACGTTTTAAGATGATAACTTTTTCTTCAGGGGTATAATTCTTTCGTTTCCTTTTCATGCTGTTTTCCTCCGCTTGAGTATGTTAACTCAAACGCGGGAAAACTCCAATTTCCGCTGAACCAAGACAAAAATGCCATTCCGAATCTTCGTTGTATCCATCATATATGGTCCAGTGCGGATAAGTTGATCTTCCCTCGGAATAATTGAATCTCCAAGCCGGTAGCTGACAAAATAATCAGAGCGCATCGCAGAGGTGCATATTCCAGCCACAGCAAAAAGAATAAACAAATGTCCTGATGGCTTCATTCGCCATAACGGGATTGTTTGAATTTCAAAACCTAATAATGTCATAATCGTCCTATCAGTTATCTCAATCTTGATTCTAATCTGACACACACCGGTTTTTTTTATACAGGGGTAGGTGATCATGTCAGATTAGTAATACAATAAATATTAGGTTGTTGTTCTATCCTTATGCCTAACGGTAAATGCCCCGAGCCCACATATCTCGATATTCTCACCCTTCTCTAGATTTTCACTAATACTGTTAATGATGGTATTGACGATGCCTGAACCTATTGCTACAGAAACGTTCATATCTTTGGATAAGGCCTCTACCAATTCTGATTTATTCATATTATTCACCGTCGGATTTTACGAAATAAGCGTGGCTTTTTAGATCGATTCAGTACAGTGCTACACTATATGCCGGGGTGTCCCGTGGCCAATCTACTTGATTCAAGAGCTAGATTCGCTTCTCGGATTTTGATCATTGCTGCAGACACGTCTCGAACTATTACCTTAGCCTGCGGACTGGAGACTTCACCTCGGGTATGTGCGATACGGTTTCTCACATTAGCGTGAGCCCTAATTTGGTGAAACTCCTCTTGGGAAAGTACCTCTTTCGAACGAGCATACTCGAGCATCATAGTCAGAGATGAACGATTAGAGAATGCATTCATACCTGAAGATTCAAAGAAGTGACGTAGATCATGTTCTAGGAGTGAGAAGGCAGCGATCACTGCTGCACGGTATTCCTTCTTGGCCACAAGTCGGTTTGGCTCTTCCTCAAGCGTGGGTGAAATCCGAGAGAAGGCATCCGCGAAAGCCGATTCAATAATTTTGATAAAAATCGGTGACTCATCATCCATCGATCGTGGCTTGCGAATCACAAGGTGGTTTGCGATATCAAAAGGAATGCTAGCCTGGTCTTCGGCAATAAGTATGAGGGGTTTTGCCATTCCTTCCCTTGACAAAACCATACCGACTTCAAGTATCGTATTCTGTGAGCTCAAGTCGGCAACCACAATAGCCGACTTTTCAATAAGAGCATAGACTTTGGCCATAATGTTGTCACCAGGGGCAACAACATCAGCTGCCATTATCGGACTAAAGCCATAACGCTCTGCTATGGGGTAGATACGGGATTTATATATAGCAGCATACCGCATTGGTACAGAGAAGAATGCAAGACGACTTTGTGCGCTTGGTGGAAGGGACAGTTCTGCTTGGGGCTCTGGCTCTGTCGCTGTACTGAGTGAAATTATCTTCGAAGACCAATATTCGAGCAGTTCTTTGAAAACAATTTCAAGAGACTCACCGTAAGAACGAGTTGATGTTTTCGGGAGGTTAATGACTTTTACCCCACGGCGTTCATATCGGGCAACGGTGTGAGATGCCGCACCAATCTGCAGTACGTAAGCTGGGCGCCGTAGAACACCAAGCCGTTCCTTAACCACTTGCCAGATTTGCCGAAAGTCAGGATCGTCTAGACTATAGCCAATGAAAAACGCTGTGTGATCTATTAGTAAGCTAGAAAGATGCGTCGCGAGGAGTGGAAGTCTTGTCAGAAACGTGTCATAATCCTCTTCAGTTACGACAAGCCGATTAGGGTGGTGTAAATCCCCATGCAGTTTGAGCAGCCTAACACCTGCTTGGGAATTCCCAACCGCGAGTTGGTCTTCTGAGATAAGGGGAATGCAGTACTTGCTGATTCGAGCGTAACCCTGTTCAAGAAGGAAGTCGAAGTTGGTCGTAACCACACGCTCAAAAGGAAGTCTGCAAAACTCCTCGTGCGGTTTTGCGGGCTGGATTGTTGTAATCAGAAGCGCCGACGAAAGGAATTCAACGAGCTTAACTCGAGAAAACTCGTGCGAATAAGCTGATAATGCTTCTAAAGCTGTCGTATATTGATACTCAGGTAACGTCGCCGCAACCTTTTTTCCGAGGCCATCCCAGTCGAGCATTTTCTTGCCTTTCGGGATTTTGGCATTGAGGGAGAAACCCGCTCCGATGAACGGCAGGCACCGTCCTTGGACTATATCTTCAAGAAACGGCCCAGGGAAATGGCCAAGGAAATCAGGCAACGGTGTCTCCTTTCTCATTGAACAGGTGATTGAGCAGTTCTGGATACCAGAACATTTCTGATGTTATCCAGGAAGGGATTTGTAAAGAATAAAATATATTTTTATTCTTTTGCCACTTCAAAAATTCATTTGGGATAACCACAAGAAAACTATCCAACTCTTCTCTTCACCTTTAATAGAGCCAAACCGGCGCTACAAAAGCGCTACAGTGAATCGTTATCGACAGAAGTAGATTCTCTATTCGATAGGCCCATAAAAAAACCTTCTCACATATGCACCAAAAAGGCAAACTACTCTTTGCATTTATGCGAATTTATTTGCATTGGTATGGTTTTTCATATAACATTTCATATAAATTGAGCAGATGATCTTTTCTGTTATAATTGACTTATTGCGCATTATGCTTTTCTTGGAAAAATCTGCACAAGAAATATGTGTTAGAATCTAATTTTTGGAAATACAGAAAATGACTCAAGCAACAAACAACCTGGCAGCATATATCTGGTCTTTAGCTGACATCTTACGGGGAGATTTCAAACAGAGTCAGTATAACAACTCCTGACTTTGATACTGTTGAACTGAATCCACTTAAATCAAAAGGGAACTAATGAATTACTTATCTGTAGATGATTTTAGGGTCAGAGGTGAAAAAACTATTTTATATATTACTCTTTCCGTTGTTGGGGTTCTGTTTTTATTTGCGCTAGGTGTTAGCCTTGGTTTTATCATCCTTGTAGTTATTATTTCAGCAATTTGGGTTAAAATAAGGCAAGGACAACTGCTTGGTCAAGGTATAAAGGTTTCAGAGAATCAGCTATCTGAAATTTATAACACTGCAAATATTGCGGCAAAACGGCTCTGCATGTCATTACCTGATATTTTTGTCATTCAAAATCCTATGATAAATGCTTCTGCAATAGGTTTTATGGGGAAAAAATGCATTGTACTCCACTCTGCGACCGTTGAAGCCATGGGTCAAGAAGAACTTCTTGCTGTAATTGGCCATGAATTCACGCATATTAAAGCTGGGCATACTAACTGGCTTGTAATTACAAGTTCTACTGGAAGCATCCAAATACCTATTATTTCCCAACTTACTGGGTTTATATTTTTATTTTGGTCAAGAAAGGCAGAATATACTTGTGACCGGGGGGCGGTTCTTGCAAGTCGTGATCCAAAAGCAACGGTTAATGCCTTGGCTAAAGTAGCAGTGGGAAAAGAGTTGTTCAAAAAACTAAATATTGACCATTTATTTAATCAAAAAATGAACATTGATGAAGACGAAGTATCTAAATTAGCAGAGTCATTAGCTGCGCATCCATACATAATAAATCGGATTCATGCAATTTCTAAATTTTATAAATCTCCAAAATACTCAAAGCTTTCAGCAACTGTCACCTAACCGCTAAACAGCCTTATAATGAACGCAAAAGTTTCTTAGAAGAGACTTTGTTTATTATACCGCTTAGGGCTGAACCAAGAGGTAGTCTTTCAGTACCCCAAATCCAGAGTAGTAACAGACAGAGAGAAGAAGACGTTTGACCTTGGACTGCTTACCCGGTTGGTGCTATCGTTCTTCCATAATTATTGTACTGTAATTACCAATGAATAAACGCTACTTTCCCAAGAGTTATTACAGTCTTCTACAGTTAGGTGTTGTAATGAATCAGCCAATCACAGAGACAGTCCAGACACAAAACAGTTGCATGGTACTGTTGATGTAATATAGTGTAATAAAATAGTATTTTGCTATATATAGTGGTAGGCATCTGTCTGGCACCATTACTCCTGTGAGATTGTAATTACAGTTCTTGGTAACCGGTGACACACACTCGTTTGTATACATAATATTGGAACCAATCGAAGAAGATTTGACAACAAAAAAGGGACCAGCCTATCAATCGACTGATCCCTTGGACTGTGCCCAAATTGTGCCCGTCAAGGTCAAATTGTTACAAACAAAACCAAACGGTGTTAATGGCAATGGAAAAGTGTACCAGTTTTGTTCATTGGGGTATCGTCCGCCAGCACCACAAGCAATCCGTTCTACAAAATTTAAACAGCCATTTATGCCATTACAACTTCCTGAGGGACTAACTCAAAATCTGGTATATTAAACTGGGGCAGGTCACAAGCCCATCTGCGGTTACTTTTGTATTTGATCATGTGCAAGCCTAGTAAGGAGTTTTGTGGTATTTCTTGCACATTATAGCATATAAAAAGACATTTACATCTGTAATATCAAGAAATTAACTGTTTTTGAGGTTAATCTAATTAACCAGCTATTCCTCCCAAAGAAATTAGATGGTATTTAAGCTTCTTATCCTCAACTTGAATATGCTGTACAAGCCAATTTTCCATAATCGAGAGGAGTGTTGAATTCAGAATAAGTTCTCCATCTACAAGGTTTCTATAATTTTTATAGACAATATTTTCAAAATTTTTGTGCATGCGCCAGTGAACATATGCATCAGGATAAGCAGATTCCTTCATTATTTTCTCTTCATAACCGAAATGGTAGCTGGTATAGTCTAACATTTCCTTGATGGCGGTTCTTTGAATATCACCTAGGTTTTGATCGTTTTTAGAGAAAACTGCTTCATACAGGTGGTTGAATATTTCGATCCATTTCTGGTGTTGTTCATCAATGCGATTATGGCCAATATTCCATGAAAAATCCCATATTATTTCCCCCATATTTTCCAACCAAAATTAATTTTTTACTTGAAGGTTCGACTAACACGTTCTCTTCATCAAGAGTAATCAGACCTTAAAGCTATTAACAATAGTATTCAATTCTGTTGCCATGCGTTGCAGGTCCTCTGAGCTTGATTTCACCTCTTTGCTGTTTTTAGATATCTCCGTAGCTGCAAGATTAACTTTGGAAATATCTTTGGCGATATCAACCGCTACAGTCGAACTTTGGTTGACGTTTTCGTTAACCTCTTGGATACCCTGACTGGCTTGGGCAATGTTATTGGCAATTTCCCTTGTTGCTGCGGTTTGCTCTTCAACCGCAGTGGCAATTGATCCTACAATATCATTCACTCCGCTGATCACTTCGGAAATCTCGTTAATTTCTTTAACAGTTGAATTTGTCGTTCGTTGAACGTCATCTATCTGGCTCTTGATATTCAAAGTAGCTTGAGCAGTCTGCTTTGCGAGATCCTTAATTTCATTAGCAACAACAGCAAATCCTTTCCCGGCTTCACCTGCTCGTGCTGCTTCAATTGTTGCATTGAGGGCAAGAAGATTAGTCTGTTCAGAAATTTCGGTGATCGTCTCGGTGACCATACTAATTTTTTGCGCCGCCGACCCTAATTCTGCCATTTTCTCTGATGCACTCATAGCCTGGGTAACTGCTTTGCTTGAAACATCTCTTGCCCGCTCTGCATTCTCAGCTATTTCATTTATAGTAGAGGTCATCTCCTCAGCAGCAGAAGCAACCATATTCGTATTAGTTGCAGATTCTTCCATAGCCACAGCAACATTATTCAGATTAGCTGTCATCTCCTCAGAGGCCGTAGCCACACTTGCTGCCCGTTGAGATGTATCCTCTGCTCCAAAGGACAGTTGCCCAGCTATTGATGATAACTGATCTGATGAGATATTTACTTGTTTTGAATTTTCCGATATCAGCTTGATTATGCCTTGTAACTTTCCGATGAACGTATTGAACCAAAACCCGAGTTCACCAATTTCATCTTTTGATTTAGCGTCTAGGCGCATGGTCAAGTCACCTTCACCCTCAGCAATGTCCTTAAGGCCGTCTATCGCTCTATTTATTGGTTTGACTATCAGGCCCGCAGCATAGGTAACGGCAACAATAGTAAAAAGAAACGCCGCTGAACCAACGATCAAACTTAGATTCCGAATAATATGCGCCGCACTTAAAAACTCAGACGAATCTTGAGTTGCTGAAACATACCAACCAGTTACTGATAAAGGAGAGAATCCCGCAATTTTGTTTATTCCTTTAAATGTATATTCTTCAACTCCTCGTTCACCAGAAAGCATCTTCTTAACAATTGACTCCATCCCCTCAAGCTTTGATATATTAAGAGAAAGAATATTGCCGGAAACAGGATGGGAGAGTATCAGCCCGTTTTTATCTGTCATAAAGCCATATCCGGTTGCCCCTATCTTCTGCCCTGAGATGAGTTTTGTGAGAAAATCCACCTTTAAAACAAGCCCTAATGTCCCAATAAACCCCTGTTTGTCCAATTTGACAGGAACACAAACAGTGCAAATCAACTCTCCAGTTGCTTTGGAGTGGGCTATGTCACCAATTGCTGGTTTACCTGAAGTTTTCACCTCCAGAAAGTAATCACGGTCAGCGATAGAGATGCCCCTATATTCTTTTCCACCCTCTAAAGGACCGGTGATCATATTCCCTTTTGCGTCACTGATAAAGGCACCTTCATATGTCGGTCCCATACTGTCAAGTTTTTGTCGAAGGTTTTGCAAAAGACTGTCAATCTGTTCCGCCCCTTCAAGGTTACCATTCTGATTCACAATTGAAAGAACATTTACAACCTGAGGATCAGCTGCAAGTACTTCCGCAAGCTTGATTTCTTCTTGCAAAATATTATCAGCCAATCGGGCAAGATCAAAGGCAATCGTTTCTGCCTGCTTCTTAGAAAGATCCATCAACGCATTGGATGACTTCAAAGTAGAAAGTAAACTTATGATCAGCAAAGGCAATAATACCAGTGTGATGCCTCCTGTGATGAGCTTGAATTTGATCGAAGTGGTTTTCATATTTGTTTTCCTTATGTTTGAGTTAAACATCTAACCCATTTATATAGTATTTTTGAGAGATAAACCCCTAGCCTTGAATTACATGATCCTTAGATGTCAGATTTTTCTCATGTTACTCCCCTTGAGGCGATGCTACTGTTAAGGAAAAATGGAACTAATTTTTAATGTGAATATGAGTGGTTATATCCGTAATTCTGATATAGAAACGGGAGTATGTTTTGCTGAATTTTTTCATTAAGAAGCCATTTTCATAAGAAATTCAACACTAATTTTTGTTTTTATATTGTTTAGTTAGACTATTTTGTTTCGTTAATTTTGAGGCTCTCCCTGATTTTCAACGCTAATTCTTTCATTGTAAAGGGCTTCTGGATGAACTGTACATCTGCATCCAACTCTCCCTCTTTTGTTATTACATTTGTTGTATAGCCTGACGTAAAAAGGCACCCTATTTTAGGGTTATTCTTTAAAATATGTTGTTCAAGCTCACGACCGTTCATCTCAGGCATTACCACATCGGTCATCAGCAAATCTATGTCCCCGGCATGTTCTTTGCTCAGCAAGATAGCCTCTGTCGATTTGCTTGAGGCAAGCACCTTGTAGCCCAAATCTGTCAGCACTGTGGTGCAAATATCAAGTAGTTGTATTTCATCTTCAACAACCAAAATCGTTTCGCCAGATCCTCTTGGAATAATTTCAAAATTGTCTTCTGTACTCTCACTTGCCGATCCACAAGAATAAGGGAAATAAATTTTAAAAGTCGTTCCTTTACCTGGCTCACTGTAAACATTGATAAAACCATTATTCTGTTTAACAATGCCGTATACCGTTGACAAACCCAGGCCTGTCCCTTTCCCGATACCCTTGGTGGTAAAGAACGGTTCAAAAACTTTGGACTGAGTCCCCTTGTCCATTCCAGAGCCATTATCACTCATTATGAGGACAGCATAGTCGCCAGGGACGAAAAAGGTGTTCGAAGCGCAGTAGGTCTTATCAATAATTGTCCGTTGGGTTTCTATGCTTATTCTGCCATCAGCAGATATCGCATCTCGAGCATTAACACAGAGGTTCATCAACACCTGATTGAACTGGACAGGGTCAATTTTTACGGAACAGGATACGGCCGTTGGTAGCCAAACCAGTTCTATATTTTCTCCAACTAATACTCGGATCATTTTTAGGATGTTGGTTACCAACTTGTTAATATCCAAGATCTTCGGAGCTATCGTTTGGAGTCGTGCAAAGGCAAGAAGTTGTTGGGTTAATTCTGATGAATGTTGTGCTGCATTTATGATCTCCTGAAGATGGCTCTTAATATTTTGGGGCTCCTCAGTTAATTTTAGCATCGCCAGTTCAGCATGGCCTATGATTACACCTAGCATATTGTTATAGTCGTGAGCCACTCCACCGGCTAACCGTCCAACAGATTCCATCTTTTGGGATTGCAGAAGTTGCGCCTGTAATTTAGTTTGTTCCTTTTTAGCTTTATTTTTCTCTGTATTATCGTAAACTAGGGAAAGAACAGCCTTGGTTCCGCTCAAACTAATGATTTCAGCAGACCAAATCACATCAAGGATGTCTTTAGATTTGGTCCTGATCTGGCAAGGGAAATCCTTTATAGTTCCGTAAAGATATAATTGCGCTGCCAGGTCATTCCTAACCTCAATATCTTTCCACACTTCTAGTTCAAATGTCGTCCGTCCAAGGATCTCATCCCGGGAATACCCTGTCATCTGTAACCATCGCTCGTTTGCGTCAATGAAAAGCCCTGAGTCAATATCAGTTATAACCATTGATGCCGGTGATGACCTGAACGCTTTTGAGAATCTCTCTTCGCTATCCATTAAGGCATTCTCTGCCTGTTTGCGGTTGGTTATGTCTCTTACTGTGACCAGAAGGCGATCCGACCCATCTATTTTCACAAGTCCCATCTTGACTTCAACCCAAAACAGATGACCCGATTTATTCTTTGCTTTCCAATTAAAAAGCTGTGGTTGTCCTAGGGCAGCCTTTGAAATCCATCCAACAGCGTCTTGAAGGGTATACGGTTGTTCGTCAGCGCTCAACACTCCAACGTCGATCGTCTTTGCTTCTTCTCTGCTGAAACCATACATGTCGCACATTTTTTGGTTTACATCTAAAATGGATCCTGTATCAATGTCTTGTATGAAAATCGCATCATTAGCCGAATCGTAAATTGTTCGATACCTTTCTTCGCTTTTTTGCAGTGCGTCTTTCTGCCGGTCAAGCTCGATTATCATACGATTGAAGGATTGGGATAGTGTGCCGATTTCATCATGTGTTTGGATGTCAATTAGCTTATTCGATCCTGCCTTTCCGGGAAGTGACTCAATATGCTGGGCAAACGTGATGAGAGGATAAGTAATGTATTTTATGAGAAAAAAAACCAATAACAAGAAACAGATGGTCCCAATAAATGCGACCAGAATAAACTTTTCCCTCAATTCTAAGATTTTTTCATGTGCCTCCGAAATTGGGTAATTTGCAGCGACTATCCAGTTGTTCACTTTTAGATGCTTAAAGGAAACCAGCATATGTATGCCATTAGTATTGAGAGTTTCTCCGGATCCCTCAAACCCGTCAACGGCCTTGTCATACATGAGATTGGTCCCGAGTGGGACAGGTTCTAATATCCGCCTTGCATCGGGATGCATGATCATCATTCGGCTCTTACCCGTCGTTAAATAGAGATAGCCTGCATGCCCAATACTGATCTTGGAGAGGTCTTGAAGAATGTTTTTCCCCATAAGATCCATAGCTCCCATCACGATCCCTATCAACGCTCCTGCTTTGTCGAATACCGGGACGGTCATTCTAATGATAGGATGTTTAGAGGCTAGAGATGAAATATAGGGGTCAGATATGACAGGTGCCTTAGTTGCTACAGTGTTTTGATAATAAGGTCGGAAAGAAACATCAAATCCACGACGATCGGGAAACAAAGGGGTCTCGGCAAATATTTTACCTTCAGGTGTAAGGATTGAAATTTGATAATCAAAAATCTGCTGCAAACCGATCATGCTGTCGATTAAAACTTGGGCTCGTTCAGAATCTTTCATTACTGCAGGTGGAATTCCATGGGCTACAGCAATGAGCTGATTCTGTGCAGCAATAAGCGTATTATCAATCTCGCTAGCAAATCCTGTCACCATATTGAATTGGTCTTGCGCAATAGTAACTTGCAGCTGTTTCTCAAAGAATGAGAACGTAACAGATGCCAAGGTGGTAACCAAGAAAATGACAAGTAATGATACGGCGACAGTAATTTTTGCTTTTAACCCGAATTTAAAAGCCATTTTCACGTTTCCATTGTCAAACAAAAAGCTAAAAAAGGGTATGACTTTACTGTGTTAACCTAACTGGAATTCTCATTCTCTGTCTGAATAATATTATTTATATCATATAGTTATCTTGTCACCCTCCATTACTCCTTGTTTCCCAACACTTCCAAAATCTTTGTTGCCAGCTGCTTTTGAGAAAAAGGCTTTTGTATAAAAAACACCCCCTCATTCAGTACACCTTGATCTGCTATAATATTATCGTGGTGGCCGGACATATAAAGTAGTCTTGTTCCAGGTAGGATTTCCATAATTCGTTCTGCTAATTCACGACCATTCATATCAGGCATGATCACATCAGTAATGACCAAATCAAGTTTTTTGTTTAACTCCCTAGTATACTTGATAGCCTGACTGGGAGTACTCGCGGCCAGGACAGAGTATCCCAATCGTTGAAGCATCGTCGTGATCATTTTTAATAACACGGGTTCATCTTCTGCCAGTAGGATGAATCTTGATTCAGGTGAAGTTGGGTCGACCATAGCTATCCTAATCAGCGAGCAAAACGCCTTCATTATGTTAGGGAGACCTTGGCAATTACATTGTTGATGTCCGAGATTATCTATGAAATTTAACTTTACATAATCAATGAACTTGAGAGTAAAAAACCAATAAACAGGTAGATATCTGTCGGAAAATACAACTGGAATTAACTGGCTGCAATATTAGATAATCTTTATATAAAATTACAATTTTTGTAATATTGATACAACATCAACTCAACGCGGAAAGATAGGATTGCAGGTTTTGAGTTTTTGTGAGACATAATTTTTTTCGGATCCGGTAACGGTGTAGGTTAATTGCAGCAACAGATACGCTAAGAAAGGTGGCAATCTCTTTAGTGCTTTTACCTTCCTTGATTAAATTAGCGATCTGGACTTCTTTATTTGTGAGATTTAAGAACTGGGTAGACAGTTTCTGGGCGAAAGGAGATGTGATATCTCTCAGATTTGACAAAAGTATATTTATTAAAGACTTAGTTCTAATATCAGCCTTTGCCTTTAATAGCTCAATAGAAGGGAGAACAAGAAGGTTTATGTTGAATTGAATCTTTTCTTCTACCATGTTCCTTTCTTCGTCACGTTGCTTCAACAAGACTCTTAGGGCAGAATTGAGACTTTCTAACTCACAATTTTTTCCTCGAAGGTCTAACTCCATTTTTTCTAATTCAAGTTCAGTATTTTTGAGCTTCGTAATATCACGGATAGATTCAATAGCGCCAACGACATTTCCTCTATTGTCGTATAACGGACCAGCCATACCCCAGAGAAAAAGATTTTCCCCTTTCACTATAGGGAGTTTGGTCTCGGCAAATACGCGCCTGTCTTTCTTTACTAAAAATAAATAGGCTTTCTCTGGGAGTATTTTGTCCGGGTTAAGGACCAAATCTATTAACTGAGGTCTTCTGATACCGTAAAAAGGAATGGCATATTCATAGTTTTCCTTTCCCAGAATATCTTTGGCTTTTACACCGACCATTTCTTCAATGGCACGATTCCAAATGATGACTTTCCCCGCCCCATCAATCGCAAAAGTTGCGTCTGGGAGGAAATCGATTATGTTCGCTAATCTTTGCTCAGGTTCCTCTAATGATTTTGCAGTCAATTTTCGACATCCAACATTCATCGTTCCCCCAACAAGATAGTTTGAAGTCTGCAATTGATGACGGTGCGGAGCAGCACCGAAATCCCAATAGCCACTAAAGTGCCACCAAAACAAAGATCCCAAACTTGAAAGCATCATTGAGATTATTTTCTGAATCTGGGCCTCGCTTTAGTCAAAAAAATGGCAGTTTATAGAATATGTGATGTCATCCTGGCATTCTGCTCTTCCGTTGTCACCTCCTGTTGATATTGTGCAACCGGAATTGATATATATTAGTTCAGACACTTATAGATTACAGCTATAATGAAAAAAAGTCAGGATTGAAATAAAAGTGAAAAAACATTGAGAGAATATCAATGTTATAAAATAGGAAAGGATTGCTCTCTTGATTGATTATTCAGCAAACTCGGAATTGAGAAAGGTTTGAAGATTGATCTTTTTATGGCAAAGACCAAGTTTTTTGCGGAGATTATTACGGTGAGATTCTACTGTTTGGTATGAAAGGTTAAGTAACCGCATAATATCTTTTGTGGACTTCCCTTGTCGGATGAAATTTGCTACTTGCATCTCACGTGTAGTAAGTCGAAAAAAAGGAGACTCTAGTCTTCGGGCTAAAGGATGAGCCAGATTTTGTGTGTTACTTTCCAAAAGTTCCACCAACTCATGGGCTCCTTTAGTAAGTTGCTGTTTTTTCAATAGGTCTAGGATCTGAAAACTATTAGTCCGTAAATTTGCTACCACACGCTCTTGGATATCCGCCTCAGCCTTACGGGCATAGTCAAGCATCATAGCAAGTGTCGCATTTGTTTTTTCAAGATCTGCAGTACGGTCCAACACTCGGCGCTCTAATTCATCATGAGCTTTCATGAGAGCTTCTTCAGCCATTTTTCGCTCAGTAATATCTAAGATTATTCCGTTGATATAAAGTGGTTGGCCGAACGATTGCTTACCGCTAAAAATTGTTTGACCGATTACTCGCAGCCAGCGAACCTGACTGTCGCTGCGGATGATTCTGCATTCATGGTCCAACATGCCCGAACCGTTAGGATCCTTTGCAATATTAATACAAGCCAGGAATTCGGATTTATCTTTAGGATGAATTGCCTTGACGACCAGGTCCGTATCTAGCTCCAACGTTGAAGTGGATGCCAATCCAAATAAAGCTAAAAATTCAGGGGAGTAATATGCCTCACCAAGGCAAAAGTCATATGAATATACTCCAAATCCAGCGGCTTTTGCAGCCGCTTTCAGGCGTTCTTCACTTTGCTGCAGCTTCACTTCAGCTATTTTTCGCTCGGTTATATCAGTATGAACGACTACTACGCCCCGATTATCGGGACCTAAAGGAGTTACGTTCATAGTAAACCAACGAACTTGAAAGGGTGAATTGCAGGAATATTCTAGACTGAAGCGGCTTATCTGGCCATCAAGTACAGACTGTATGCCATTTAAGGTTTTCAGGGCATCGTCCGATTCTAAGCCGGTTGCAACGCGGCAAACCCACATGTAATCGGCACCAACGCCGGTATTTGGTACAGGAATACCTGGCTCACGACTGTTTTCTAACGCAAAACGAGTCCAGGATTCGTTCACAGCTAATATAATTCCATTATGATCAAGTACAACAATTTCGTCTGACAAAGAATTCAGAATTGCAAGATTAAAGATTTGACTATCCTGTAATTGCTTTTCTATTATGCTCCGTCTAGTAATATCCCTTACCATGCCAAACATAAGGCATCGGCCTTGGAGCAAGAAAGGTTCTTCGACAATCTCTACAGGGAAGATCGTACCATCCTTTTTCTTGTGATACCTTAGAGGAACAAAAATTCCCCCTTTAGATTGTGCAATTCTCAGTGATACTAAGGAAGCCTCTTTATCCGCACTAAGGTCATAGACTTTCATGCCTGCCAACATTTCTTCCCGGCTATAACCGTAAAGTTGAAGGTGTGTTTTATTTGCGTCTATGAGTTGAAAAGTTTCAAGATCGAATATACAAATGGCAGTAACATGATTTTCAAACACTTTTCTGTATTTCTCTTCGTTCTCTTGGAGAGCTTTCTCAACCATTTTTCGATCAGAGATGTCATGAATTATGGAATAAAGAAGGTCCTTTCCTGCTATACTTATCCGACTGCTGAATACCTCAACATCTATAATGGATCCGTCAGCCTTTCGATGGCGAAATTCAAACTTCATAGAATTCATCGCCATCGTTTCCTTCATTTCATTACATATTTTATCAGGTGGCAGTGTGTTAATCTTTTGAATGCACATCTGCCGGAGTTCCTTAATGGACCATCCGTAAAATTCTGCTGCGGATCTATTTGCATCAACAATATTTCCAGTATCCGAATCAATAATCAGCGAGACAGTTTTACCGTCTTCAAATAGTTTTCTAAATTTCTCCTCACTAATATTCAGGGCCTCTTCAGTCCGTTTCAACTCTGAGATATCAATTAGCACCAGCATGAGCATAGGCCTGCCTGCGGATTCAAAAGATATGGCGACATTCAGTCGTACCCAGAATACCGTCTCGTCTATATTTTTTATCCGCAGTTCAAAAATCTGTGGAATACCAGTCTCAAGAAGTCTTTTGCAATGTAGGTAGTAGATGTCTTGGTCATCTTTAAAAAGAAACTGGCATATAGGTTTCTTGATCAGAATTTCCCGAGACACACCCACCATAGAAGCGGCGGTTAAATTAGCCTTTAAAATCAGCCCAGATTTGCTGACAGTGACATACCCAACAGGGGCCAGATTATAGAGATCAAAATACTGATCCTTCACAATACCCAGTTCAGACTGGGCTCGGCGCAATTCCTCGTTCTGCATCTCGAGCTCAATTTGATGCACCTGTAATTCATGGAATATTTTCCTGGTCTCCTCAGGTGGCAGGTCCTTTTGGATGTCCGGAAGCAGGAGGAATCTTTCCTGGCAAATATCTTCTGCCATCTTTCGAAGTTCGCCTCCTTGTTGCGAAGGATCTTTATGGTTGTTCATTGGCCCTCATGTCCTATTTAATCTCTGTCCTTCCCGTCCTTACCCTGATATCCCATATCCCAAGCGCAGGTAATGCCGATAATACCGCCAGCAGCGTCATAGAGCGGCTCCACAGTCAAATCTACAAAATACGGTTTGCCTTCTCCCTCCATCCGGACTTCCCGCCGGACTCCTTTGCCGGTTACCAGCACCGGTTGTTTAATAGCCGTAATGGTCGCGGCATCGTCGGTCGGAAATATCTCAGAATCGGTCCTGCCAAGGACCTGCTCTGCCCTGAACGTAAAAAACGGATCCTGGATCCAGGTGTAGCGCAAATCCTTGTCTTGGCTTGAGACCGCAAGTGAAGTGGCCTGCAGGGCAACCCGCAGGCGTTCTTCCTGCAGTCGCAGGGTCTCCTGCATCTTCTTGGCATTGCTTACTTCGACAAAGGTGATAACTGCGCCTTCAATGACGTTGTCCAGTGTGCGGTAAGGCTGGATACGCATCGTGTACCATTTATCCTCCAGGGTCTCCACATCCACTTCCTTGGCAATCAGGGTATCCAGCACCGCCTGTGTATCCGGCACCATCCTGTCATATCCGGCCAGATTGGAGACGATGTGCCCCACCGGTCTGCCGATGTCGCTTGAAATCAGGTTGATGATCTTGGTGATGGACGGAGTGAACCGCAGGATATTCAGATGATGGTCCACAAAGACGGTGCCGATGCCGGTTCCGGCCAAGAGGTTGTTCATATCGTTATTGGCACGGGACAGTTCGATTACCTTGCTTTGTAGTTCGGCATTGACTGTAGATAATTCTTCATTCACCGACTGCAGTTCCTCCTTGGAGGTCTCAAGCTCCTCGTTGGTGGACTGCAGTTCTTCGTTCACCGATTGCATTTCCTCATTCGAAGACTTGAGCTCTTCGTTGGATGTTTCCAGCTCTTCATTCATGGACCTGAGATGCTCTTCACTGGCCTGCAATTCAAGCTTGAGTCTGGTGATATTCACATCCTCTCCCTTTGTTTCCGCCATGGCCTGGAAAGCTGCATGCTCTGCCTGTTCTGCATCCAGATCGGATAACTCCTCCAGGATGACCACCAGGAACAGATGCACCTCGGGAGCCAGAGCCTGACCTGCCGGGACCGGACGAATGGTCAGGTTGACTGTGGTGAATGCGCCGTTGGTCTTTACGCGTACTCCGGCATTCCGCACGATCTCCTTGGTCCCGGCCGCCTTTTGCAGGGCCACACTCAGTACATGCCGCAGTCCTTCCCTGGCCATCTTCAGGATATTGAGAATGCCGACTTCACCGGTCGGCGGCTCAAGATACATTCCGGTCCGACCATGCAGGTAAAGTATTTCGCCCCGCTCGTTGACAAGCGCTGCCGCCGGACTGATCTGCTGCAAAAGCGCCTGCTCGGTCATTTCCCGAAGCGGAAGCTTGACCGGAAAACCTGTTTTTCCAAAGGCCCGCTGCATCGCTGGATCGTTTGCCTTAACAGAAGGCATAAAGTTGCTGGGCGCCAGACGTTGGGCATTGGAAGGATATCCTTTATGCTGGTACAGTTTCAGCTTGCGATCAAGGGTGACAAACAGATCGGCAAACTCTCCCACGGTCTCCGAGGTGCCGAGGAAGAGATAGCCCCCGGGATTCAGTGCATAGTGAAAGAGGGGGATAAGCCTCTTCTGCAGGTCCCCGTTCATGTAGATCATCAGATTGCGGCAACTGATGAGATCGAGCCTGGAAAAGGGTGGGTCTTTAATCACGTCCTGCTCGGAAAAGACCAGCATATCGCGGATCATCTTGTTTATTCGGTAGGCGCTGCCGTCGGGCTCTGCTGTGAAAAAACGGGCCAAACGCTCAGATGAAAGGTCAGCTGCGATGTTGGCCGGATAGATGCCGGCCCGGGCTGCGGCAATCGCCTGGCTGTCGATATCGGTGGCAAAGATCTGACACTTAAAGCTCTGCTTCAGCGCCTCCTGGTGCTCGGCCAGAAGAATTGCAAGAGAGTACGCCTCTTCCCCGGTGGAGCAACCCGGAGACCAGACGCGAATTCCCACATCCCCTGTCTTCCCGGCAAAGAGCTTCGGGATCACCTGTTCCTCAAGCAAAGCAAAGGCTTCAGGATCGCGGAAAAAATTGGTGACACCTATAAGGAGATCACGGAAGAGCGCCTCTACCTCCACCGGGGTCTTCTGCAGATACTTGACGAATCCGTCGATTGTCTCGATCTGGTGAACGGCCATGCGGCGTTCGATGCGGCGGTAGATCGTATTTCCCTTATATTGAGAAAAGTCGTGTCCGGTCTGGGCGCGTAGGAGAATAAGAATTTTCTTCAGCGCATTCTCGGCCTGAGGAACTCCGGGACGGACTGAACGCAACGGTTTGCTGAAGGCATGGCCAGTGTATGCGATAAGTTGACCTGGCATTTCGGCAGGCGGCAATTCATAATCCACAATGCCTGTCGCGATAGTGCTGCGGGGCATGCCGTCGTATTCGGTACTGGCGGGATCCTGGGCCATGACCATGCCCCCTTCGCCTTTTATTGCCCGGGCGCCCAATGTTCCGTCACTACCCGTACCCGAGAGAACAATGCATATGGCGTTCTCACGCTGATCCTGAGCAAGCGACCGAAAAAAGAAATCGATGGGCATTCTCTGGCCGCGGGGTTCAGAGGGGTCAAGGAGATGGAGGGCGCCGTTTAAAAAGGCCATATCCTTGCCTGGCGGAATGATATAGGCGCAGTTGGGTTGCACAGTCATCCCGTCCTCCACCTCGAAGACCTGCATCCGGGTATAGCGCCTGATGAGATCGGTCAGGATGCTTTTATGGTCCGGGTCCAGGTGTTGCACCAGCACGAATGCCATGCCGGGATCTCTGTCCGCAGGCATCCCTGAAAAAAAGGCCTCAAATGCGGCCAGGCCCCCGGCCGATGCGCCGACGCCCACAATGGGAAACGCCGTGGCTGCCTTCCCTGCCGCTTCCTTTCTGGCAATCGGTTCTCCGGTAATTCCTAGAGCCTGGCTGATCTCAGTATTATCCGAATCCGGGGCTGGTATTTGAGTTCGCCGTTTCGGCGTACTCTTTTTCTTGGCTGACATACAATCCCTCTCCGGAGGAGGTTGACAGGGGTGCGACCTGAAAATCGTGCTTATTGCTACTTGAAATTTCTCAGTCACGGGCAAGTCTGCTCATGAATTGCCCGATACGCCTTGGCATTGCTATGATTCGTTAATGTAGAAACAAGAGAGTTCGCCTGATTGATAATTGACAGCACGCGTCACGCAAGCTTTGCACTCCTTTTCGGTCAGCCATCTTTTTTGAAACTCACTACAACAATTCGACTATAATTCTCTAGCTTAGAGCTTCTCGAACCCTTGCCGCTAATTTTTTTTGACTGAAGGGCTTCTCAAGGAAATAAACGCTATCATCCTGAAGTTCAGGGTTTGTAACAGCATTTTCCGCATAACCCGAAACGAACAACACCTTCATCCTCGATCGGGTTTTTAAAAGGAGAGTTGCCAGAACACGGCCATCCATCTCAGGCAAAATAAAATCAGTTACAAGAAGATCGATTCTACCTGTATAATCCTTCTCAATTTGGATAGCTTCTCCCGGGGATCTTGCTGTCAGCACAGTGTATCCAAGTTGTTCCAACATTAATTTGATCATATCTAACACCTCAGGCTCATCTTCCACTAAAAGAATAATCTCATTGCCACCCATCGCAGGTTCAATTTTGCTTTCCGCGTTTTTTGGCAGAGGCTCACCTCTATGCCTGGGGAGATAGATATTGAAAGTCGTTCCTTGTTCTGGCTCGCTGTTGACATTAATAAAACCATTGTTCTGTTTTACAATACCATACACAGTAGCCAAGCCAAGCCCTGTTCCTACACCTATACCTTTAGTGGTGAAAAAAGGTTCAAAAATATGGGTCAACGTCTGCTTATCCATGCCGACCCCGGTATCACGAACGGATATTCGCACGTATTCCCCTAAAATAACACCTGACTCTGTATCACAGTATTCTTCATCAAAGGTTGCGTTACCTGTTTCAACTATTATTTTACCGACGCCTGTGATTGCATCCCGTGCATTGACACAGAGGTTATTCACCTCGGCGAGCACGTAGCACGACTCGCCTGGCTCTCCATGTCGGCAGAGATTATCGGAAGGATGGTTCTCTGGCTGATCGGCCTGAACACTCTTCACGAGAATGGGGTATTCAACGCTCTGTTATAAAAAACTGACTCAATGGGACCGGACTGGATGACTCTTATGAGGGCATGCGCTTGAAATCAATGATGTGAAAACAAGATTTGTATTGAGAGAGGGTGGCTTTAAAGATGTGCCCGGTAAGATTTACAGATGTGGAAATATGGTTCAGGAACCCCTGGTACAGCGGGCTTCAGGGCAGACCTTAATCGAGTTTCATCGCCTTTGCCTACAGTTACTCGGACTGCTCTTTTAAGAGGCATTGTCACCGACTGGTCGGAACAGATCTTCACCATGATTTCCGGGGAGGGGCGATGAATGACTAGTTCTTCTTGATTTTATAAATGAAGGGTAAGGGTGGCGAAGGAACACACCCTCTCAATACACAGGAATGGAACCAATCGAAGAAGATTTGACAACAAAAAAGGGACCAGCCTATC
Source organism: Desulfosporosinus sp. (assembly GCA_031292075.1). Taxonomy (GTDB): domain Bacteria; phylum Bacillota; class Desulfitobacteriia; order Desulfitobacteriales; family Desulfitobacteriaceae; genus Desulfosporosinus. Next base: position 23,338 of record JARLHW010000214.1, read on the forward strand.
AATCGACTGATCCCTTGGACTGTGCCCAAATTGTGCCCGTCAAGGTCAAATTGTTACAAACAAAACCAAACGAAACCAAAAGCACTGAAAAAATCCCTTATCAAAACAACATATTGAGAATAGTGGTTTTTTCTGTTTTTCACTTTGTCGGTTTAGAAGTCCGTTGCTCTATCCAGCTGAGCTACGGGCGCATTATGTCATATTGAGGACGACATATTAATCAATACGAGGCAAAAAGCAACTGCATTCTTATCAATCATTCGACTTCCCTGACCCGTTGCCAAATAGGTCCGCTCTCTGTATCGATAACGATAATGCCCATCTTGGCAAGCTGATCCCTGGCGGCATCGGCAGCCTTCCAATCCTTTTCTATGCGCGCATTTTCCCGAAGTTTAATCAACGAATTAACCTCCGGGATGAGCGGGCAGCCCTGCAGCCTGAAAATCTGAAGAACCTGATTCATCTTGTTCAGACTCTCAAGAATGTAGTCCTTCTGGTCCCGATCCAGATGATTGACCTGTAAAATCGGGTTCATCTTTTTGATAAACCTGTAAATCGCGCTCATTCCTTTGGAGACGTTCAGGTCATCGTCCATGGCCTCGAAAAACTGCTCCTGCATTGACGAGACAAAAGTGGCAACTTCCGGGTGGGGTTTTCCGGGTGGAAGACAGATCAGCTTGCAGGTAAACTCATCCAGCCGCCGCAGGGCAGTCCGGACATTTTCCAGGCGCCTGAAGGTAAACTGGATCGGCTTGCGATAATGGACGGTGAGCAGCATGAAACGGATTTCCCGAGCCGTGAACCCCCTGGCAAGAAGATCCTTCAGGGTTATAACGTTGCCATGTTCTGCGGACATCATCTTGCCGTCCACCAGAACCAGTTCGGAATGCAGCCAGCAACGGGACAACGGCTTTCCGGTCAGGGCCTCGGCAATGGCTATCTCATTCTCGTGGTGAGGAAAGATCAGGTTCCGGCTGCTGGTATGCAGGTCCAGGGTGGCCCCCAGATGCCTGGTCGCCATGGCGGAGCATTCCACATGCCAGCTGGGGCGCACATTGCCCCAGTCGGTCTGAAAGAAGATGCCCTTCTTCAGTTCGGCCAGGGTTGATCTCTTTAATAAAGTGAAATCGCGGGGATTATCCTTTTCGTAATTATCCAGATCTACGGTCTTGCCCAGTTGGATCTTACTGAGATCAATCCCGGAGAGACGTCCGTAATTCTTAAACTTAGAAATATCGAAATAGATGGATCCATGCTTCTCGTAGGCATAGCCCTTATGGATCAGCTCATGGGCAATCTCAATCATGTCCTGGACATGCTCGGAGGCCTTGGGATATCCGGTGGCCCGCTTGACGCCCAGCGAATCAATATCCTCCATGAAGCTGTCAATAAATCTTTCGGTAAACTCACGGAGCGGCAACCCTGCCTTTTCCGCACCGGCGATGGTGTTATCGTCGATGTCCGTGAAGTTCATATACGACTCGACTGTAAGCCCTTTACTCTCCAGATATTTGGTGATCAGATCGGAAACGATGAAGCGCCGGCAGAGCAGGAGGTTAGCGGGTTCGAAGGCCGTCGGTCCGCAGGAATAGAAGGTCGCATGCCCCTCTTTCTGCGGGACGAAGACCTCCTTTTTCTTGGTCATGGTGTTGAAAAAGCGGAGTTCCGACTTCTTCTCTCCAGAAGCCTGGACCTTCCTGGAAAAAAGCGGGGTGCTCAGGTATCTCTCACCACCGTCGGGCAGGATGACCACCATCAGGCACTCCTTCAGGGTGGCGGCATAATCCAGCGCGGCCGACATCGCCGCTCCGCTGCTCATACCCACCAGCAGGCCTTCCTTGCGGGCCAGCTGCCGGGCCATATTGAAGGCATCCTCATCCTCAATACTGACAATATGATCCGGAACAGTCTTATTGAAGATGCCGGGTTTATACGACTCCTTCATATTCTTTAAGCCCTGAATCTTATGGCCCAGATGCGGTTCCACCGCAATAATCTGCACATGGGGATGGAATTCCTTAAACCAGGCACTCAGCCCCATCACCGTACCGGAAGTCCCCAGCGTCGCGACGATATGAGTCACCCTGCCATCGGTCTGATTCCAGATCTCCGGCCCCGTCCCCATGTAATGGGCCATGCAGTTGGCCTCGTTGTTGAACTGGTCGGTAAGATAGTAACGGTCGGGAAACTCTCTGGCCATTGCATAGGATTTCTCGATGGCCCCATCGGTGGCGCGATTGGCGGGCGTGAGCAGAATCTCCGCTCCATATGCCTGCATGATCTTCCGGCGCTCGATAGAGGCCGACTCCGGCATCACCAGAGTACACCGATATCCTTTAGCGGCACAGACCATGGCCAGGCCGATTCCGGTATTGCCGCTGGTGGCCTCAAGGACAATCTTGTCCTTTGTCAATTCTCCGCTCTTTTCCCCGGCCTCAATCATCGAAAGCGAGACCCGCTCCTTTATAGACCCGCCGGGATTCCTGGCTTCAAGCTTTGCATAGATCAATCTGGAGTCCGAATCGATAAGCCGATGAATCCTGACCAACGGTGTATTGCCGATTACCTCTAAGACATTATCAAATAACATTGCATTCCGAGCATTATGTGGCCCCCGCTGTCATGACGGGGAAGTGAATATTCGATACCTACAGGCCTGAACCGGAATATGAGGATACCCCTTTCTGTAGTATGGTCAAGATATTTTTAGAGCCTGTATCAACTGCGACAAACTCACCCCCGCCTGCACGCCTTGGACAGGTACCAGAGCCTGATCAGCGCCTCCCGGCTCTCTTTATCTTCAATAAGACTGACCTGATATTCGAAGGCAGCAAGCTCGGCCGCATCCACCGGTACAAAAGTCACCTTTGCCTTCTCCGGTTCAGTCTCTTCCACTTTGCCAGCCAAGGTAAACTTCACATCCTGCAGGCGGGACAATTCAAGGGCAGCATTCAGGCCCTCCAGAATCCGCACCTTTTCAAACTGGAGCTGATGCATCCAGGAGGAATTATCGACCTCAACCCAAATGACATTGCGAACGATCTTCGATGGACGGGCGTGGCAGGCCGTCTCCGCCCCCACGATCCTCTCCCACTCAACAAACAGGGAGTAAAGATCAAGCTGTTTTTCCCAGCCCTTATCGCGAATCAAATCCGGCAGGGCAGCCGCTAGAGCATCCGCTCTTTTCTCGTTATTGAATTTTTTCATGACCAGGTCATTCGTAAAACTTTTCTGCCACCAGTTTCCATATCAATCCATCCGGTTTTTTAAAAAAAAAGGCCCGCACACCTCTGGGATGCGCGGGCCTCGTCTACGGACGACGATCAGAGATATTTATCAGAACACACGGAGATAGTTCTCGATTTCCCAATCGGTCACTGCAGTGCGGAAGCTATCCCACTCCTTCTCTTTGGCCTCAATATACTTCCCGAATATATGGTCGCCAAGGGTGACCTTGGCAATCGGATTGGCCTTCAACTCATTCAGAGCCTCTTTCAGACTGGCAGGCATAACGATGATACCGACCTCGTCCATCTGAGCCGGGGTCATCTTGAAGATGTCCCTGTCAACAGAGGCAGGAGGATTCAGCTTATTTTTAACCCCGTCAAGACCTGAATTCAACATCATTGCCATGGCAAGATAAGGGTTGCAGGTCGGATCCGGGCAACGGACCTCGGTACGTGTCGACAGACCGCGGGCAGCCGGAATACGAACCAGGGCTGAGCGGTTGGAGGCGGACCAGGCAGCATAAACAGGTGCCTCATAGCCGGGTACGAGCCGTTTGTAAGAGTTGACCAGCGGATTGGTAATGGCGGCAAAACCGCGGGCATTCTTCAATATACCGGCAATATAGTTGAAGGCGACAGGAGAAAGCTGAAGAGGTCCCTTCTCGTCATAAAATGCGTTGGTGCCGTCCAGATTAAAAAGCGACTGGTTGGTGTGCATACCGGAACCATTGATACCGAAGATGGGCTTCGGCATAAAGGTGGCATGCAGCCCGTAATTGGCAGCGATGGACTTGACTGCCCAGCGGAAGGTGACGGTATTATCGGCACAGGTCAGGGCATCGGCATACTTGAAGTTGATCTCATGCTGTCCTTCGGCAACCTCATGATGTGAGGCCTCAATCTCATAGCCCATCTTCTCAAGGGTCTCGATAATCTCGCGGCGGCAGTCATTTGCTGCATCTTCAGGATCCAAAGAAAAGTAACCGGCCACATCACTGGTGATGGTGGTAGGATTACCCTCTTCATCCCGCTCGAAGAGGAAGAACTCCGCCTCGGTTCCAACATTCATGGTGTATCCCATGGCCTTGGCCTCTGCCAGGACGCGTTTCAGATTGACGCGGGGGCAGCCTTCAAAGGGAGTCCCATCTGCCTTATAGACATCACAGATGATGCGGGCAGCTGCAACGCCTGACTTATTCCGCCAGGGAAGGAGACAGAAGGTGTTGTAGTCCGGTTTAAGATACATATCTGACTCATTGATTCTGACAAATCCGTCGATTGAAGAACCGTCAAACATGATATTGCCATCAAGGGCCTTGCCAATCTGGCTGCGAGGAATGGCAACATTTTTCAACAAGCCGAAAATATCAACAAACTGGAGGCGGAAATAGTGGACATTTTCCTCCTCGATAATCTTCATTATTTCATCCCTGGTCATTTTTTCTATCTCCTTACATATTGTATTTAGAAAGAATTACGTTTCCTTATTAAGGATTACCGCATCTGTAAAATCAAGGTCCCTGCTGAAATTTTACAGACGGCAGAGGGTTGATACCGGACCTTTGCTGGCCGCAAGGGATAATAAGCAATCTTCCAAAGCCACCCTGAAACGTCCAGCTCTTTATACCATTTCCTGTTGATATTGCAATAATCATACTTTTCAGGATCATTGACAGGAAGTACAGCAGGCAGGCAACAGATGCGAATGCTCAAGTAAAATCGCCTCACATAGCGATCCACATGAAGGTCTCGGGGAAGCGCGCCATGTCCAAGCGCTGCGATCAGTCGATTGCAGCGCTACAGGCATCCTGCTTTATGGCTGCAACAGCCTTGCAGTCATCACATCCTATATGTTCTTGTCTCGGCTTAATTCCATTTCTAAATCAAAATGAGAACGCGAAGGCAAGCTAGCAGCGACGAGACAGTATATAAAGTACGGAGAGGAGCCGCACAGCGCAGCCGACAAAGTTATCGTCTGATTTAGAATTGTGGAATAAATCGTTGGATGTGGCGGCAGCGTGGCGGCAGCTGAGAATTTTGTCTATCAGCCACAAAACAAAAAGGCCGCCCCTCTTGCAAGGGGCGGCCTTGGTTGCGCCTGAGACGTCTTTCAGACTTAACGGATGAACAGCATTTCCTGGTAGGAAGGCAGTGGCCACAGATCGTCAGCCACCACGGACTCCAGGGCGTCGGCACAGCCTCGCACCGCCAGCATGGCGGGAAGTACCTTCTCGCACATAAACTTGGCGTGGGCCAGGGTGTCGCCGCCCTCATGGGCTATGAGCTTCTCCAGCTTGTCCACCTCGGTCTGCATGGCCCGAAGCTGAGCGGTTACCTCCTCAAGGGTGGCCATCTTGAAATCGTGGCCGATGACCTTGAGGCTGGCGCAGGTCTCGGCAAGCTGGCCCTGGTAGCGCATGGCGGCCGGGAAGATCACGGTGCGGGCCATGCGGATCACCAGGTTGGCCTCGGTGAGGATGGTCTTGACATACTGCTCCAGGTAGATCTCCTGGCGGGACTTCAGCTCGGCTTCGGAAAGGACACCGTACTTGGTGAAGAGGGCCACCACTTCCTTGCTGGTGAGCACCGGCAGGGCCTCGGGGGTGGTCTTCAGGTTGGGCAGTCCGCGCTTGGCCGCTTCCTTGTGCCAGGCTTCGGAGTAGCCGTCGCCATTGAAAACTATGGCACCATGCTCCGTTATCATCTTCTGGAGCAGTTTCTGCACGCCTTCGTTGAACTGGGTTTTGTTCACTTTGCCCAACTTCTCCAATTCGGTTGCCACATAATCGAGAGATTCAGCCATCATCGTGTTCAGGGCCACCTGGGCGCCGGCGATGGAGTGGGAGGAGCCCACGGCGCGGAACTCGAATCGGTTGCCGGTGAAGGCAAACGGGCTGGTGCGGTTACGGTCGCCCGGATCCATGGGCAGCGGCGGCAGGGTATCGACGCCGATATGCATGATGCCCTTGGTCTTGGATCCCTTGACCTCGCCCTTCTTGATCTGGTCAAACACGTCGGTCAACTGCTCGCCCAGGTAGGCGCTCATGATGGCCGGCGGGGCCTCGTTGGCGCCCAGGCGGTGGTCGTTGGAGGCGGAAGCCACGGTGGCGCGCAGCAGGGCAGAGTATTTATGCAGGGCCCGGATGGCGGCAGCGCAGAATACCAGGAACTGGGCATTGGAATGGGGAGTGTCGCCCGGATCAAACAGGCTGCCCAACTCCGCGTTGCCAAGGGAGTAGTTGAGGTGCTTGCCCGAGCCGTTGATGCCGGCAAAGGGCTTCTCATGCAGCAGGCAGATCATGCCGTAGCGCTTGGCCACGGAACGCAGGGTGGTCATGACCATCTGGTTGTGGTCAGTGGCCAGGTTGCCTTGCTCGTAGATGGGGGCGATTTCGAACTGGGCGGGGGCCACTTCGTTGTGGCGGGTCTTGACCGGCACGCCCAGCTTGAAGAGCTCACGCTCGACTTCCATCATGAAGGAGAGCACGCGGCGGTTAATCACGCCGAAGTACTGGTCCTCGAACTCCTGACCTTTGGCCGAGGGAGCGCCGAAGAGGGAGCGGCCGGCGATGAGCAGGTCGGGACGGGAGAACACGAAATTGCGGTCGACCAGGAAATATTCCTGCTCCGGGCCGGCGAAGGAGCCGACGGGCAGCTTGGTGTTTACCCCAAAGAGACTGAGCACGCGTTTGGCCTGCTTGTTCAGGGCCTGCTGGGAGCGGAGCAGCGGCGTCTTCTTGTCTAAGGCCTCACCGGTCCAGGAAACAAAAGCGGTGGGGATGCAGAGGAAGGTGCCGTTGGGATTCTCGAGGATGTAGGCCGGGCTGGTGACGTCCCAGGCGGTATAGCCGCGGGCTTCGAAGGTGGCGCGCAATCCGCCGGAGGGGAAGCTGGAGGCGTCGGGCTCACCCTGGATGAGCAGCTTGCCGGAGAACTCGGCCATGGCGCCGCCGGCACCATCGGGAACCAGGAAGGCGTCGTGCTTTTCGGCGGTGAGGCCGGTCAGGGGGTAGAAGACATGAGTGAAGTGGGTAGCGCCCTTCTCGATGGCCCAGTCCTTCATGACGTTGGCTACCACGTCGGCAAGGGAAGCGTCCAGTTTCTCGCCAAAAGCAATGGTGTTCTTCAACGACTTGTAGACATGTTTGGGCAGACGTTCCTTCATGACCTTGTCACTGAAAACGTTAGATCCAAATATGTCGGTAGGCTTGGTTTCACTGAAATTCAATGGGGAATGGGACGGTTTATAGTTGATGATTGCCGAAATGGCATTCAAACGGGCCTGGATTCCACTCATAGTGCACTCTCCATAATTAGTTAAGGATAACGTTTGTTGCAGGTATGTAATTGCTAAATAAAATTAGCTACAAAATTGTAAAACATACGGCATATTTTTTCAACCCCGAAATTGCAAAAAGGACAGTCAGCAGATCCTTTACTTTGCTGCTTGTCAAGTAACGGAGGCTGAGCTCGTACTCAGGGCCATTTTTACAGGGAAAGAATTACCATCCGGGTCGAAAATCGGCACCCCAGATGCCCACCTGTGAAAAAACTCGCCTCGCCAACGACCTTTTGAACTAATCGTAAATGAGGCTTTGTAAATCTACAGATTTAAAACATCGTCATTGGACTTCCCAATGTGATGGTTTTCTTTGTTTAAACAACCAGCCGAGGTTTTTGAGCGGAATTTCACTTGGTATTGCTGTGTTCGCTCAATCACAGGCAAGTATCGCGGTATATTTCTATCCAGAGCATTTCTCTTTAGCCGCGGACGAAGGTCAGAGCGGTTACGCAGTCGAAATAGTCTGTTATTGGTTGCCAATATAACGAACACGAATGGTTTCATGGTCTTGAAACATTTCTGCAGTAGCTCTTCACGAAGGCTGCTGAAGGCTGACAGATGGGTTTGGCCTGCCGCCTCTGTCGATTGCAGAATATTTCAATGAATTCTGTAATATCTTGTTTTGTTACCTATTTCGTAGCATCCTGGTGAGGATTGAAAGAAGTCATATGCCGCGAGGCTTTGATCCAACTCTGCAAATCAAATACCAGGTTGAAATGGTTTTTCAGGTCCGGTTTCCTGGTTCAGTCAGGGATAATGGGCGGAGCTGATTCCAGCTTGCTCATTCCCCTTTACGGACTCTGTGTTGCGCGACACAGTGCTGTCGGAAGGATACTTTCGAGTTCCGATCGTTTGCCTAGGGAACCCTTTAGCAAAAAACTCTCCAGAACATTGTGAAGCTAAAAATATTCGCCACCCAGCAAGGCCAAAGCAAAAGCAAGAGGTGCCAAGGGTGCTCAATACTATGAAAAATCTCTATTGCGTTGTATTTGTCCGTTACGCTGTACGTATCGTCTCACCCCTCTTCAGGGCAAGTATCAAATAACTTTTCTGATATTTTTTGCAGCTCTGAATTAAATCTTATTTACATGTTTGTGATTTTTTTTAACGCGCATTTGTATTCGGGGAACATTGGGAATGATTGCAATATTATAATTCTTACATGATCGTCATACTTGGTGAAATACCGTCCGGCTTACACCGAGCAAGGTGTTGATTTATTTTTCATTCTTGCTAATCGCATAGAGCAGGCCCTGCGTCACCTCTTTTTTGAATTCCTGATCAACAATTTTTTCTTTGCGCATGTCCAGGACATAAAAGACGTCAATCAACCGCTCCACCTCTGTTGCGATGAAGGCCTTGTGGATATTGATGCCGAAATCCGTTAAAGTCTGGGTGATATGATAGAGTTGCCCAGGCCGGTCGGGGGCGTAGACCTCGATGACGGTAAAGGTCTCGGAGGTCTCATTATCGATGATCACCCGGGATTCCCGCCTTCCCTGCAGCTCTTTGCGGCGCCCATAGGTTGATGCCAGTTTCTGGTAGAGCCGGTGGCCAAGCCCCAGGCGATGGCTGATAGCCAGATCCAGATCCTGATTCAGAGCCAGCCAGTCTCTTTCCTTAAATTTAAGACCATCGGCGGAACGCACCTCAATCACATCCACAACGGTCTGGTCACTCCAGGTGAAGATCTGGGCATTGAGAACCGTCAGATTATGCAGGGCCATCACCCCGCAGATCTTGGCCAGCAGTCCCGGCTGATCAGTCGAGACCACCAAGAGCGACCATTTGTCCTTTTTATCTTTAGCAAAGATCAAGGATTTCTGCCGGATCACCCTATAATGATCCCGATGAATCCTGATATGCTCGGCCACGGCCTCCGGAGAAAAACTCAACAGATAATCGGGGGACAGATCCTCCACATTGACGCGAAAACCATCTTCCGACCGCAACAGATCCGCCACCTGAGCCCTGAGCCAGATAACCCCCTGCTCCATCTGGCGATCAATGATCCCGGCGCCCTTATGATCGAAATGGGCAAACTCCAGGTAGGGCTGAATACGCAGGAACATCTCCTGCATCAGGGCCGCCTTCCAGTCACTCCAGGCAGAGGGTCCGGTGGCCCTGGAGTCGGAGATGGAGAGCAGGTACAGCATTGTCAGCCTGTCGGCAGTGCCGATCGTTTCGGCGCAGCGCTTGATAAAGCCCCCATCATTCAAATCCCGCCGTAGTGCATTTTCCGGTACAAACAAATGATACCGAATCAGAAAGCTCAGACAGGCACACTCCTCCTCGTTAAAGCCCATACGCCGTCCCACATCCTTGACAAGATCAGCCCCGACGACGGAATGATCGCTGTGGACACCTTTGCCGATGTCGTGCAGCAGGGCTGCAACCAGCAAAATTTGGGGAGAAGCAAGAGTCTGGTAATGGAGGCGCTCCTTGACAGCCACCTTGTGCAGTTCGGCCACGGTCTGCAAAAGATGCCTGTCTACTGTGTAAATATGATAAAGATCATGCTGAGCCAAGGTCAGAATCCTTCCGAATTCGGGAATATAGGCCACAAGCAGCCCCGTCTCCAGCATCAGTTCAAGGACATAAAGGACATCAGTGGCATTCTCAAGAATGTCGAGAAAGGCCTTGGACATCCGGGTTGAAACGCGCACCTTGTCGTTAATCAGATCCAGGTTGGCCGTAATCGCCTTGCGGGCCCGATGATGCACAGGCATCCCCAGTTTGGCTGAGGCCAGAAAAACCCGCATGAGGAGATAGGGCCGGGCTTGCAGGTCTTCGTGGGCGGCAGTCAGGTTGATAAAACCATTCCTCAACTCGATGCCTTTCTCGATAAGTCTATCGCGCTCCTGCCCTTCAGCCTTTCCGGCAAGCCCCAGGACCTCATCGACATGCTCGAAAAACAGGTCGGTTATGATGGCCACGGTCTGCATATGGGCATACATCTCCCGCATGAAGACCTCCACGGCCAGAGTCCCCTTGCTGGGCCTGTATTCAAGAGCCAGGGCCAGTTCCTCCTGCTGCTCAAAATAAAGCTGGTCGTTCTTACGCCTGCTGATGTAGTGCAGCCTGTTCCTGATCCGAATCAAGGCCTCCCAGGAATTGGTAAAATCCTCCTGTTCCTGCTCCAGCAGGATACCGGCATTGACAATCCCGGTCAGCCCCTCCAGGCCAAAAACCACTTTCGCGGTCCAAAGCATGGCCTGGATATCCCGCATGCCCCCTTTACCCTCTTTGATGTTGGGCTCCAAAAGATAGCTATGGCTGCCAAATCGGGTACGCCGCTCATCGCGGAAGATCTTCATGCTTTTGACAAATTCTTCTCGCTCGCCCTCGACAAACTTTTCCTTATATCCTGAAAGCAACTCGAAGAAGAGGAGCTGGGATCCACCGATGAGGCGGGCATCAAGCATGGCGACCCTGAAGAAAAAATCCTCGCCGGCATGCTGGAGGGACTCCCCCACCGTCCGTACGCCATGCCCGACGTCAAGTCCGGAATCCCAGAGGGGATAAAGAATGGCATCCGTGATTTTGCCGACCTCTTCGCCTATCGCGGGTCGGTAGAGAATCATCAGATCGATATCGGAAAAGGGAAAAAGCTCCTGACGCCCATACCCTCCGAGGGCAACCAGGGACACCAGCTCGGCAGCCCCAGCCACCTCGGCGGCCTGAAAACATTCAAGAATATACTCATCGACAAGCCGACTGTGGCTGCGGAGCAGGGAATGACCGCTCAACCCCTGCTCCCACAGCTTCTCCAGCGCCTCGCGTTGGGCATGAAGTGGTGATCTCATACGCTCCTGCTAGATGGCGTCCAGATCTTCTTCACCGGTTCGGACGCGGACAATCCGCTCAACGGAAGTAACGAAGATCTTGCCGTCACCGATCTTACCGGTATTTGCGGCATTTCTAATCTTATCCACAACCTGATTGACCATATCGGCGCCGATGACGATCTCGATTTTCGTCTTCGGGATAAAATCAACCACATACTCCGCGCCCCGGTAGATCTCGGTATGCCCCTTCTGGCGGCCATACCCTTTGACCTCGGAAACCGTCATACCCTTAATGCCCATCTCGTTAAGAGCGTCTTTAACCTCATCGAGCTTGAACGGTTTGATAATTGCTTCAATTTTTTTCATAGTCTTCCTCTTTTATGGCTCCTTTCCCCTGCCGCCGGAGCAGCAGGGGAACCTTCATAAAAAGCTCACGGTTCAATATCAGATCGAATAGCCGACCTCGCTATGCTCTGTCACGTCAAGCCCCTGAACCTCATTCTCAGTTTCTACACGAAGACCAACCACTGCGTCTACTACTTTCAGTATAATAAAGGTTATACAGACAGACCACAAGATGGAGGCGCCGGCTGCAGTCGCCTGTATGGCAAGCTGCTTGGGATTGCCGTAAAACAGACCTGTCCCCCCAACCGTCGCAAACAAACCAGTGGCAAGCGCCCCCCAGAAACCGCCGAGTCCATGTACCGCAACAACATCCAAGGCATCATCATAACCGATTTTGCTCTTCATCGTCACACCCAGATAGCAGAGCACGCCGGCAACCAGGCCTATGACAATGGCGGCAATCGGAGTAACGAAACCGGCAGCAGGGGTGATGGCAACAAGGCCGGCCACTGCGCCTGAGGCAGCGCCCAGGGTCGTCGGCTTACCCTGAATCTTCCACTCGGCAAAGGTCCAGGCCAACGAGGCCGCACCGGTTGCCACCTGAGTGGTCATGAGGGCCAGAACCGCCACAGGACCAGCCGATAGAGCGCTGCCTGCATTAAACCCAAACCAGCCAAACCAGAGCACACCTGCGCCAAGGACCGTCATCGGCACGTTATGCGGATGAAATGCCTCTTTGCCGAAGCCCTTTCTTTTCCCGATAACCAGGGCGCAGACCAGAGCCGCCGCACCGGAGTTGATATGGATGACGGTACCGCCTGCAAAGTCAAGCGCCCCCATGCTCATCAGCCAGCCGCCGCCCCAGACCCAGTGACAGACCGGCAGGTAGACAAAGGTCATCCACAACACCGTAAAGATCAGGTAGGCGGAAAACTTCATCCTCTCAGCAAACGCGCCGGTGATAAGGGCCGGAGTGATGATCGCGAACATCAGCTGAAACGCGCAGTACAGCAGATCAGGAATTGTGGCGGTGGAAGAGGTCGTCGCCTTCTCCCAGCTGACGTTATTCAAAAAGGCAAAGTCCAGATTGCCGATCACATGCCCCACATCCGGGCCAAATGCCAGGGAGTATCCATAGACGACCCAGATAATCGATACGATCCCCAGGCAGAGGAAACTCTGCATGGTCGTCGACAGAACATTTTTACTGCGTACAAGCCCACCATAGAACAAGGCCAGCCCAGGGGTCATCAGCATGACCAGGGCTGTGGCAATGAGCATGAAAGCGGTATCTCCAGAATTTAGTGCCATATTCAACTCCTTTAGAATATATCCAAGATTTACATTTGGCAACACCGCTGTCATCCTCGGCCCGTACCTGCGCCAGCCGACCCTTTTCTAATTATTATACGCCGTCTCGGAATGCTCGGTTGAATCCATTCCGATGACCTCGGCCTCGTCGGTAAGCCTGAGGCCAAAAACCGTATGTATAATTTTAAAAAGGACCCAACTGACCACAAAGGTATAGACACCTACGACAACAACACCTATTGCCTGCTTGAAGAACTGGGCCGAACTCCCGGCCAGCAGCCCGTCAACTCCACCAGGATTCACAGCCTTGGCCGCGAATATCCCTAAACAAAGCGTCCCTATCGCCCCGCCCACGCCATGAATCCCGACAACGTCAAGGGAATCATCCAGTTTGAGACGATTTTTTACGTTCACCGCGGTAAAACACACAACACCTGCAAGAATGCCTATCATTATAGCAGAATTCGGTCCAACAAAACCAGCGCCAGGGGTAACCGTTGCCAGTCCCGCAATAGCACCCGAGGCCGCACCCAGGGTCGTTGCCCTGCCCTGACTCAACCATTCCATCACCACCCAGGTGGCCATTGCCGACATGCCGGCAAAATGGGTAGCGACAAAGGCAGTCGCTGCAACCTCATTGGCAGCCAGCGCCGAACCGCCATTGAATCCAAACCAGCCGAACCAGAGCAATCCCGTCCCCAGCATGGTCATCGGCAGGTTATGCGGCATGAAACTGGTCTTGCCATAGCCCTTCCTGGGTCCAAGAACGATCACCCCGGCCAAGGCGGCGGCACCGCAGGTCACATGAACCACCAGACCGCCGGCGAAATCCAACACACCGAAACCGTCCGGTCCCAGCCAGCCGCCCTTCCCCCAGAGCCAGTGACAGACCGGGTTATAGACCACAATCGCCCAGAGCACTGAAAAAATCAGGAAGGGCACAAAACGAACCCGTTCCGCCAAGGCCCCGGTAATCAGCGCGGGGGTGATGATCGCAAACATGCACTGGTACACCATGAATACAATCTGCGGGACGGTAGGGGCATAATCCGGGCTGGGCGCAGTGCCGACCCCGTTCAGGGCAAACCACGACAGGCTTCCTACAATGCCGCCAACATCCGGCCCGAACGACATGGAATATCCAAGGTACACCCACTCAATGGATATGAGGGCGATCATAAACAGACTCTGCATGATCGTTCCAAGCACATTTTTGCCGCGTACCATCCCACCGTAAAACAGAGCCAATCCCGGCGTCATCAGCAGCACGAGCCCTGCCGACGCCAGAACAAAGGCCGTATCCGCCTTGTTCATTTGTATTCTCCTCTTGTTTTTAAAAGCCGGAACCGGGTCTCCCAACCACCTCCGACTCACTCTCCAGCAACGCCAACTATGACATTTTCGTCGCTAGTCCAAATTAAAGGATTTCGAGGATAACACAAATGATATATTATTCAATACACACGTTTTTCATTTCAAAGGATATGCCAGAACGGCACAAAATGGCACCACAAAGCTATCACACCTATATTACACAACATATCAAACAATCAATCGCATTGACGACAGCAACGAAAACACATATTTGTAATAAAATATTATTCAAATGACAGTTTTGTCCTTCTTTGTCTCAACGACGAAACCCTCGTCTTCCTGGAGTTCCACAGGGCTGTCCTGAAGGCATACTGCCGGCCTTGCCCGCTGCCATTCCATCGTTTTCACTGACTCTATTTACTTTCAGACCCCGACGCTGTACCCTAACTGCAATGAGTCAGCAGTCGTCTCCAACGCCCTTGCATGAACACGAGGAACCGATGAAAATACGCAACCAGCACTACAGAACCATTTGGCCGGATCCCGATAAGCCCACTACGATCTGCATCATCGACCAGAGGCAGCTTCCTCACAGATTTGTCATAGAGAGGCTCACGACGCTCGAGGAGGTCCGCACCGCCATCAAAGATATGCATGTTCGGGGGGCGGGACTGATCGGGGCTACGGCCGGATACGGCATGTACCTGGCCGCAATGCAGGCCTCGGAGAAAGATTTTGATCGGGAAATGGTCCAGGCTGGAGTCAGGCTCTGCAGCAGCAGGCCGACGGCCCGGAACCTGAGCTGGGCGGTTGAACGGGTCTTGCAGGCCCTCAGGCACAAGCAGACACCTGGAGAAAAGAGGACCGAGTCCTTCAGGGCAGCAACGGCCATAGCTGACGAGGACGCGGAATTCTGCCGCAGGCTGGGCGAACACGGACTGAAAATTATCCAGGATATAAGCAGGAAAAAACAGGGACGCCCGGTGAACATCCTGACCCATTGCAACGCAGGCTGGCTGGCCTTTGTCGACTTCGGCAGCGCCACCGCACCCATCTACGCGGCCCGGGACGCCGGCATCCCGCTGCATGTCTGGGTGGACGAGACCAGGCCCTGGAACCAGGGATCGAGACTGACGGCCTGGGAACTGCAGCAGGAAGAGATCGCCAATACGCTGATCACCGATAACGCCGGCGGTCATCTGATGCAGAAAGGTTGTGTCGACCTGGTTATCGTCGGTACCGACCGCACAACCTGCACCGGCGATGTCGCCAACAAGATCGGCACCTATTTAAAGGCACTGGCAGCCAGAGATAACAATATCCCCTTCTATGTCGCCCTCCCGTCTTCCACCTTTGACTGGACCATGGAAAACGGCAGCGACATCCCCATCGAGGAGCGATCCGGCGAGGAGATTACCTGCATCAGCGGCCCGACGACGGACGGCAGAATAGAAATGGTGAGCCTGGCCGCCCCCGGCACGCAAGCGGCAAATTACAGCTTCGACGTGACGCCGGCGAGACTCGTCACCGGCCTCATCACCGAACGCGGCATCGTGGAGGCCCGGGGCGAGGCGATCAGGCGGATGTTTCCGGACCTGTATCAGTCCTTATCCCGGCCATAGTCATCATCGAAACGAACGATATCGTCTTCGCCCAGATAGCTGCCGATCTGGACTTCAATGAGTTCCAGCGGGATCACGCCGGGGTTTTCCAGCCTGTGCAGGGCGCCGGCCTTGATATAGACGGACTGATTCTCATAGATCAGCGAGACGTCGTCGCCATTGGTTACCCTGGCGGTACCGGTGACGACAACCCAGTGCTCATACCGGTGATGGTGCATCTGCAATGAAAGCTTTTGACCCGGGTTTACTGTGATGCGCTTCATCTGGTAACGCGGCTGCTCCTCAAGGACAGTATAGCTGCCCCAGGGGCGATAGACGGTCCTGTGAAAGCGGAACTCCTTTCTCCCCTGCTTTTTCAGGTCCTCGACAATTTTCTTCACATCCTGAGAACGGGAAAGAGGCGCCACCAGCACTGCATCGGCGGTCTCCACCACCAGGGTCTCCTCCAGGCCGACGGTGGCCACCAGCCGGTCATCGGAGCGGATCAACGAATTTTTTGTATCCTTGACGATCAGGTTATCAAGCCTCCCCAGCAGGATGTTGCCATCGGTATTTTTCTCAGAGACTTCCCACAACGCCTGCCAGGAACCGATATCACTCCAGCCCAGATCGGCTGCCACCACCGCAGCCTTGGCGGTCTTTTCCATAAGCGCGTAATCCAGAGAATCGCTGGGACACTGAGACATGGCCTCGCTGTCAAACCGGAAGAAGCGCTGATCCCTGCCTCCCCCTGCGGCAGCCTCAGTCATCCGGGCAAGAATTTCAGGGGCATATGTTGCCATTTCCTCACGAAATGTCTTGACCGAAAAGGCAAACATCCCGCTGTTCCAAAAATAGTTTCCCTTCTCCAGATACTCTTTTGCAGTTGACAGATCCGGTTTCTCCTTGAAGGAAAGGACCCTATTCCCCTCCCCTCGCTCGATATATCCATAACCGGTCTCGGCATGGCGAGGCTCGATCCCGAAGGTAACCACCAGGCCCTCCGCGGCAAGTCCGGCCGCCTTCTTAACGACCTCCCGGAACTTCTGCAGATTCTTGACCAGATGATCTGCAGGCAACACCAGAATGATCACGTCCTGATCGCCGCCCGCCGCCACATATTCAACCGCCCCGGCCACGGCAGGAGCGGTGTTTCTGCCCATCGGCTCCAGCAGAATGGTATAGTCCTTCACCGTCGAAAGTTCTTCAATCTGGCTCTTGGTGATAAACCTGTGCTCCTCGCCGACGACAATGATGGGGGGCAGCATATCAGGGACCTGAGCCACCCGGAGCACGGTGGTCTGCAGGAGCGATGTTGCATCGGTCAACTGCAGGAGCTGCTTGGGATAAAGCTCGCGGGAGAGGGGCCAGAGCCTGGAGCCGGTTCCGCCTGCCAAAATAACTGGTTGAATTTTCTGCACCGTAATGCCTCTTTAGTTCATGTAAGTTAGTATTCGTTTTGCAAGTCAGGGCTCATGAGCCTGCCTCGCCATCCGGTCATGAGCTTCTCATCCGGACCACAACCGGGCCCTCGCAGGTTAATGCATTTCAAACGATCAGTCTCAAAATTTCCCTGGTCTTTTCCTCCATAAGCGCCACATCCCCGCGGCTTTCCACATTGAGCCTGAGTAGAGGCTCGGTATTGGATTTTCTCACATTAAAGCGATATCTTGGAAAGGCAAGACTGAGCCCGTCGGTGGTGTCCTTTTTCCCTCCCGCATAGGCCTCTTCAATCCGGGCGATCACCCGGTCGGGGTCTGCAACCCGGCTGTTGATCTCGCCGGAGACGGGGTAGGCGGCAATCCGTTCGGCCACCATCTGCGACAGGGGGATGCCGGATCTGCTGAGCAGTGAGGCCACCAGCAGCCAGGGGATCATGCCGGAGTCACAATAGCCGAAATCACGGAAGTAATGATGCGCCGACATTTCGCCGCCATAGACAGCGTCCTCCTGGCGCATCCGCGCCTTGATAAAGGCATGGCCGGTCCTTGTCATGACCGGCTTCCCTCCGGCTGCCCGGACCAGATCCTCTGTGTTCCAGATCAGACGGGGATCATAGAGGATCGTGCCTCCCGGCTCCATATGCAGGAGCTCCATGGCCAGCAAGCCGACCAGATAATATCCCTCAATAAAGTTTCCCTGCTCATCCCAGAAGAAGCAGCGATCAAAATCACCATCCCAGGCGATCCCCATGTCCGCTCCATGCTCCCGCACCATCCTGGCAGTCTCTTCACGCCTGTCGGGAAGCAGAGGGTTGGGCACCCCATGCGGAAAGGTTCCATCCGGCTCGTGATGCAATTTAATAAACCGGAAGGGCAGCCTCTTCTCCAGAAGATCAATCACGGGACCTGCGCAGCCGTTGCCGCTGTTGACCACTATTTTCAAAGGCTTCAGCTCCTCCGTTTGCACGTAGCCAAGGAGGTGGTCGATATACCGGTCCTTTGCCGCGGCACTGGTCACGCGGCCCTTGACGGCGGATAAACCGGGCAACCTGCCTTCGACAATGAGATCGGCCATGTCATAGAGGCCGGAATCGCCGGAGACCGGGCGGGCGCCTTTAACCACCAGTTTCATGCCGTTATAATCGGCCGGATTGTGGCTGGCAGTGACGATCACGCCGCCATCCACCCCCTGGTCCTCAAGACTGAAGGCGGCATGATAGATCTCTTCGGTGCCGCAGAGACCCAGACTGACGACATCCACCCCCGTATCGAGCAGGCCGGAAATCAAGGCCTCGGCGATTTCGCAACTGCTGAGCCGAATATCGTATCCCACCGCCACCTTCTTCATCGAGAAGACGGCGGCAAAGGCCCTGCCGACATCCCGCGCCAACCGGGGATTCAGTTCACCGGGGACCTTGCCCCGGATATCATAGGCCTTGAAACATGCTGGTCTCGTACTCGTCATACTCTCTTGTTCCTTTCATCAGTGTTTATACGAAAATTCCCCGGAAGCTGGGTTCTTACCCAGCTGAAGAGAAAAGTTTTCAAAATTTGCTTGCCATTCAGCCCGATCCAGCCATGCCGGGGCCTGGAGCCTGACCACTCCTGAACCATACCCTGAAATTTCCGCTCTCGTCGCTTGATACGCCACGTCTGGGTTCAGCCCCTGCCTCGGTGCACCTGCTGCCTTTTCGGTCAATCCAGCAGACTCCGTCTATCGAGTCTGGTGAGCCGAACATCACCGACCGCCCCCAGCAGATCGCCGCAGATGACGACGGCGCCCATGATTCCTGCCATCTCTTTAGCCTTTTCCAGGGCCCTGCTGATACCCGCCTTCCCCCCGTTTGCCCCGCCCACCTCATTGCCAATCAGGGTGGCGACGGCATCGGCAAAGGCGGCCGATTGAGCCACGACGGTGACAGAATCGGCCTTGCCCAGGCTCAGACTGTGCCCCACCGTCCCCGAGGAGGTACAGATGCCGCAGGGCATCTGTCCGGGAGAAAGCACAAGCCCCACCTTGTTGCTCAAAACCGACTGCCCGGCAAATATGGCGATGGTGCACTCCTTTTGCCGTTGCAGAAATATATCACCCCCGTTTTCAACGATAATTTCGGATACCCCCTCACTGACAAGCTTTTTCCCGACAAAGGCGGCGATGCTGCCGGCAACCGCAGCCATGGGACCGACGCCCGCCGCCTCAGAGGCCTGCAGCATATCCCGGACCACGGGCGGAGCCAGTGCATCCATGGGCAGGGGGATAAGCGAAGTCAGGAATCCGGGGTGATCAGGAATGTAGCCCTCAATCTGCAGCCGATACTGCAGGACCAACTCGGACGCCTTTTTCGTCACATCCCGGTCGGCCTGAATATGCAGATCGGTCTCTTTGATCTGTACCAGGCAGGAAACCAGGTCGCTCTGCTCCATGGACAACCGATAGGTCCTTTTCTGATAGGACTCAGGCTGTATTTTTTTTCGCCCCATCAAGTTCAGCCTCACATAAAATTCCCGATGCGCCGCCTGAGTCCATGCGCCTGCGATCACTTTCCATAAAGTCTCGTCAAAGCGACGGCATTGCCTTGCCGAAGTGAAGAGCTTTCATGATGCGTTGTGACCGGCCAGTCTGATCCAGCCATGCCGGGTTAGATCAGGTCCGATTGCATTGCCAAACCGTATAAGTTGGGCAAAGGAAAAATTTTCAGGTACAATTGCAGCTCACAGCCCGGGGCACAAACGCAAGAGCAATACCCGAACCGCTTATTGAACAAGAATGTCTGATACTACAGCATACTATGTATAGTCGGCAAGATATTGTCCTGATCTTCACACGATACCCGACGCCCGGTTTCAGCAAGACCAGGCTTATCCCCATTCTGGGGCCTCAGGGGGCCGCCGGCCTGCAGCGAAAAATGACCGAGCAGATTGTAGCGCAGGCCGCCCGGCTCATCGAAAGCCATCCCCATGACCTCGAAATCCATTATGAAGGCGGCAGCCTGCCCCTGATGCGGGCGTGGCTCGGCCCTTCCCGTACCTACCAGCCACAGAAGGCCGGCGATCTGGGGACCCGAATGAGCCAGGCCATTTCTGCACACCTCAAAGGCAAACGCGCCATTATCCTCGCAGGCTCCGACTGCCCGGCCCTAACATCCTCTCTGCTGACCCGGGCGCTGGAGGCCTTGCAGGAGAAGGATATAGTCATCGGCCCTGCCTGCGATGGCGGCTATTACCTGATCGGCGTGCGGGGGGGGGTGAGAGAAGACTGCGTCTCTTCCCTCTTCACCGATATCCCCTGGGGCTCGGCAAGCGTCTTCGCCGAGACTATGGCCAGGGCCGGCCGCCTTCAACTTACATCCCATATCCTGCCGGAACTCCATGACATCGACAGACCTGAAGACCTCAGATATCTCCATTATAATTCCGACCTTCAATGAAGAACGGCATATCGATGCCCTTGCAGACAGCCTGCAGTCCTGCGAGGTCATCATTGTCGATGGCGGCAGCAGCGACCGGACAGTCCTCTTTGCACGCAAGCGAGGTCTGCACGTCGAACAATGCCCCGGCGGCCGCGCCGCCCAACTCAACTACGGGGCTGCCAGAGCGGCGGGACGGGTACTCCTGTTCCTCCATGCCGACACCCTCCTGCCGGAAGATTTCGCCGTCCCGCTCCTGCAGGCCCTGGCCGACCGGGACGTGGTCGCAGGCGCCTTCAGTCTCTCCATCCAAGGTGCCGGGCCGGCGCTGCGTTTCATCGCTCTGGCCGCCAATATCCGTTCGCGCCTCCTGCAGCTTCCGTATGGGGACCAGGGCATCTTCATCGCCAGCGATCAGTTCCAGCGGTTCGGCGGGTTCCCGGAAATCCCCATCATGGAGGATTTGGCCTTCATACGAAAGGCAGGAGCCCTGGGCAAGATCCGAATACTCCCACAATGCGTACGGACATCGGCACGGAGATGGCAGCGGCTGGGCGTCGTCCGCACAACGCTGATCAATCAACTTATGATCCTGGGCTTCATCCTGCGGATCCCGCCTGAACGGCTGGCCTCATTGTACCGGAGGTAAGCCCGCGGGCGCCTTCTCTTTGGGCGGAGTCTCAAAAAATTCTTTCACATCCCGGGTGGAAAACTGCGTCTGCTTCTGGGCCATCATCTTCCGCACATCGTCGTCCTTTATCAGCTCCTGGGCAAAAAGAGTTGATTTATTCAGCGCATTACAGGTCTGGCAGGCTGTAAGCATGGGGTCTTGCGGCGGCAGCGCCATTTTCAACACGATGTGGATCATGATCAGGAGCAGCACGGCCTTGGCGCCGCCGAGCACTCCCCCCAGAATTTTATCCAGCCACCCCGTAAAGGTGAGCTTCATCATAAAGGCCGCAACCCGTCCAGCCAGTATCACTGCAATATAGGTAGCCACAAAGACGAGGGCGTAGGAGGCAAAAAAAATGACCTTGGGATTTTTCGATATCTCTAGTAAAAATGGCTTTACTCTGTCATGATACTGACCGGCAACGATATAACCGGCATAGAGGGCAAGAAGGCCGGAGACCTGCCTCAGGAATCCCACCCACATCCCGCGCAGGACCAATAAGCCCAAAATGATAATGACAACGAGATCATACCCCGTCAGACCGGTACCGGCAACCATAGCAACCCCTGTTTCCTTGAAGGGACCATTCCACACCATACGCCCAAGCCTGAATTGTTAGCAGGAACGGTTGAAATTGCAAGATTTTTTTACGGTATGTCCCTTATGATCCCCCATTTTTTCCGCATCCGTCCCCTACCTGAAACGCTTTTGGCCCAGATCAGAGCCAGTGACAGACAGGCCTGCTCAATCCCTGTTCTCTTGGATTTCTCCGCCCTAAAGACCTGTGCGGATCTCAAGACTATGGATATGGAAAAATGGCTGAGTGCGGAGGAAAAGGACAGATTTCTCGAGTTCAAGCTACAAAAGCGGCAAATAGAATGGCTGGCTGGCCGCATCGGCGCCAAGATTGCCGTCAGGGACTATTTCCGCACCCATTTCCGGGACCAGAAGATGCCGGCAGACAATGAGATTGTCATCGCCAATTCCGCCGGCGGCAGACCCTTTATCGCCAGGATCGGCAAAGAGGTCTGGCGGCAGGCGCCGGATATCTCGATTTCGCACAGCGGTGACCTGAGCCTGGCCCTGGCGGCAGCAACCTGCTGCGGCGTCGATGTCCAGAGAGCTGTCGACACCCTGACCCGCGTCAAGGAGCGTTTCTGCGCCACCCATGAGGAGCGCCTCCTGGCTGGGGTGCAGGAAAGCAGACCGCTCATCCCCCTGGCCCTCCTCTGGGCGGCCAAGGAGGCGGCCAAAAAGGCCTTGAGCATACTCGCCATGCCGGGATTTTCTGAGCTGGTCCTGACCGGGATCGACCGGACCTGCAGCCAGGTGCCGGTCTTCATCTTCACCCGGCACCGTCACCAGACAGGTCCTCCCGAAAAGATCCGTGTCGCAACCGCCTGCCATCAAACCTCAGCCATAGGGATCTGCATTCCCTGAACACATTTGCCGATATGCCCGAACTCCCAGAAATCGAAGTCATTCGCCGGGGTCTGCAGCTCCATCTTCCAGGCCGCAGGATTGAGGCCGTCTTCCATAACGGGAAGGCGCTGCGACACGAAGTGCCGCTTAAGGACATGCAGAAAGTGCTTGTCGGCAGCACTATAAGAGAGGTTGGAAGAAGGGCCAAGTTTCTCCTCCTTCATTTCGAAGCCGGCGCCGTCCTGATCATCCACCTGGGTATGACAGGCAGGCTGGGGCTCTTCCCCTCCATTTCCCCCCTTGCCAAGCACGACCACATCCGCTGGCGCCTTGATAAGGGACTGGACCTGCGTTTTCACGACACCAGACGCTTCGGCTCAGTCCGGTTGCTGC
Source organism: Desulfosporosinus sp. (assembly GCA_031292075.1). Taxonomy (GTDB): domain Bacteria; phylum Bacillota; class Desulfitobacteriia; order Desulfitobacteriales; family Desulfitobacteriaceae; genus Desulfosporosinus. The sequence continues at coordinate 46,603 of JARLHW010000214.1, forward strand.
CGGCAGGCGAGGCTGAGGACAGAGAAGCCACGGTGTTTTCAGCAGTCGGCCCGGAGCCCTTCAGCGAGGCCTGCTCTGCGGCTTATCTCCAAAGACAGGCAAGGCGAAAAAAACAGCCGGTCAAGACCTTTCTGATGGATATGAAGATGCTGGCAGGCGTAGGCAATATCTACGCCAACGAATGCCTGTTCACTCCCAAAATCCATCCGGCCCGCCCGGCAGACGACTTGGCCCTCGATGAGTGGCAGCGGCTCATCCTTGAACTGCGGGCCATCCTGAATCACGCCATCGACTGCGGCGGATCGACCATCAGCGACTATCTGAATGCCAGCGGCAAACCCGGCTATTTCCAGGTCCATTTCAAAGTCTATGGCAGAACCGGCGAGCCTTGTCAATGTTGCGGCACCCCCATTGAAAAGATCCAGCTGGGCGGCAGGGCCACCTACTTCTGCCCCTCCTGCCAGCAGCAAGGCGCCTACTCCAACCCAAGGGGATAGCACCGGGGGAAGGGCAGCGGAGAGACGCGGACCGCGTCACCCTTTTTGAAATTCAGCCGATGCGCGGGAAAGAGGATATGACAGGAGGCGGCCTCCGCCTTTTCGGCCAGACGGACCGAGTCCTTCTTCAGCACGCCCCCCAGCAATCTTAACACGCCCTTTTCCTTGAAGACCACCGGTGCATCAAGGTGGGTCCGGCAGCCTGGCGGCCGCCTCATACCCTGGGCAAGAAGCAGGGTCGGCCCGATGAGCTGGCTGAACAGGGCACCGGCAGCAGGCGGCGGACCCGGCAGGCCGAAAAAGAGAATACGGCCGAGCAGGCCGAAGAGCGTGGCCTTTCCAGGACGGACCAGCAGCGAACGATAGAGGACCCGCCCTCCTGCACGCACGAAGGCCTCCTCCAGCAGGTCATATTTTCCTGGTCCCATGCCCCCCGTGCTGATGATAAAGTCAGGCACTTCGGCATCAATCCGGCTAAAGGCACGGGCAAGCTCTGCCTCGGTGTCGGCAACCGTGCCTAGAAACCCAGGGATGCCTCCGGACATCCGGATCAGCCCGTCCAGCAGATAACGGTTGCCGGACACCTTCAGACCCTGCCTTTCCTGATCAGGCCTGCCGACCAATTCGCTGCCGGTACAGAAATAGGCCACCCGGGGCCTGCGGTGGACCAGGATCCGGGAATGGCCCGTCGCGGCCAGCAGGACCAGATGGTCCGGCAGGATGGAGCTGCCGGCATGAGCCACCACCCGACCTCGGTCGATCTCACTGCCCTGTCGGCGAATAAAGGGATTCCGCCTCTCCAGCACCGCGCCGGAGACCGACAGCCTTCCCTCTCTGACCTCGCAGTCTTCCTGGGGGATCACCCGAATCCCTCCGGCAGGGATCAGGGCTCCGGTCATGATCCGGCAGGCCGTTCCGGCCCTCAGATGCGGCGGATCAGTCGTCCCCGCCTGGATTTCGCCCTCGACCCCCAGGCTGCAGCCGGCCTGCAGCTGCCCAGCCCCTTCTTTCGACACCACAAAACCGTCCCGGCTGGCCTGGTCATATCCCGGCTGGGCCTTGACGGCCCGGATGGATTGTACTGGCGCCCGAAACAGGGACGCTTCCAGCGGGACGTCCTCTCCTTCCGTCCTCCGGACATACGAGGCGATCATTTTTTCGGCGGCTGCAAGGGTGAATCCCCCCTGTTCTTTTTTTCCCATCATCCTCTCTCAAGACAGGCCGAATCAGAAAGGGAGAGCGGCTCCACCTCCGATCAGACGCCTTTATTCGATCACGAGCTGCAGGACAGCATGGAGCAGCCGGCCCGGCTGCGGGCCCAGTCTGGGCGTCTGCCGGCATACCGCTCAGCCTCCGGTTGCTCATCATAGGGCCTTCTGAGCACCTCCAGAAGTTCACGGATCTGAGAATAATCGCCCTGCTCAGCCTTGTCTATGGCCAATTGCGCCAGATAATTGCGCAGCACATATTTAGGATTTGTCCGATTCATCCTCTCGCGTCGATCCGGCAGGGCGTTCCTTCGCAGACGCTCTCCATATCTGACCAGCCACGCCATAAGCCGGGACCGGGATTCAGCGCTGGGAGGAGAATAACACGCATCCATCAAAAAGGAAGGGATCTCCTCCCACGGCCCACTTTCGAAGCCCGAAAGGTTGCGAAAAAAAATGGTCATATCCATTTCCAGGGCCTGGAGCATGGCGAAGAGCTCACTGACCAGCTCATCGTCGACCCCGGCCTCAAAAGCGGCAAATCCTAATTTTTCCGCGATCATGGCCTGCCATCCCTGCTGGAAAATTTGGCCATATTGCCTCAGAGCATCCTGCAGGGGCCCATCTGCGCCGATAATGGGGTAGAGGGCATTGGCCAGCTGGAGCAGATTCCACTGGGCGATATGCGGTTGATTGCCGAAACAATACCTGCGCCCGGAAGCGTCGGTGGTATTCGGCGTCCAGCCGGGGTCAAAATTTTCCAGCCAGCCATAGGGACCGTAATCGATGGTCAGTCCCAGGATGGACATATTGTCGGTATTCATGACCCCGTGGACAAAGCCCACCCGCATCCAATGGACCATCAGCTCGGCCGTTCGCCTGCAGACCTCGGCAAACCAGGGGCAAAAAACCTCGGGGCCGTGTCCGCCAAATTGCGGGAAATCAGTACGGATCGTATAATCGACCAACTGCTGCAGCAATCGGGTCTCACCGCGGGAGGCGAATATCTCGAAATTACCGAAACGGATAAACGACGGGGAAAGCCGGCAAACGATCGCCCCGGGCTCATCTTTGGGATGGCCGTCATAGAACATATCCCGCTCCACGGCATCTCCTGTTGCAATCAGGCTCAGGGCCCTGGTGGTGGGAATCCCCAGATGAAACATCGCTTCACTGCAAAGGAATTCCCGCACCGATGAGCGCATCACCGCCAGTCCGTCCGCAGTGCGTGAATAGGGTGTAGGACCGGCTCCCTTGAGTTGAAGCACCCAGCGCTCTCCCCGGCTGTTGACGACCTCGGCCAGATTGATGGCGCGGCCATCTCCCAGCTGGCCCGCCCAACTGCCAAACTGGTGGCCGCCATAGCACATTGCGAAGGGCTGCATGCCCGACATGATTCGGTTGCCGGCAAAAACCTCCAGAAATGCGGGAGAGGAACAGTCTTCTTCCGATAGATCCAGCAAAGCGGCGGCTTCAGGGGAAGAGATAACCAAAACAGGTGCCGGGACCTTGGTCGGAGAAACAAGAGAGTAACAGGCACCCCTCACCTGGCGGCGGGTATTCTCCAGAAGCGGATCTGCAGGCAGCTCCCTGACAAAGCGGTTGTCAAAACGTAAGCGCCCCAGCGTCCCTGGGTATATCGGAATATGTGCGGTCAAAATTGGGCCTCCCTTGGTAGCCTGAGTCTGTATGGAACTCTAAGCACAACGGAAACTTCCTGCAAGGCAGGCCTCTGGCCGTCAGTGTGTTTTCTGCAGATGGAAGTGGTGAAGAAAGCGACGGTATCCAGACATTTCCCTGGATAACGATGCAGGACAAATAACACCGCGCCTGTTTTTGAAAGACATGCAGACCTGTTTATGGTTTAATCTGAAGGGAGATAAAAAGCACAGACTGAAACGCTGACGCCCCCCGACCGGGCCGCGTAGGGACAAGCAGGGGTGAGCTGCCCACCTCGGGGGACGCAGACGTTTCAAAGCTTTATCACTTCCTCATAAAGAAGGTAATGAAGAAGGCGGCAGGAATACTGATGTATCAGACAGCTGCTCAATCTGAAGGAGACTGAGCGCTGTCTGATACGACTTATTTAGCGGCACGCTTTACAAACACTCCCGCCGGATCAATTTCTTCGCGGATCAACCGTATCTCTTCCACAGTTGGAGTCGTGAACTCGCTGACATTTGGAGACACAAGCAGTTCAAACCCCGTAGCATCCTGGATACTCTGAACAGTCTCTCCGGGGAAGGTATACAGGATGCGCATCCTGCTGGTTTTTTCGTCGAAATCGAAAATACCCTTGGTGGAGATCAATCGATAGGGTCCCTTCCCCTGCATACCTGCCTTGTATCGGGCATTCGGCGTACCGTCAAGATGACCGGGGCTCGTGATGTAGTTGAGTTTCTCGTTGAATTTCTTTTTGTCATGGGGGACGATGAGGATCGTCCGCTCACAAGAGGCAGCCATGTCGCTGGCACCTCCACTTCCGGGCAACCGAACCTTCGGCCGCTGGTAGCCAGCGGGAAAATCACCGATCATAGTGGAATTCAGATTGCCGTACATATCGACCTCGGCCCCGCCGATGAATCCAAAATCGGCAAAACCGCGCTGGGTCAGCTCAAAGGCAGCATTCAATCCTTTGACATAGGAGGCACCGGTGAAGGTCTTTGAATCGCCGACTGAAAGGGGAAGTCCATGAATAAGGGCAGGACCAACAGCCCCGGCCTCAAAAACAGGAATCAACCCGGGAGCATGAGTTCGTTTTGCCAGAAGAGAAGCAACCATGGGCAGGCCGGTCCCAACAAATACAATTTTATTGTCCTCTAGAACCTTTGCTCCCGCCACAACAATAATTTCCTGGGCGGTATAATCCTTTGAGGGACTCATACCCTCTATTGAATCTGTCATAAAGACTCCTTATATATAGGTAAAGGCTGTTCCAAGGATCAGGCCAGCCGCTCGCAGTTGAAGGACTCCGCTGCCTGATCGGCAATCAGTTTCCGGGACTGGAACATTTCGACGTAATCTTCAAACTCGGCAACACCGAAAATATATTTATCATACCAGGCCTTTAATCCGTCCATTGATCCGCCCTTGCAGGCGGGAGCGACGAGACTGTGGAACTCACGGATGTGATCGCCATTGAAATAATAATGCCGCCGACAGGCACCTGGGTAGGCGCCAAAGGGCACCTTGACAACCGCGTCAACGGCAGCAAAAGGAATCGAGACATCCTTCGGCTGGCTGACCACCAGGTCGTGGGAAACCAGTTGCTCACAGGTCACGATGGTGTGGGCTGCGGCCATGGCAAGTTCCGGGCAGGTGGCATCGGTGCCGCGGATAATGCAGTTGCCGAACTTATCCGCTGCCTGCACATGAAGAATGGCTACGTTGGGATTACTGGCCGGGAGCAGGGCAATGGGCCGCCCGGTGAAGGGACAGTCAACAATTTTGGTCCGGCTTGTCTTACAGATGTCGCCGCCCAGAGGACCGCGGGTCGGGATAAAGGGAAGCCCCATCGCACCTGCCTTGAATCTAGCGGACATGTTGTAATTACTCCAGTCCTCAAACTCAACCAGACCATTTTCGGCAAGATATCTCCAGACAGGAGACAGGCCATAGGCCTCATGCGCCCAATAGGCCAATTCGATTCGTTTGATTGAAAAATGCTCAGGCCGGATCATCATTGCACCACCTAAGATGTCCGGGGCCATCCCTGCTGATTGAAAAGAAAGGGTCAGATCCTTGAAACCGTGCCGGACCATCTCGTGGGTAATGGCAATTGGCTGACGGATATTGACAAAACCGCCGATACCGACGTTGTCTCCATCCTTGATGAACCTTGACACCGCATCTTTCAGTGTCATCTGCTTATCTCTCATGGACTTGTCTTTATTGACAAGGGCCTCTCTGGCCTCATCGGGTGACAACCCTGTCCAGAATATTTTGTCTTTGTTATCCAATTTGCGTACCTCTTGCGTTCTAGTAAAAATTACCACTGTTTTCCAAAAGCCGGCAAGCGGCCCTCAGAATCTCCCAGTCAATTGAAACGCTATAAAACGTGTACTACCCGGCAGGAACTTTCTTTCTCTTTCTGTATCCCTAGCCTCGTCTCCATACCTTCGATACTGCAGCCACATCTGCTTTCAGTAGGGACAGGTAACCCTCAGCTCTCAATCAAGGTCCAGCGACTGGCCCCCATCCTTTCTGATGATCTCCTGCAAAGAATGAGAAGACTGCAGGTTGAGGAAATCCTCAAAGGTCTCGCAACCGAAGATATTTCGGTCATAATATTTCTGCAATCGGTCGGTATTACCGCTCTTTCTGAATTCTTCACAGAGGGTCCTAAATTCCAGGAGATGAGCGATATCAAATCCGTAGTGACCACGGCAAGCCCCGGGTGTAGCACCAAAAGGCTGCTCGACCACCTCGTCAATATCATCACTGGAAATTTCAGTCAGGCCCGCATAGCCGCAAATGTGCTCCTGCGGAAGGATCTGATCTACAGACATAATAGTCCTGGCGGCAGCTCGAGCGATATCGGGACAACCGCATAATGCGCCTATAATTCGAGCATTCCCGCACATATCTGCGGCCGGCACATGGACAATGCCGACATCCGGACGACAGAAAGACCAGGCTGTCTCTCTCTTACCCGACAGGCCATGCACACCGATCCTCTCCGAAACGTTCAATTCCTCAGCAGAACCGGCATCTTCAAGACTCTGCCATCCGGAGAGATCACTGCTGCAGGCGCCTACAGTGAACCGAGCGCCCGGATTACTTATTGAAAAGTCGCTGCACTCCACCATCCCGGCATCAACCAGATATCCGAGCAAAGGCCGCATCTCGCGGTGCCCATCATCATGCCAGGCAAAATCAATTCGCTTAATGGAGAGATGGCCCGGGTCCAGGATCATGGCCCCAGCCAGCAGTTCTGCGCATATGGACGAAGAAGACAGCGAAAGAGTAAGGCCGCGCACGCCATGCCGGATAATCTCGTGAACGATAGCCACAGGCCCGCGAGTATCATGAAGTCCGCCCATGCCCAGATTGATGTCATCGGTAATGTGTCTGCTGACAGCTTCCTGCATGGTAGTGCGCTTGTCGCATATCCCCTTTTTCTCACACCCCCTCCTCAGGTCTACAGGAGGAACCGGGACCCAGCAATCCGGCAGGGAATACACTTTCCCATCAATATATTCATGCGTTGACGATGTGACAGCTACAGTGGAAGGGTATACTGACATGACGAAACCTCCGCTCCCGCAAACTACAGGAGAAGATGGGAATCTTTGCGTCGTTTGCCTGAAACGCGCACAGGACAAGCGATCATGGGCGCCGAAACCCAGCCGCGACGCGCCGGCTGCCCATGATCGCTTGCGTTTCCTGAAAATCCTCGGGGAACCTCTACATTACCAGTCTCATTTCAGAATCGCAGAGGATCTTAAAGGATGAAATTCAGCGAGTAAATCGGTTCCAACCTGATTTTGAGTCAGTTCAAAGACCATGCAGCGTAGGCTTCCAACCTACACGAGGATAGATAATATGAGGATATTGGACTAAATATAATACCACAACAGAACCCTGATGCCCGGTTGAATCGCCTAAAAATCAGAGGTGCCCAAATCCTGCGGCAAAGGCGGAAGTAATTTCCACTGGCGGAGAAAATACATCTTTATGTTATGCCAATAACATACCAGTTTAGATATACTCTCAAGGGGCTTTTATGAAATACAGCCCTGACTCTGCCGATACTGCAGGATCTCCTGCGCTGCTTCCATGGAAGTAATATGGCTGGTAACGGTCAGTTCCGGCCCTGTGGGCAGAATATTCGGATCTGTAATGCCGGTAACCACGAGAACCTTTCCCGGTCGGGCCTTTGCATTAAGCCCCCTTCGATCCCTCTTTTCGCAAGACCTTAGGGGGAGTAGATGCATAAACCTCAATAGAGCCGCTCCTCGCGAATAGAATCGTCTATCGTTTAAGGAGCCTGTAAACGGATCCGCATGATCTTCCGGGACCAGGCAGTGAGTGAGTGCAGCCAAAATTCTTCTGGATGATGGTCTCCCGGGGCCCCGCCTTCACAAGTCGTCCCATAAAAAGGACAGTGATACAAATCCTCCACACAAGAGAAACTCAAGATCACAGATCTGCCTGAGATTCAAATCCAGGAACTGGAACCCCAATGCTTCCTTGGGCAGATGCTCCACCGCCATGGCGTTAGGGGGGCACCTTCCCGGATGGTCTTTATATTCCATTCTTGCACAACCTCTTATTTTTATGATTAGGATGGCTGCGTTTTCCTTATATTACACCATACAACAACGAAATAACAGGATGAAGCTGCATAGCATACAGCATGTAACACCCCGTCAAGGCCTGTCTCTCGGCCAAGTCCAGGATACCACTCCCCTAAACTGGAGCCCAATTTATCTAAAATGGAAAGAGGAGAATTTGCAAAAATGATTGGTAATTGCCTGCAAATCTGCTAGGCTAGCCTCAGTAAAGCGCACTCTAATGTATTTACGTTTTTTTTATGGTGCGAATGATTCCTTCCCATCGGTTTCCGGAATGCATACACTTTCAATAATCTGCCTCCAGCAGCAGAAGAGGCAGGGAGCATTGCGCTTATATTGATAAATAATTCTTAAATACTCGCGTCGTACGTACTCTAGAATGAGAAAACAGAGAAGGTCACTGTACAGATCATCTCATGAGCGATCACTCCATCAGAGACACAGGATGAACGGAACAGGACGTATTTTTATAATTTTATTATTATTTTTAGCCACCTGGTACACCCTCCAGGTCACTTCAGGTGTACAAGCGATTCCGATTAAAAGGGCCCTGAGTTCCTTTCCGGACCAGATTGGAGACTACACCTTACTGAAATCCTTTCAGTCCTCTGCTAGCGTTGTGAAACTGTTGGGTGTCGATGATTACATTGATTACAATTACAGCAATCCATCGAGCAGACAGGTAAATTTCTATGTAGGATTCTATTCGTCGGTCGGTGTCGGAGGAGAATATCATTCTCCCAAAAACTGTCTGCCGGGTGGCGGTTGGGGAATAGATGCAGTCAAAACTGTCCGCCTGCACGCTGGAGTCGAGGGGGGGAAACGCTCAAGTGTTACCGAAATGCTGATTCGAAATGGAGATCAATACCAGGTTGTGCTCTACTGGTATCAGAACAGAGGGAGAATTATCGCCTCAGAATATTGGGAAAAAATCTATCTGGTCCTGGATGCGCTGACAAAAGGCAGAAGAGACGGAGCCTTTGTCCGAATTATGGTTACGGTAAAGGGCACTGAAATCGAGAATGCCGAGCGTATTGCCCAAAATTTTGCCGAGCAAGCGATGGGGCAACTAGAAAATTTTCTTCCGGGAGCCCGTTTATGATGACCCTACCGATCGACAGGAACAGAGGATTGCGCACAGGGACGGTTCTTCTGGCACTGCTCTTGCTTTATCTCCCCTTCCTCAAGACCCTTGTCATAGAGTGGGGCATCAATGACGACTATTCGCACGGCTATTTTATTCCTTTTCTCTCGCTCTACTTCATATACCGCATACGTGACAAACTGAAAGACATCACCATCAAACCATGCAACGCCGGCCTGCTGGTCGTCCTCGCCGGTCTCGGACAGCTTATCGTCGGAAAGATAGGATCGGAATTCTTCCTCCAACGGACCTCATTCATAATCGTGCTGTTCGGCCTGGTACTTTTTTTCTTGGGATGGCAGTATCTTAAAAATCTATTTCTTCCTCTGGCATATCTCCTCTTCATGATTCCGCTTCCAGCCATTATCTGGAATAAGATCGCATTCCCTATGCAGCTGTTTTCATCCTACCTGACAGAGCAGGTGGTTTCTGGCTTTGGAATCCCGATCTACCGGGAAGGGAATGTCATACATCTGGCGCAGACAACCCTTGAAGTCGTTGCCGCCTGTTCTGGCCTGCGCTCACTCGTCACCATGTTCGCGCTGAGCGGCGCATTAGCCTTGCTGTCCACCCTGCCTCCATGGAAAAGAATCATCCTTTTTTTCTCTGCCGCCCCCATTGCGATCTTTGCAAACATCGTCAGACTTACAGCGACAGCCTTAATGGCCACCAGGATCGGTGCCGATGCGGCGCAGGGTTTTTTGCACGAATTCTCGGGAATGGCAGTTTTTATATTGGGAATGGGATTTCTGGTTACAGTCAACTGGTTTCTGGGAAAAACTGAAAGGTAATTACGCTGATCACAGTTAACCGGTATTCACGAAGAGGCAGGAACTGTCAATTTCCCCCATGTCCGCACTCGCTGAATCAAGGGATATTCTACGTAGCGAGACATCAGAATTCCGCCTGCGATTCCTCCGATACTGAGGAGCAAAAAGGATATGCCATAGGGCATCCCCCGGTCCATTCTGGCAAACTGCAGCATCTTCCAGACAATACCGATGAATATGAATTGGAAGAGATAAATAGAGTAGGCAGACTTGCCAAAAACTCGTAAAAGTTGCAAAAGGATAGTATTGCCCCGCTGACGGGAATCGGAAGCCCCGAATATTATGAGGGCAGAAGGCACCCCATACATCAGGCGGGCAATACCGCTATATCCATTCAAAACATGTAGGTCCTCAGCAATCGCCGATATGATGAAAAGGAGAATGCCCATAATCGTTATTGTACCGGAAAATTGCGGCATTTTATAATTTTTCACCCAGAAGGCAATAGCCATACCTAGAAAAAATTCTATATTATACACTCCGAAAAGAGACGCTGGCAGCCCAAAGCTGAAAGACTTCTCTACAAGTGCCCATATTATCCATAGAAGCCACAGGGCAAATACCGATACGCCTCCATACCGGTGCACCAGCAAAATACAAAATATGCCATAAAATACAACCTCATATTGCAGCGTCCACGCCACTCCAAGGATTGGCTCTGTATCAGAGGGAAGGAGGAATATTGACATGATTATGTCAATATAGTTCGGGAAACTGTGACCTCCCAGTGAAGAAATCAATATGGTAACGAACAGCGCAACCAGATAGGTCGGCATGATACGGGTTAATCGTCTTCTGATGTAATGACCTATTCGTCCCGGACAGCTGATATCGTCATAATGAGCAAATAAAATTATAAACCCGCTAATAACAAAAAATAAATCGACACCGGCATGCCCAAACTGAAAGATATGCCCCAAAGAGGAATGATCAGGCGTTTTCTCCAGATGACGAAAGACATGGTAGAGGACAACAATTATTGCTGCTATACCCCGGCATAATTCTATTCCCTCAAGTTTTTTTTTCGAAATCCCAGACACGGTAAAACAGCTCCTTAAATCCAGACGACGCTTAACAAGCTTTTGAAGTTATTTTCCGGATGGCCGTTTCGCCAGCCGAAAGGTGAGAAGAGCTGCCCTTATACCCCACAGGCACCTGAACCTGCGCACTCCGGTCTTTCACAATAGCTTCCATACCAACTCCCCAGACCGGCGACATGGTCATCTCCGCTGCTGAAGCGCAATCAATGATTCACACAATGAGGATCACCGGAGAACAAGGCATTTCATAACAAATTTTTGTTCTTCCGGAAGCCTTGTCAGAGTCAGAGTCTGCTTTGTTCCCTTTTCACCGGGGACAGGATTTTCAGCGATATTTCTGGCAGCGAAAAATGCTGTATACTTCCCAGGGTCGTATTGATATACGCGGGTGTTTTTATTAAAACCCAACCATTCGACTATGGGTTTATCGCTGTATTTTATCTGATATTCCAGTGCCCCCGCAGGTACTGTCCAGCTCAAGGTATAAGATCCGTTACCGTTTACCCCGACTTCAAGCGGAACATATTCCCAAATTGGGACTGATTTTTTATTGAGATATGTCCACATGAAGGCCTGCTCCTGCAATTCCGACGGGCTCCTTTCTGTCGCATATTCAGTAATTTCCCAAAGCAGCTGAGCCGCCTGATCTAGGTATTTTGCATCACCCGTCTGCTGATAAAGCCAAACAGCGGCCCGCTCTGCACTATACGGAGAGAGCTCTTTTGATTGTAAATTCTTCGAATTATCATCCAGGTAATAATTATAATTCCAACCGTATTTAAATCTCCCGCCACCCTCAGGGGCGTCAGGCGGCCAGGCAACGAGGTACTCATCAAAGAAAAAATGAGCCAATCCGCTCAGATAATCTTCCAAATCGTGTTTGCGGGCAAAATTCCAATTCGTGTCCTCCATTATCCGATACAACTGCCAGACTGCTTCAAAATGGATCTGGGTATAAAAAAAGGAATGTACCTGACGCTCGCTCCCATCAAGTGTTGTGTCCCAATACAGGTAACCTCTCTCCAGGTTTCTTCCTTCAGTTTTGAGACCGGGCTTATCTCTGAGATCGAGAAATGCGTTGATTGCGGAATCAAGCTCTTTTTTATAGGGGATATTACAATTCCCTATTTGGCACGTGAACTCGAATGCATAGGCCAAGTTTCTCAATTTTCTCGACCATCCCCTGAGATATGGAGTGGCCGGCACCTTATACCAGCCAGAGATCTGCGACCGCATCATGGTCTTGCCGTAATCAACACATGCATCCTTGATTTCCTCATTGCCTGTAAGGAAATAATAGAGAGGAAGGGAACCGGCATGAGCATGTTCCATATCGAATATACTCATACTCATTGACCGCCCTCCCTCGAACGGACCTTTTGCACCTTTAATCTGTTCAAGTGCAAAATTATCGGCTCGGAATACAGCGCCATCACCATTACGCAACGTCCATTGCTCACCTCTCAGAAAGAAACCGCTATTCCCGGTGCGGAGAAAATCAATCAGGTCATCCAGTGCAAGATCCGTCTGATTTCCCCCGCCGGTCATGGGCCAATACCAGGGACGAACCAACGCACTTAAAGGGAAATTATCCAGAGAGGGAGACTTTGCGGATTGTCCGATGCTGTTGAAAAACTCTGCTTGCTCATGCGGAGAAACAAGTTCAGCCTGACCGAAGACAGCCTTTGTCTGCCTGTAGTAATTAAACTGCGCCCTGGCAATCAACGGATACTGCAGGGCAAAAAGAACAGTTTTTCCATCCTTCGGCTGGGTATGAAAATCAAGCATCAACTCATGGCTGTCATGCTTCCCCCATATAAGCGAAAGGATCGTGGTTGCTATGTGGGAATAGAGTTCAACGGAAGCCTCGCCATTCTCGTTGAACTCAAAGCCTGTTGGCCAATAAAGAGGCATGAAGCGGGAAGCCAGTGTCAACCCGGAGCCCGATGCATCCGAGATATCGGCATAGCCCTGCGTCGCGTCCGTCATATTCCCCAAAGCATTGATCTTTTCATTGCCGGCACGTATTTCCAGGCCGGAAAATGCCGGATCGTAGGTATATTTGTTATTGACGCATACTCCGGGAGCGGGGGGCTCCCAGGTATAACAATCCGTTTCAAAATCTCTAATCGTGTACTTTTTATTATATCCCTGCAAGAGGCTGGCAGTGCTGCCAGGGGGAATCGCACGAGAAACCGTATCCTTATCCCGGCTGAACGTTGCCGTTTTAACGCCATCGAGTGACAGAGGAACCACAAACCTCACATTTTTAAACTGGGCAGCAGCGTTGGAATTTTTGTCAGCATTTCTGAGAATCACATCGGCCTTTACATTTGAGGCGTTCCGGTAAAAATATAAACGCATCGTGTAGTCCATAAGCCGATTTCCCCCAGGACCTTTTAGGCTGCCTACAGCCCTGATAACAGCACGGGAGGGACCGTTTTCCTCAATTACTGCAGTAGAAGAGGCATCGTTCGCCGAAGAATACACCACCCCATCGGCACCATCCGCGGAAATCCGCCCAGGATTGTTGCTCTGCACCAATGTCTTTGAGCCGACCACGACGGAATCGAGGATATTGAAATTTGTCTTCCTTACGGTAAATAGGGCCTTTCCGGTCGTAACCGTTATTGAAGAGCCGCTATCAGCAGCCAGATTGTCTCCGCCGAAATTCCCGTTGCCCGCGATCAATGAAACGCCGGCATTTGTCCCTCCAGCAGGAACGTCGGCCTGAAAATCAGTCAATACCCAGCGTATATTGCCGTTGGGCCACCAGGCAAGAGCACGAAACTGGCCGACCGCGGCCCCGGAAAGCCCCAGCTGCTTAACGTCTTTAATGCCGCTGTTTTCTGCCAGGGGAATTCCCGCCGTTACCGGGGCAGAGCTGCGTGCCATTCCTTTTACATCACCGGGCAGGGCTTCCTGGACGGTCAAGGGGACGGAAAATCGCTCACCGGCTGCAAATACTTCGGAGTTGCCAGAAAAGTATGAAAAAATGACGGCCCCAATAATAGAAAAGGCTGCTGACCTGACTGCACAGCGAAAGGCTCGCTCAAGAGTATTCATTTTTTTCCTCCCCTCCTGCCTGCATAATTGTTTCAAAATGCCCAACAAGCGCAGCGACCCTTTTCTCCCAGGTATTCTCCTGCGCATAGGCGACAATTTTCTCGTGATCCCACGTCTTCGTCAATGCAGCGCGAATGGCTTGCAACAGGTCATGCGCGTTTTCGAGATCAAAAAGAATCCCGTAATCGTCGGAACAGACAACTTCCGAATTCCCTCCCACCCGGCTGGTCACAACCGGAAGACCACAGGCCATGGCCTCCAGGAAGACATTGGCCCAGCCCTCGCCGGTGGTCGGCAGGACAAAGACATCCGCAGCGCACAGCCACCGGTACATTTCCCCATGGGGCTGACCGCCCGCAAAGAGAACCCGATTCTCAAGTTTCAATTCCTGCACCAGTAAACGGAGCCTTCTCTCATAACTGGTGCCATCCCCCGGTGCAGCGCCTACCATCACATAGTAGAGAGAATCTATTTCTGTTGCCAGCTCTGGCAGCAGAGAGATGACCCGGTCAAAACCCTTTCTTTCTATAAGCCAGCCAACCGTAATAAGTATTCTTGCCGATTCAGGCAGCCCGAGCAGCCTTCTTGCGGTCCGTTTTTCTGCCTGGCGAAACTTATCGATATCGACCCCGTTGGGGACAACATGCATTTTTCCCGGATCTATCTTCAGGACCTGGAAATAATCCTTCAGGGCAGTGCAGACAGAAAAGACCCTGGTGGCGCGGCCAAGGGCCCGGAGCACCTGAACCTTGGCCAGAGGAGAGCGGATAAACTTCCCCGGGTTGCTCTCGCGCAGGGTGACCGTCAGAGGCCTGTTGAACACCCTGCTGAGCCAGCAGGCTCCCACCGCATCTGGGTAAATGAAATGGGAATCAATAATATCGAATCCGAAGATTTTGCGTAACGACCGCACAGTCCAGAAAGAGGAGAGAAACAAAAAAAAACCATCAAGAAATTTGCATACGCCAGGGATATTGAAAAACCGCGGGTGATAAACCTCAATGCCGTCCTGGATCTCCAGATACGGGACCTTGGGACGATAACCCGGCCGAATCAACTCTATAAAAGGGAACCAGGGCACCGGAGCGACGACCTTCACCTCGCAATGCCTGGCGACTTTAAACATCCGCTCACGGACAAACACCCCCAGGGTAGGCTGCTTTTCATTGGGAAATACGGTTGTAAAGACCAGAATTTTCAATGGGAATCACCCGAATAGTTGCGATCCCAAAGGTTGAGCATCAGTACTGCCCACAACTCCGCCGTCCAGTCACGGCGCCCGCTGACATGTTGATGATACATTGATTCAAGGTGCGATCTATTCAGATACTTATGAGTCGCCGGGCCATCGACAGCGCAAGCATGCAGATAGTCTTTCAAATCCCGGCGGAACCACTCCTTGACAGGCATACTGAAACCCATTTTTTCTCGCCAAAGCGTTTCAGCCGGAAGATAACGGCTCAGGGCCTGTTTGAATATATGTTTACCGTCCTTCCCTGCAAGCTTCATGTCCGATGGAATTCCGGCGGCATATTCCATGAGACGGTGATCGAGAATCGGGCAGCGCACCTCCAGAGAAACCGCCATGCTGGCACGATCTACCTTGGTAAGGATTTCCTCGGCAAGATAGGTTTTAATATCAATGTATTGAATTTTCGAAAGATGGTCAACCGCAGGCGCCTTACGGTATAAATCCTTAAAAAGGTCATCTGTGCGGTATCCCTGCAGGGCGTGCAGGATTTCAGGCTTGAGCAGCCTGCGTTTATCCTCCTCCTTAAAAGCGCTCATGGAAAAGCAGTAGGCCTCTGCTGGGTCACGGGCAATATTAGAGAGAAGGGTTTTGGCCCGGAACATCTGTGGCAGATAATCGGCCTTCGGATAGAGAAACCCAAGAGTCCCAAACAAAGAACGCCGTATCGAATCCGGAAGCAGTCCCCGGATCCGCTGCTCAAGGCAATCGAAATAATAGCGCCTGTAACCGGCAAAATTTTCATCGCCGCCATCACCGGAGAGAGCCACGGTTACACGATCGCGGGTCATTTTGGATACATAATAGGTTGGCACTGCAGAAGGATCGGCAAATGGCTCATCATAGTGCCAAGCCAGCTTTTCGATAACAGAAACGGCATCCGGCTCAACCAGGAATTCCTGATGATCGGTACCGAAACGTTTTGCAATATCACGGGCGTATACGGATTCATCATACCGTGCATACGGAAATGCAATGGCGTTCGTCTTCACCGGCTCCCTGGACACCTTCGACATACAGGCAACAACTGCAGATGAATCGACACCGCCGGACAGGAAGGCCCCAAGCGGAACTTCACTGATCATGCGCATACGGGTTGCATCCTGCAGGATTTCAAGCAATCCCTCCTGTATCTGTTCAGAACTTCTGTGCCCATCCGGTTCGAAGGAAAGGTCCCAATACTGGGTAATGGTGCAGGCTGTCGCTGTAATAACGGCATAATGCGCTGCCGGAAGCTTGCAGACGGAGGTGAAAATAGATTGAGGAGCAGGGATATACAGCAAAGAGAGATAGTCGGAGAGCGCCTGCATATTGAGCGTACGGGGCACGTCCTGATAATCCAGAATGGCCTTGATTTCCGAGGCAAAAAGGAAGCGACTGTCTTCGAGAGCATAGTAAAGCGGCTTTTTGCCGAGACGGTCTCGGGCAATGAAAAGCTCTTGCCGCCTGTTATCCCAGAGGGCAAAGGCAAACATGCCCCGGAATTTCTCCACGCAACGTTCACCGTACTCCTCATAGGCATGGACAATGGTTTCCGTATCAGAGTTGGTCCGGAACTGATGTCCCCTGCCTTTCAACTCTGCAGCAAGTTCCTGGAAATTATAAATCTCGCCGTTAAAGGCTATCCAGATGCTGCCGTCTTCATTGGAAAGTGGCTGCTGTCCCGATTTAAGATCAATAATACTCAGCCTGCGATGTCCCAGACCGACCCAACCGGCTGCAAGCGGTGCCGGTTCCGGCAGAAAATGTATCGGGATCCCCTCCCTCTCCAATGAAGCGGAAGGAGACGCGTTCACAAAATATCCTTCCTCATCGGGACCACGATGCAGCAGCGTCCGCGTCATCCGGATCAGGCCATCGGGATTGACAGGCTGACCATTACGCTGAAATATACCGGTTATGCCACACACTTCCCCCCTCCTTTGTGCCGCTTCTTCTCAACCAACTTAACAGTGCGAACAGCATTGCCTTCCCAGAAATAATCCCGACTCACCACAGTCTCCCGGGCATGCGCACTGCGCGCACGAATCTCCTCCGCACTGCTTAAGGCATTTTTTATCATACCTGCGAACTGGACCTCATCGTTGATGTCACACAACCAGGAATTATAGCCGTCGGTCAGGATCTCCTCTATATTTTCAAAACGAGGGGCAAGAACAGGCTTTCCCAGGCCAAGGTATTCAAAGATTTTCATGGGGCTGGCATATGACGTAACGTTTGGCTGCAGAGCCAGATCGAAGACCTTTATATGCTGATAGACAGAATCATGAGGCAAAGGACCGGTAAAAAAAACCGATCTGCCGGATAAGCCCAATCTCTCTGCCTGCGCCTGGAGTTGTGCGAGGATCGGTCCGCCACCAACCAGAAGCAGGCAGGCCCCCTGTTGCGCAAGTTGCTGAGCATAAAACAAATCAATCAACCGATCCAGACCATGCCATGGACGAAACCAACCGACAAAACCCAAAACAATGGCATCCCGGGGAATGCCAAGAGACTCTTTCAAAGCCGGATTATTGGGTGACTCCAATAATAATTCTTTACGGATGCCATTCGGCATAACAATAACTTTCTCAGGGCGCACACCTTCAGCGATCAGAATATTTTTTAAAGGTGTTGTGACCGTCAGCGTATATGTAGCCGAAGAACATATGATTTTTTCGAACCACGCGGCCAGGCGAGGAAAACTGAGATGGCCATATTGACGTTTTTCAAATGCCAGAGGAGCATTCACCTCCAATACAACCGGAATTCCGGTCAGACGGGAGACAACCACACCTGCGGCATTATAGAGTGCATACCGCTCATAGATGAAATCAGGCCTGGTCCGTATAATTTTCAACAGGAGAGCAAAAATTGCAAAAAGATTATAGGATATTTCCGCCAGTTCAAAAATCATCTCCGGCATGGCACTTTTCAATCTGCCAAGAAGTGAGACCTCTCCCTTTTGCTCACGTCCACCGCGTTTTACAAGTGAAAATAATTCCACATGATGACCATTCAATTCAAATGCACGAATCATTTCGGCAATATGAATCCCCTGAGCATCTTCGACCATAGTTCTGTGATGATAGAGTATGTTCATTGCGCTGCAATCTTTTTCAAGAAAAGGAATCTTGCTCTCTCTCCACCGCTCTTGCCAGGGTTTTTGTCATAATCCCCATGGCAATAACAAGATAAGCCAGATCAAAATAGGCTCTCCCCAGAGTTAAGCCATTGATCATAAAACCGATAAGTGAGAGTTGAATCGCCACGGCATAATGAGAAAGCCATTGATGCTCAGGATGTTCTGCAAACTTACGCCGAACTCTATTCAGACTTGCAAGGAGTGAACAGAGGAGCACGAGAAAGATCATGAGACCGACAAACCCATTCTCTCCAAGCATCTGAAAATAGATGCTGTGGGCAGCATGAAAATTGTTGGGGTCAGGCGCATATCTCTCAAAGATCCTCTGACTCTGGGTAATAGCCAATCCCCCTCCGGTGAACGGCCTGTCAACAGCAATATTCCAGGCATTATGCCACGCATTGACACGCCCCATGAAGGAAGAGTCCTCCTTCATATCACTTGTGTTAATAGTGTTCATACGCTCTGTCCATTTCTCGGTAAGAAAAAATGACAAGAAAAATCCCAGGATGCAGAGTGTCAGGATGTTTCTCACCTTGTTTTTACTGACAAGAGAAATAAGGAGGAGAAGGACGGCAAGCGCTATTGCAGAACCACGGGAAAAAGTGAGAATAGTGGCCAGAACTGTCAGAAAAAATATGGCCATCATGATTTTTCTCATTCTGAGAGTTTTCTCAAATGTCGCCAGATGATAAATAATCGGCAGGGCAATATTGAAAGCCAGCCCCACGTCATTATTGTCACTGATAAATGAATCCGGCGGTCCGAAAACCGTATGCCCGCCCCCTGTCAATATCCCGAACAGGCCACCCTTTATGCCAATCAATCCCATTGAGAGTGCAATAACCCAGAAAAGATACCGTAACCGTTCCTGAGAACAACAGACCCACATGGTGACGAATGTCATAAGAAGAATTTTTGACACTCGAGAAAGCTCATTCATTGAAAGATCGGAATTAAGAGAAAACAGGCTGCTTACAAGGAACATCAGCCAAAGAGCTAATAATATAGCAGTTTCCCGTTCCTTAGGTAATGGATTACGGAGCCCTCTCCCAAACAGGAGACCAAGCAGAGTTGCAAACGCAATGTATTGAGCAAAGGGAAAGCTGTACGCTGCCCCCCAAGTGTAACGATGGGGATTCAGGATGCTGACGACAAAAAAAGCAAGAACGCCGTAATACGGATTAAGAAAATACCATGGGATTCCACCAAGAAGTGCCAAAAACACTAAGAGATCGCGCATAGAAAGTCAAGACCGTCCGCCTGCAAACAGGCTCATATAAAGAGCATCATACTGAGCGACCATTGAGTGTATGGAAAAATCCCTTTCTACCTTTTTTCGAGCATTTTTGCCATGACAGGATACAAGCTCAGGATCATTTGCATAGGCAGTAAACGCTGCGGCAATTTCCTCAACCCCACGAGCCGGGGTCAGAAAACCGGTACCATACGGTTCAACAATCTCCTTCAATCCTCCAACGTCAGTTGCGACCACAGGCAAACCCGATGCCATGGCCTCAAGAACTGTCATGGGAATCCCTTCAGCGATTGAAGTCAAGGTAAAAATATCAATACATCGCATAACTGCGGGAATATCATTGCATTCTCCTGCGAAAAACACTTTCGAGGAAATCTCGAGTTCATTGCACAATTTTTTCAGCGATTCAAGTTCGCTCCCCTTTCCGACCACATATAGATATGTTTTTCGCTGCAAGTTTGAAGAAAAAAGCGCAAATGACCGTAAAAGAGTTGCAAGATCCTTAACAGGATCGAGACGGCCTACAAACCCGATCACAAAGGAGTCGTTCTCCATGCCCAATTTTTCCCGCTTCTCACCCCTGTCATCAGCGGGGTGAAAAAGCATGGTATCCACACCATTGTGTATTTTTTGCACCTTTGCCGGTGCTATTCCTACAACATCAACCAACCATTTCTCAAGATCGGCCGAAACCGGAATAAAACGACATATCCTGTAGCTGAGAGCTTTTCTGATAAAACGCCGCTTAACATTGATGCCGTCCGGATCAGCCGCATCACGCCCGTGTTCGTCATGCACAACAGCTTTCACCCCGGCAAGTATTGCACCAAGAACCCCGTCTACAGCGCCCCAGTTCCGCGTATGAACGACGTCCGGATCGATTTTTCTGATGATCCGGGCAATCTTGAACGGAATCAAATAATCCGGACCGGCCTTCTTCCCAATTGTATATATTTTTACTGGGAAGCTGATTCGATCCACCATTGGACCTGTTGATTGAATGCAGCAAATTGAATGGCGGTATCTGAATGGATCAAGTTCATTTATGATGTTGACAACGACCTGCTCCATCCCTCCCACTTGTAACGAATTGACAATGTGTAAAATATGCGTTTTTCTGGTGGCACGCATACCTTGACTTTCACCGCATGCCTTTTCCCTCTCCCGATGAGACGATATATCCATTTGGTTGGCCTGATTTTAACTGCAACTCAGTTTTTTCTTGAGTCTCTCATTGATGCTCCATGTTGCCTGTAATGCCAGATATCCCAGCATACTTCTTACATATCCCGCAGTCCAGACTCCTTTGTAGTAAATTTGTTCACAATTTGCAAAATCCCTTTTATAGGCCGCATCGCCTTCTCCGCGATCAATCCTCCTGATTCCCGCCGACAGCCCTTCCCGCAGAAGGTGCATCAGCAATAATCTTCCAGGTGAATAAGAATGAAATTCCTGGTCATAAACTGGGAACCAGTAGTGCAAGGTGCCATAACAGAGCAATCCAAAATGCCCTGCAATCAAACGGTCCCCGATCTTGAGCACACTGATATACCCAGTACATTCACGCGCATTTACTCTGAGGAGACGGAAAAGCAGATCGATATTCTTCTGTTGAAAGAGCACGGCTCCCATATTTCCGGTGCGTCTATACTGTTTGATTTTATGTTTAATCAAAGACTTAAGATCATCATCAGGCCGAGATGACTGCAGTTCAAATTGCACAGGACCATAATCAGCAATGAGTTTGCGAAACCGCCGTTCCGTATCAGAAGTGAGTTTTTTATTTGAAGCCTGCAGGCTTCTCCAGTAATTATCTTCCGAGGCCCCAAGGTCAATAGTAAGGCCTTTGCGAGGTGATTCTCCATATAGTCCGTATGTAGACTGCGTTTCGCCAAGATGAGAGAATTCCAGAGCTGAAATACGAGCTGAACGCAACAGGGCAGCAACATCAAAATGCATTTCATCCTTCGTGACTATGCCAAAATAGTCACTCATCTCACCACCAACACGTTCTGCGACTCCAAGCTTTCCCAAAATCCCCGGTTTCATCTGATAGGGTAATATGCTGTGGGCCTGCCCATGTCTCAGAACTATCACAGTACGGACATCCGACCCGGCTGCTGCCACTGCATCACAAAACAAGGGGGTCAGGAATGCGTTGCGGCATGCTCCGCACGTCTGCACCAGATCCTCCCATATTTGCCGGTATTTCGCGGGAAGTTCGTTTATCTTGAAACACTCTATAGTATCGTTCATGCGCCGGGCTCTTAATTTTTTGTACAGCAGATATCATTTTTACCAAGGGCCGCACACAAATCTATAAACTGCTGTTGAGAGCGCCACAATACCGCAAGCCGTTTTCCGATTTTTTTGCGCCAGAGCAGCTCATTCTGCAAAATCTGCCGAACACTTTGAAGAACTGCACGGGAATTAAATCTGACAGCGTCGTGACAATGATCGCCCATATCAAATAAATCAGCAAAACCACAATGTTTAATATCATATGCCAGTAAAACACAGGGCGTCCCTGCCCCCGCTGCGAATATGCAGGAATGTAACATACCGCCAATATGGATATTCATTTTATGATATTGCTTAAAGAGATAAACAGGGGCACCAACCACGATTTCGACATCAAGCCCCTTATCCTGCAGCAATTTCGGAATCAGCAACTCACTATAATTATGCACAAAATAGTGCAATCTGCAATTTGTATCTTGCCTTATCTGTTTTAACATCTGTACATATCCAATAAGGTTTTTCCTTAAGATTGTCGAAGACAATTCTCCATGAAATGGAAAATTAATGCTGACATTAACAGGGGATGTGCTGGTCCTGCTCTTCGTATTCTGCCTGTTCAAGTCTCCTAAGTCCAAGAAAATTGCAGGGTCACACACCAAATCGACGGATATTTTTAAATTTTCCAACAGAATCTCTCGGGAAAGAGGATCCCTTACACTCACTAATGATGCACAATTAATAATTCTTTCCAAAACACGGCGGTCTCTATTACGCAGTTTATAATTATTTTCTTTCGTTATAGCGTTGAACAACCAATTTACACCGACCCCGTAAAGAACAACAGGCGTCGCCATATGTTCAAGAACAAGAAGATCCTGCTCTATTCGTTTCGCAAGGCAGCCCTGATCGTCTACAAATAAATATCCTCCCCCGGCGACCACGATCAGATCCAATTTTCCGACAGGGTCTTTTTTCTCTAAGAGATGCAATTCACCCCAATTCAAATTTATGAATTCAGCATCAGGAAATCGCGATGCCAGCTGCATTCTCACCGCCACCGCTATTCCTATGTCGCCAACATTGGTCGGGTATGGAAGGTTGAAATTACGATAATCCAGGAAGTGTGTCGAGCCCACAGCCCACAGCAGGCGCTCCCTGACTTCCTTTATCTTTCTCTTCCAGGTTGCCGGGAATGATTCTTTGGCGGACGCCTGACGGGCAATTGCCCCATATATTAAAATCCTAGGAGCGGACATCAGACTCTCTGAATTCCGGATAGGCGCTGCTTTGTATTGGTCGCAGGAACAGGAAATTTGCTAGTCTTGCATTTGAGATGCGATTATCTACCCCGCAGGTCCAACGATTTTCCGGGACATGGATGCGCGCAAGAAGCCTGTTCTTATGCGGCATATCAGATGAATTCAAGGCAGGAACACTTGTGAAAATCCACTCAAACCCAGCCTTACGGGCCGAGCGCAGAACCCGGACATCTACGTCACCATGGGGCAATGACATGGCAGTAGCATATCCACCCAAACCTCGAATATGTTTTGCTGATGCTTCCAGTTCTTCACTTAATTCTCTGACATAGGTAAGCGGCGCATGAGTGTGGCCATGCGCCGCCAAGGCAAGCTGTTTTTGGTTAAGAGAAGCAAGATCTGCGGAGCTCAACATTTGACGTTCACCGTGCAGGGGTATGTATTTCACAATCAGCGCCTCCCGCTCCGAAGGCGCCATAGAGGCAAGGATCGACGATAATTCATGAAAGTCAGGCTGATCCGCAGGTATCAAACCGAGGTCCTGAGCAAGACCTTGCGAATACTCCGAACTCCCTGCTATTTCAACTAGTGCATCCTGCCACCAGCGGGATGTTGCAAATCGTGGTATTTCCGTAGAAACAAAGAGAACTGCCGGCAATCCCCTTTTCTGCAATTCCGGCAAAGCATGAACCACAGTATCTCTCCAGCCATCATCAAAAGTAATCAAAGCAGCAAAGGGCGGCAGCACACACCTTCCGTTCTCCACATCGATTAATGTATCCAAATCAATCACATTATAATGATGCTTCAAAAAATCAAGACAGCGGCAAAATCCTTCAATGCTGAAAGTAAACTCCCGCTCTGAACGCATAAATTCGCTTGACTCACGAGGAAGAACTCGGTGAAACATTAACACGGTTAAGGTTCGAGCATTTCTATACCGGTGCAGCAAGCCCATAAAGCCTGTCCGGTATAACCCCTCCTGCACAATCCTCACGATTGTGTCTTTTATCGGTGAAGTCATTGAATCTCTTTTTAAAGCGTCATCATTGCCGGAAAACTTTTAATCAATTTTCCCCATGACATTATCATATAGCACAATGACCGAATCAGGCGATGACCATGACACAGGCATTTGGCAAAACTCTTCACGGCAGTGGCGGGATCCCCCTTCCAGTAGTGATTGTATCCATGCGAAAATTCGACGGCCGCAAGACGCCTTCTGAAATCTTGGAGAGGAAGAAAGGCTCCATCCGGGCTGGAAAGCCCCCAACGTTTTCGGGCCGTTTCCAGCAAAGCGGCCAGATGATTTTCTTTGTCTAAATGATGCATGGCACTTGCATTATGAATCCTGTACAGGGCTACGGGACCAGCCAGCGCATGCATCTGAGTCAGCTGCGATATCCGCAACCAGTATTCATAGTCTTCACCAATTCGCATTTTTTCATTGAACTGCCCAACCAGCGCAATAATTCCCCGACGAATCAACGGTGTATTGATACCGACAAGAAGCCCCATAAGGAGTTTTGGATACAACCAGCCGGAATGTTCAGGATCTATATCTTCGAGGTGAGAGGAGTCAGTCATCAGCAAAGAGGCAGGGGGATGCTGACCGTCATCCCTTGCTTCCCATTTAACAAAACCACCAAATACAACACCGACTTCAGGGTGCTTCTCAAAATAACGCAGTTGAGCGAGAAGTTTTCCAGGGAACCAGACGTCATCAGCATCAAGAAATGCAATAAACTCCCCCCTGGAGGCCGCCATTCCTACATTTCTTGCATGTGACACACCAAAACCGTCAAGCCGTATAACCTGTATGCGACTGTCATACGACTCCAGCTGCGTATAATCATAATCGGTCGAGCCATCATCTACGATGATGATTTCCAAATCATTTATATTTTGGTTCAAGACACTGTCAATCGTTTCACAAATATAAAGGTATCCATTCCGAACGGGAATAATAACAGATACCCTTGGGATTGTTAGGGATGACATGTCGTTCTGCAGCATGACCATTACCCCTCGCTCCATGCAATGCTATATGAAAGTTCTGTAAAACTGCCTGCTGGAATGTCGCAATCTGCCGATTGAGTAGCAGCTATTGTATATAAATCAAATATGTAGACTCTAACAATCACCAAGGAATGTATTATCAGCATTATACAACTAATGAATGTAGCAAAAAACAAGACAATGTTCAACAAAATTAAAACTCCACAGGAATGACAGGCAAAAAAACCTCAAGTGAGGTGCGGGACCAACTGAATTAAATGAGACTTCGGTGCAAGGGAAAATCGCGGCCCCTTGAGCCGTGAAGCTTGCCGAACTAATATGCCTCTTCAAAGTAATTGTAAAGAGCAGAAGACCACTGCAGCAGAAGCGGGCCACAAAAGTGATGACGGACAATACACTTTCTATTGAAAGAATATTATCGTCACATTCGTTGTCAACAATTACCCTAAGATAGAACTCTTGGCGGAATTAAAGACAGGTATTTCTCTAAACCAGCATGGCTGTGCCGTACTGGGCGGCCCTAACAGAACAAGAAAGCACGTTATTCTGGAATGACAGGGACAATTCAAGCACGCTTCTCTATAAATAGCCAGGCGTGACATAGGATCCAGGGTCTTACCATCGTCCTTTTACATGTGAAATCAGACGTGAAAATTCCGCTGAAATTGGATGTTTCATAACAAAGATCAATAAAAACCAGAGCGGTACCAATAACGCCCCTGCAACCAAAAGTCGCACAACAGGAATTGACAGCCCAGTGGTAGCATTTTCTAGAAGAACAAGCACAAGAATAATTACAATTGTAAGCTTGACGCTTCGAGATACCGCTGACCACCAGAGGGAAAGGCTCATACCTAACAACGAATTAGCGGCCAATACATACAAAACACTCGCAAAAATTTCGGCAAAGGCCAAAGAACGGGAAAATGAAACGATGGAACCGTCGAATGTTGCAAAAATAAAGACTATTTTCAACAGAACACCAAACCCGATCGGTAATGCAGACCAATAGGGCTTCCCAATGCTCGTGGTCGCTGGATTGACAAAATAGAAAGTTGCCCGCACACCAAAGGCCAGACACAACCATGGCACAGCGGGAGCTGCTTCAACCCAATTATTGCCATAAAGTAATTTTATAATATCCAAGGAATAAAATGCAGTAGCGGCAAGAGTGGGCCAGAGCAACGAAGTAAGATAAGATGTTGATCTGACAATTTCTTTACTCAATACCTCACCGGAGTGATGTACTTTTGCCAGATACGGAAGAGAAATATAATCCATAGTCGGCCTGACGGCCTCGAAAGAGATCTTAACCGTAGAATTTGCCCGGCTAAAAACCCCCACGAAGTGAGAAACACTCAACCGGCCCAGCATAATGTCCCCTAATGCCTCATCGAAGGACTGAACAATACTTGTTATAATTGCTCCGCTTCCAAAATGAAAAACGTTCTTCCACCCCTTTAGCGAGGGAAGCCAGGGCAGCCAGCGAGGACGCATGAGAGTGAAACCGATAACGGAAACAATAATATTTACCAGATTAGCCAGCGCCATCGTTAAGTAGCTGAATCCCGTCCACGCAAAAAGTAAGCTGGCACAGAAATACACCATTGTACTGACGGCATTCACCAAAACAGTTTTCTCAACCTGCAGTTCTCGGGCAAGCACAGCCTGAGAAATTGATCCGAATGGGATAAAGAGAAAACCGGCAGCAAGGATCTGCATAGTGGCCCTAACACCTTCCTGATGATAAAAATTGGAAATTGGCCAACTGAGAAAATAAAGCACGAGAGCAATAAGCCATGAAGAGCAGATAAGCATCCCCATGGCAGCTCTTAGAACCTCTATTTCAAGTTCCTTTTTTTGCTTGATATACGCAACAACGCCGAAGTCTCTAAAAACATGTGCGATAGACACAATGACTGCGGCCATCGAAAAGATTCCTATCTCAGAAGGCGTCAGCATCCGCGAAAGAATCATACTTAAAAGGAAGCTGATGACCGTAACTATATTGGAGCCAAAGAACTGCAGTACCACCTTTTTTCTTATAGACATCTCTTCATTACCGGTGATATTTATTTGAAAGCTGAATTGCTGAGCGCTCGCGGAAGGGCGATGTTGATTACGATGTAATATTAAAGAGACATGTCTTTAGCGCCGCTGAGAGACGCCAGAAAATTTTCCGGCCAGCATTATAAGCATCCCGTGCAGGAACCCAATCTAACCACCATGGCTGACCGGGCTGGCCAGCCACAATGCATCATGAAAGCTCGTCACTTCGGCAAGGAAAAGCCGCCGTTTTATTGAGACGTTCACATTAGGAGAATGCGCTGCAGGGCATTCATATTGTCTTGCCAGCAAAAGGTTGAACATACGAATTCTTTTGCTTCCTGCGTTATTGCTGCCCGCGCGTTTTCATTCATCAGCAAGGCAAGCACTGCAGAAGCAAAATCATCAGCATTTGTTGCCACTGTAATGCATGATGGCTGGCGGCCAAAGCCCTGTACAGCTTCAGGTCGGGCGACAACCGCCACCCCGGCTGCCATGGCTTCAAGTATCTTATTCTGGATGCCCCGCGCTATACGAAATGGTGCAATAAAGATATCAGCCTGGGCCAGATAACGCCGGATATCCGGGACAGCCCCGGTCACCGTTATGGAACGGTCGCGTCGTGCCAGATCCCTGACCCTGGCGGTCGGATTGCTGCCCGCAATGATAAATTGTGCCGTCGGGATTTTTTCTTTCACCATTGGCCAGATATCCTCGGCAAAATAGACTACCGCATCGACATTGGGGTAGTAGTCCATGGCACCCATGAAAAGAAGCGTGGCGGGTGATGCACCCTTACAAGCTTCGGAACGCATGTTCTCCGTCACTGCAAAGAAATCCTGATCGACACCATTGGCAATTGCCTGAGAATCCGCATCGGGACAAAAAGAGCGGTACAGTTCCACCTCCTTTTCAGAAACGAATATACTCCGGCTAAAAGCCCGACCAACCCTGGCGTCATATTTTTGCAGACACAGCCATTCACGATGGTAGATGAGGGAGAAAGGGAAACTGCTGAAGCCAGCATACATCCGCCATTTATCGGAATCGACGTCGACAAAATCCATAATGAGTCGAGCGCGCCCAAGTCTGCCATCCCGGTAATGGCGGCTCTTGAAGACATACTCGGCCATAGGGGAAGAGAAACAGAAAATAACATCAAAATCGATTTCGGCCAGTCGCTTATCCACAGCAGTCTGCAGCTCTGAGGAGTAAAAATAGGGCACACTCAGCGGCTGTCCCGTCAGAAAAAAGTGGAGAGCCTTCAGCTTCTGCCGGAACGGGGAGATCAAAACATAATCGATTGTCCTGACAAACCGTTCCAGACCGCTTACATGCTGCACATCCTTCGGATCGTCAATGAGACAGGCGAGATGAATTTCATGCTCCTGACTGAGATATTTAATCTCATTAAACGATCTGATCTTATCCCCCTTATTGGGAGGAAAAGGAACTCGATGGGCCAGATAGAGAATTTTCAGATTAGTTGCGCTCATATCAAAGCACGGTTCAGGCAAGATAACGGGCAAAAATCGGGCCGATCGCCTTCGTGGCAAAATATGGAAGCCCTCTCCAAAGCTGGATCTTGCGGCGATATTTCGGGTTGGTTGGACTCAGATTGGGCAGATCAGCAATCCCATGCAGATGATATTGATAGGCAAGAGGTTTCGGCTCGAATCCCCAATGCCTCTTGAAATCAAAAGAACCGGTCCCCTCCTTGCTGCGCCCGAAATCAAATATTCGATAGCCCTGCTCGCAGCCGTACTTCATCAGTTCCCAATACATAAAGTCATTTGGTGCCAGTTTCCTAAATTCCAGAAGAGAGCCTGCGTAGTACGGGATGACCTGATCACGATAAAAAAAGGTCATGACAGCAGCCACCGGCGTCTGTTCTTTGGTTCGGATGATCATGACCTGAGAACTGTCCGCATGATTGGCAAGAAGTCTCCTGAAATACCCAAAAGAAAACACAGGAGTCCCGAGGGTATGATAACTGTGGGCCAGGACCTCATAGAATTGACCAAGCAGGTGATTACCGAATTCCGCAGTCAGGCCGCTTTTGATGCCGTGGCGGACTGCAGCCCGAGACTTCCTCGGAATGGCGGCCAAATTGGCTTCCACCTCAGGAAATATCTCCCGGCTGAAGTTGTAATACAATGATTTCACCTTGAACCCCGGAATTGCATTTCTGGAGCGAATTTCCAGGTAATCGCATTTTAGATTCTTGGTAATATCAATACCATAGTCGACAAGGGCCTGGAGTGCACCGGCACTGTCTGCCAACGGTCCCCCCAATTCTGCAAAGGGTATGGATGTCAAATAATTGCCGAACAGAAAACTTTTCAAATGAAAAAGGGGGAACACTCCAACCACACTCCCATCAGATTCTTCTGCCAGCAGGTAATAGCTATGATGCCCAAAACTCGCCTCAACAGTCTTTTTCCAGGGAATACGGTGAAAGGGTGTTCCTGCCGAATGGTTGTCGACATAATCATTCCAACGATGTTCGTCAGAGGGGGAGAAGAGACGTATATGGTGTGCTTTCTTATTGTTCACGACTCTCTCCTACTGCACGCTTTGCTGTTGCAAAACCGCCTTCATCGTTGAAAATCTGCCAGCTGCAAAAATTTTTCGAAGTTTACTCTCAGTCTTTCGAAGATTCAAATAATGTCTGAATGTCGATTTCAGACCTGCCTTTATTCTCGGCTGATCAGGATCTATCTCCCAGGGATGGAAATAGAGGACAGCCGGTTGATTTTCTTGCCGGTTGATCCTCTCGATCCCCCAAATCAATATTTGTGCCGGAAGAAGCCGCAGATAACCGCCACCGGCAATGGGCAGCCTGTACTCGCTTTTCCCCGCATGCAGCCGGTAGGTCGTTAGCGGAAATTCCGTAATGCTCCCGGCCTGCCGCTGAATCACGTAGGGAAAACGAGGCGCATCCGGCATCCCATAAGTATCATGGTAGACAGGGAAGATACTGGAATCACGGACAAACCCCTCTTCAATCAGGATATCAAGCGCCCAGAGGGAGTTCTTGGTGATCGAATAACTGGGAGCACGATAGCTGCAGACCTGCTCCCCGCAGAGGTCTTCAAGTATCCTCTTTGCCCGGCGCACATCCTCGCGAAAGGCATCTGGGCCAATTGCAAAAATCAGTTGATGGGCATAACCGTGACAGGCGATTTCATGCCCCCTACGACTAATCTCCCGTACAAGACCTGGAACCCGTTCAGCGATCCAGCCAAGGATATAAAAGGTCGCCTTAAAATCGAATTCATCGAGCAGATCGAGAATACGACTGGTATTTGCCTCAACGCGTAGCGGATAGTTATCCCAGTCTTCATATCTGATGGAGCGGGCAAAAGCGTTAACCTGAAAGTAGTCTTCAACATCAATTGTCAGGGCGTTAAGCATAAATATTTTCCATATAATTATATATATATGGCATTGGGCGCTCCTCAATAGACCGCCCAATGCCATTTATACGGTACATTCAGACTTCATTCCCTAACATGATAATGCCAATCACCATCGGAGCAACTCATTTTTCGCTGAAAGCATCAGATAGACACGATTTTCATCATAGCCCGTAATCTGCGTGGTATCAGGATCCAGTCGGGTGAATGTATATCCGACAGTCAGCGTATAATACCTCAGGAAGTTGTAGTTCAATGTAGCGCCGGCCTGATACTGGCGTTCCTTATAATTGGTAATCGTATTGTTTAAAAGGGCATCCTGGTGGTCCTGATCCTGATAGGAAGCAAAAAGGCCCGTGGACAGATCTTCCAACAGTTGATAGTTGAAGGTCGTGGTCACGCTCCAGGTATCGATAGTGCCGCCGTTACTTGTCCCGGAAAAGGTATCCATGCTGTACGCTTTTTCCACATCGATACCCAATTGCCCATGTTCAATGAGATAATTCAGGAGCGCATGGGCGTTATAGCCCCAATTCCCCGCCTGAGACTCCGTTTTTACATAGGAAGGCCCACCGCCAATATCAAAATTCAGGTGAGGAGATATGTTCCTTTTCCACCCTGCTGTCAGACTGTGGATATCGGTGTTGTTCATGTCCGTCTGATCGTATTTCGTCCCCATATACCCATACATTAAGGAAAATGTATTTTGGGGCATGATGTATGACTCAAGACGCACATTACCGATATACTCCGACAGGTCGCTCTGGGTACCCAGAGTCGGAGTCCCTGTCGTGCTGAATAAGCCCCGTATGTACTCTCCACTGGCAATTGCCTTCCATTCGGGGTGGAACCGATAGGAAGCTGAGAGAAGAGCATCATGCTTGTTATAATCCTGATATCCCTCTAAACCTGCGCTGCCGCCATCATTTCGCAGAACGGAGTAGGTATATCCGAGGGTCACCACGCTATCTGGAAGATAGGTATAATCCGATGCCACGGACGAGGCATTTGTCCAGAATCGCTGCCGACCAAGTTGATTAGAAACTTGATCAACCGTCCCATTGGAACTGCCGTTTGAAGCATTTGCCCCCGAAGTGGCCGGACTCAGGCTTGTAGTCTGGGTAGAGTCGTCAGAATTGATATAGATATCGCTGATTCTGATCTGCCACTCCTTCGCCGGCAACACATGGGCCGAAAAATTCAGATTATGATTGACATCGGTTCCTTTCCCATTGAGATCGTACTGGAACCCGGGACTGTAAATGAACTCCATCCCGTTTGTGACATCATCACTCTTAAAATCAACTGTGGGGGTCAGAATCATCCTGTTGTAATCGTTGTTAAATCCAGATGCTGCTGCCCCTTTGAACGAATAGCGGTCCATATCCAGACCAAGACTCACCCCCGCTGTCAATGAATTCACATTCGCGACAGACGCCTGCGCCCCTCCCAGCAAAAGCAGAGGAATTGCCCCCAAGCATATCCTTTTTCTCATTGAATCTCTCCGTGATAGGATTCCACCCCCCTGAAACTCCAACAGACCAGAAAACAATTATCCGACATCAATGAACCACGATGACATCATCGTTCTGGACATTAATATTTTTCTGGACCCCCTTCCCCTTCATAAAATCATTATAGTCAAATTCGATAGTGTTATCCTTAAACAGGTCCTTATCCCGTTCACTCACGTTCTTCCTGACCACAGTTATCTGACGGTTGGACCATTCGTTAAACCCCCCGCAACGAGCTATGGCCTCTACAAGCGACATCTGGACCGTTAACGGATAGACACCCGAATTCACAACCTTTCCCATGACTGAAAACTTGCTGCTGTTGTTCTTGACCAGCACGGTCGTTACTGCCGGATTATCAAAAATCGGTGAATAGAGTTTTTTCAGATAATCGGCAAGTTGCGTCAGCGTCATCCCTACAGCCTTGACATCGCCTATATGTTTCAGAGAAATATCTCCATCTACTCTGACCTCAACA
This sequence comes from Desulfosporosinus sp., assembly GCA_031292075.1. Lineage (GTDB taxonomy): Bacteria > Bacillota > Desulfitobacteriia > Desulfitobacteriales > Desulfitobacteriaceae > Desulfosporosinus. The sequence continues at coordinate 79,291 of JARLHW010000214.1, forward strand.
CTGGCTATGGGGTTAGAGACAGAACTGAGATTGGGATTTGCGGCGCCCGCAGATGTTCCTGGCGCTGTCCCGCCTGCGGCGGCGGCATTTCCTATTGCTGAGGGCGCGGCCATATCTCCCTCTCCAAATATGCTCACGCTGAGCAGGTCGCCTATGCCGATCACATATTCATTGTTCTGGTTCGCATCTTTGGCCTTGGCAAGGATCTCTTTGCGAACACTTTCCTTCACTTCCCTGGAGACTGTGACATCAGCAGATGACTGGGCACACTCTCCAAGGACAGGCAGTAAAACAAGACAAAGACCGATCACAGCAAAGAGCAGTTTTGAAAAAGACATACCTTTCTCCTTTACTAAAAGATTCATTAGATTGCGGCGACTCTACAATTATCGGCGTCATTTTATCCCCTCAAAACCCGCAGCCCAGAAAAGCGCAGAGACTCTGTATGAGCATCTTCAGCCAGACAGGACGCATTCTCATCAAAGACTTTTCAGGGCAGCTACGGGTTAACGGGTTCAGACAGAAAAAAAACCGTCCTCCGCTTTTTTGAGACTCCATACCATACTGCTCATAGAGGGAATGATAACATCATTTAACACAAAAATTCGCAAACATCCTACATTTTTAAAGAGTTCCTCAAAATTTTTCATACCTCAAGATAATTTTCAGCAGAACAGACCAGGCAAGACCTCTGCCGAGCCACTGACAGCGATTGCGGCATGGAAGCCCCTCATCCCCGAAAGCCTTATTCTGCCTGACTCTCACAAAATTATCGAAGAATTGAATTGAAGCTGAAATATTTATTGTTTTCTCTTGATGATGAACTATCATGATAATTGGATTAAAATGACGCGACTTCCTGCACCTTCAAAGATTCTGCTCCAGCCCAGAGGTTTAAAATGAAAAACACGCTGATTTCCTTGCTGGCTATTGCCAGCATACTCTTTTCCATCACCGCCTGCTCCAATCCGGAAAAGAAAAAAGAAAATTACTATCAAAAGGCTCTGACCTATATTGACCACAACGAAAACAAGGCCGCCATCATCGAACTCCAGAATGCGATAAAGATAGACGGCAAATTCGCAAATGCCCGGTATCACCTTGGATTGATCTATCTTAAACAGGGTAACCTCCAAGGCGCATTTCAGGAATTGCAGCGTACCGCAAGTCTGGATCCGTCCAATCTGGATGCCAGCACCAAGGTTGCTGAATTTTACATTATGTCTAAAAAAACAGATGAGAGCAGGAAGCTGATAGAGGATGTTCTGGCCAAACAGCCTGACTATGCAGATGCGCTTGTCCTTTTGGCAAACCTGGAACTTATGAATAGCAATCTTCAGAAGGCCCAGGAGGTTGCCGATACTGCCCTGTCTAAAAATCCCACGTCAGACAGGTTTTTAAACATAAAAGGAAGGGTTGATTTTGCTCAGAAAAATTATTCTGAAGCGGAGGCCAATTTTCTAAAGGCCATCACGGCCGGTCCCGATAACTACGCAAACTACAACACACTTGCTCTATTTTATGAACAGCAGAAAAGGTTCGATGAAGCTGAAAAACTCCTCTCTGAAATGACCAAGCGTTTTCCTAAAAATCCGCAACCCTTCCTGACGCTTGCGGGTTTATATCAAAACAAGCAACAGTTTGATCTTGCAGAGAAAAATCTAAAAAAAATTATTGAAATAGCTCCAGACAATGTCTCCTTCCGTCTCCTTTTGGCGGAATTTTATAAAAAACAGGGAAAAACCGATGTTGTCATATCTGCACTTAATCAGGACATAAAAGACCTTCCTGATGCGCTTGATCTTCGCTCTGAACTTGCAAACTTCTTATTTGACCAAGGGCAATTTGATGAGGCAAAGGCTCAGATGGATACCATTCTCAAGAAGAATGAGAAGCACGGCGGCGCCAATCTTCTGCAGGCTAAATTCGATATCAAAGATAAAAAATTTCAGGACAGCATCGATATCCTTGATTCACAGGTTAAAAATTATCCCAAATGGCCTGAACCTTCCTTTTTCCTGGCCCTTGCCCATCTCAATCTTGGAGAAACCGTACTTGCCCAGAAATCTGCAGAGGATGCGGTACAAAAAGCCCCCAATGACACCAGATTCCACACCCTGCTGGCCCAGATATACCTGATGCAGGGGAACAGCGAATCGGCAAAAAAGGAGGCGAGCACAGGGCTCAGTCTGAATCCCCATAATTTTGGGGCGGCAATGCTTCTCGCCGAGGCCATGCTCCAGGCAAAGGAATACCAGAATGCGATCAATCTTCTTGAGATGATGAAGCCTCAGGCGCCGAGTAACCCGGATATCCTGGGGAATCTTGGCGCTGCCTACCTTGGCTTAAAGAAAAACGACCTGGCGATCGAAACCTTTACCAAACTCCTTGAACTCTCGCCTGAGAATCCCCGGGCACTGGCCATACTAGTTTCCCTCACAACCAACGGCGACGTAAAAAAGGCCACTGATCTTGTCAAAAAGCAGATTATCAAAGCCCCGCAGAGCGGAGGAGATTACCTTCTTCTTGGCGACCTCTATATCAAACAGCAGATGTTCGAGGAGGCGCTTACGGCCCTCAACCAGGCCAAAGAACTCCTTCCTAATAATCCCGAGCCGCATATGCAGATCGCTGTCGTCATGCGCAAGCTTGGAAAGGGGGACCAGGCAATTTCAGAATATCGCGAGCTTATAAGATTGCAGCCAAACTCTGCCTTCGCCCATTTAGACCTGGGAAGCCTCCTCGAGATTAAAGGAAACACAGAGGAAGCCAAAAAGGAGTATGGTGAAGCCCTGAAGATCAAGCCGGATTTCGCCGCAGCGGCAAACAATCTTGCCTGGCTTCTCACCCAGGATCAAAATCCCGACCTTGGAGAGGCCCTCCGCCTGGCAATGATCGCCAAACAACAGGCCCCGGATGAGCCGCATATTGCCGACACCCTCGGCTGGGTCCACTACAAACGCCAGTCCTACTCACTTGCCAGCTCACAGTTCCAACAGGCCCTGAAGGCAAACCAGGACGATCCGACGATCAATTACCATCTGGCCTTGTCTCTGTACGGAGAGAATGAAAAGGAAAAGGCCCTTGATACTCTGAAGAAGGCCCTGTCATTACCGGGTGACTTTAAGGAACGGCAGGCTGCTGCAGATCTGCTTAAACAGTGGGAGAAACCGTAAGATGAAGAGACCCTCTATCGCCGTCATCCTCTCCGGTTGCGGGAACCTTGACGGATCCGAGATCCATGAGGCGACACTTACCCTGTGGGCAATCCATAAACACGGGGCTGATTTTCAGTGTTATGCCCCTGACATTCCCCAGCATCATGTCATCAACCACCTCACCGGCGAAGTAACGAATGATGAGCGCAATGTCCTGACTGAATCGGCCCGGATAGCACGGGGTAAGGTAATCAATCTGGCCGATTTCCGTGCCGAAAAACATGATGCCCTGATCCTCCCTGGGGGATTGGGAGCTGCCAAGAATCTCTCCGACTATGCCTTTGCAGGACCTGAGTGCACGGTCAATCCGGATGTTGCCAGGGCATTACAGGAAATGTCGGCCCTGAAAAAACCCATCGGCGCGCTTTGTATCGCCCCAATGGCGCTTGTCCGGGTTCTGCCCGGAGTGAATATTACAATCGGCCAGGACAAGGACACCGCAGCAATTGCAGAAAGGATGGGTGCTCACCATACCCCCGCAAGCCACGGCGAGATCGTCGTAGATCGCAGGCACAGGGTAGTTACCACCCCCTGTTATATGCTTGATGCCAGAGTGGACCAGATTGGTCAGGGTGCCGATAATCTCGTTGGGGCAATCCTCGAGATGCTCAGCAGCGACTAAAGCCGAGCCCGGAAAACAGGGACAGCAGCAAACTGAAAATCAGCAGAGGTCTGCCGATAACCGGCCTCGGGAATCTGCAGGCGGCCTGCAGCTGTTCCTCATTGCCGCTGGGCTGCAAAGTCCGCGCCTCGTTTTTCTAGCAGCTTATTTTCCGATACAGAATTTCTGGAAGATGGCATCGAGGATCTCTTCTGTGGTGGTCTCACCCACTATTTCTCTGAGTTGGTCCAGGCATTCCTGCAGGTCAACGGCAAGAAGATCAGCGGTCAGGCCGGACACAAGGCCCTCGCGTACCCGTTTACAAGACCCAAGCGCGCGGGTCAGCGCATCCTTATGCCTGATATTGGGCGAGCAGGCGTCCTCCTGCCATTGCTCCTTGCCTGTTGTTACCGTTGAGAAAAGAGTAGCCTTCAATTCTGCTATGCCCGTCTGCAGCCTGGCCGAAATCCGAACCAGTGTCCTGTCTTGAAAAAGCTGATATTCTTTGGCTGAAACGGTGGAGGGCAGGTCAACCTTATTGACAATGACCAGCATCGGCTTGTGGCGGATTGACTCAAAAAGATCGATCTCGGCATCGCCCATTTTCTGAGATCCGTCAATCATGAAAAGGATGAGATCGGCCTGATTGATCTGCACCCTCGCCCGCTCAATGCCCAGGGCCTCGACTTCATCTGCATATTTGCGAATCCCAGCCGTATCAATGATACGAACAGGGATACCTTCAAGATCGATATATTCTTCAATGGTATCACGAGTGGTGCCGGGGATGGGTGTTACCAGGGCCCGCTCTTCCTGCAGCAGGGTATTCAGCAGGCTGGACTTGCCGACATTGGGAAGGCCGACGATAACAACAGAAATACCCTCCCGAAAGATTCTGCCCTGGTCAGCCCGCAGCTGCAAATCCTGCAGAGGCCTCTCAACTGTCTCCTGCAGTTGCCCAAGGATCTTTTCCTTGTTGACAATCTCCACATCATCATCGGGAAAATCAATGGCCACCTCGATAACGGCACGTATCTGGATGAGTTCCCGCCTGATCACGTCGATACGGTCGTAAAGCGCTCCTGCCAATTGTTCCTGGGCCAGATCGACCCCTTTTCGCGTCCTGGCCGACAGGATATCTATAACCGCCTCGGCCTTTGTCAAATCAATCCGGCCATTGAGGAAGGCCCGTTTTGTGAACTCTCCGGGTTCGGCCAGAGACGCCCCCAGAGAAAGAATCAGCTCGAGGATTGCCTGAAGAACGAGAAAACTTCCGTGGCAGTGGATTTCAGCAATGTCGTCCCTGGTATATGTCCGGGGTGCATGCATGGCGACGGCCAAGACCTCGTCGAGGATCTTTCCGTCCGCAGGCCGGACTATCCAGCCATAATAGAGTTGATGGCTGGCAAAAGTGCATGCTGTATTGAGCGGCTTGAAAATCGTCTGCAGAATCGGCAGGGCGTGCGGGCCGCTGATCCTGATAATGCCAATTCCTCCGGCTCCCGGAGGCGTTGAAATTGCAGCAATCGTTGTTGTGTCTGCTGCTCTTCTGGACATGAGGTCGTTGCGGTGTTAAAGAAAGATGGTCGCGCAGCATGAATCGTCCATAAGCGGCAGCCGCCGGGATAATTCTTCACTGAGCGCATATGAATGAGGCACGGGAAATCCTCAGTCCAAGGCCATGAAATGCCCTATAAACAGGGGCAGGAGCTATCGCGATTCCTCTATTTTTCAGTATCCGTTTTGCCATTTTTGGGCTTAGCCCCGCGGGATCCGTTATGTTTGCGGGCACCAGGTTTTTTCCCCTTACCGGGTTTATAGATCAGGACCTTTTTAAAGAGTCCTTCCCCGACACTGCGGCTTCGAATCTCTTTATCTTCCTGCAGGGTCATATGAACGACCCTTCTTTCGGAGGGGTTCAGCGCAGGCAGCATCTGGGTCTTGCCGTCTTCTTTCACCATCCTGGCCAGCTCAACAGCCTTTTCCGCTAATTCCTGCTGTCTTCTCTCTCTGAAGTCTCCAATATTTATGGACAACCGAAGGCGATCAGGGATCCGGCGGGCAACAATTTTTCTCAAAATATACTGCAGACTGTCGAGAGTCTTGCCGTCTGGCCCTGTAAGGGCGTCATCAAATCCACCCTGAATGCAGCAATGCACCGATATTCCGGACGACTCTGTTTGGACTTCAGAAGGATACCCCATGAGTTTCAGGAGATGACTCAGCTCGTTTTTGACGATATCCAGATTTTCCTGACTGATCTGCACATCCTCACTGGCGGCAGTGACATCACTTTCTCCATCATTCTCTTCAACCTCATCCACACACGACTCAGCCAGGGGGACATCAATATCCTTTTTCTCTTTGATCTCTGCAGGCAGGGTGGCCTTCTCCGCTGGATGCTCCACCGGAGTATCCTCTTCCGCCGAACGCGGCTTAATGCCGGCCCTAATATGCGCCTTTTTTCTGATCAGCCCAAAGATTCCGGTTGAACCGGTCTCAACCACCTCAATATTCAACTTCTCCTGAGGCACTCCCAATTCGTCACAGGCCTTCTTTATGGCATCGGTCACTTCCTTCCCGTAGAAATCTGTTTTCTCTAATGACATTGATTTTCCTTGATGTTTCATTCTATGGCAGCAATGAGCATTATTCGATAGTGTGAATGCCCGAACTTCAGACTGTTTTAATCGGCTGACTGTTGATAATCCTCTGCTGGAGAATTGACAGAAGATTATTGAAGAACCAGTAGAGGACGAGGCCTGATGCAAAATTTATAAACATGAAGGTAAATACCACCGGCAGAAACATCATAATCTTGGCCTGGGTCGGATCGGCCGTTGTAGGCGTCAGTTTCTGCTGGACAAACATTGAGGCACCCATGAGAAGCGTCAGAACCGGTATCCCGCCAAGGTAGGGAATATGCAGCCAGGGCCACAATCTGTCCGGCGCGGAGAGATCGGTTATCCAGAGCATGAACGGCGCATGGCGGAGTTCGATACACTGCAGAAGGACCTTGTACAAGGCAAAGAAGACGGGAATCTGC
>JARLHW010000215.1 GCA_031292075.1 Desulfosporosinus sp.
ATACACACACGCACACACACTCACATACGCATCGCACGTTCCACATCCGCGCATGTGCACATGTGCACACATACACACACACACACACACACACACACACACACATACACACCTGGGTCACCGTACAGCATAAAGTGCGTCTCCACACCGTCGCCGACCCCTGGTGGCAGCTGAAAGTCTCTTGCCAGCACTTCCAACAGTCGACTTTCGTGCAATATCTTCGAATCATGCACTTTGGCACTCCAGGGCCCATGCAAAAAGGCGACTAATCCATCTGGCGTGGAGATTCCCTGCCACTTCAAACCATGGCACTTCTTGTGCCCGTTGTAAACGCTCCGTTGCCACTCGTTGTCCCCACGGGGTCGGCACGTTTGGTAAACCGTACCATCAATAAAGCCAAATACATGATCTAGCAGTCCACCTTTCGCCCTAACAGCCTCACAATACCTGAACAGCCGCGCATCAGAGAGAAATGCGCGAGATGGCTGCTGAACGCGTTGACGGCATCCGGCGTACAAGAGGCGCAGGGTATGGTAGAAGATTGTTTTGAGCCACGCTTTTCCTCCACCAAAAAAGAGCTGCGCGGCATTCCAACCCTCTCCGTTGAGCCTGAAACATACGATCGCCAGTGCCACCATCCCAGTTGCGCGGCATCCAGCCGGCCGCGTCCTCACCACGGGCGGAATTTGCAGTTGTTCTCGTAGGTCCTCCAGTTGTCGCGGTGTGAACCTGCAGAAGCGCTGGACTACCTCAGGGGCACGCTCCTCCAGCGGAACCTGCGGGAATGTTGGTTGCCTGTCCGGCTCTAGGGTCTGTAGCAGCAGCTTCGCCCTCTCCAGCAAGAGGAGGTTGTTTTGCGTGACTAGGGTCAGCAGGAGGACAACGATGAGCACGACAGCGACGTCCTTCGCGTCCATTCCGCTTTCACGTGTAAACAGCGGGGAGTCACTAGCGGAAAGTTAATGGGAGAGCAAATCTGACGGCCGATGTGGTTAGTACTAACTATTAGTGGCGGAGGAGTTAGTGGTAGGTGCTCCTGACGATGTCTATTGTTGAGGCCTCCTCTGATGTAAGTCAAAACTATAAAAAATGCATTCAATAGAAGAAATGAATTGAATGATGAGGGGTATAGTTTAGCACAAACACATAGGTATGAAGTATATCAGACGTTCAATATACGCTATTGTTGAGTCCTCGCGTGAATCCAAGAATAGATATAAAAAATGGAAAAAATTATGCTCTTTTCTTTATTGTATTCTTTCATAATTATCTATTGTTTGGCTGAGAAATGATATGACAGCACCCAATTTTTATGGTTTGGTTAGATGCGCCATGTTAAATTACACATCCCCTCAAATTTTCAGGTCAA
>JARLHW010000216.1 GCA_031292075.1 Desulfosporosinus sp.
AGAGGAGAAAAGTGTGGAACCGTTATCCCAAATGAATATACGGGAAGTTGAAGAAGCACTGTATAAAAATCCTTCCCCTCGAATGCTTTGCGCATGCCAGAATGACCCGCGTCAAGGAGTTCGGCAGCTTGCAGTGCGTCTTGTCAAGTTTCAGCAAGCACAAGCTATAGAAGAAGTCCGCATCCAGAAACTACTATTGGAAGAGAAAAAATTATGGAATCAAGGATTTATGTTGCTGGCTGGAATTGATGAAGCGGGCCGTGGACCGCTGGCAGGTCCGGTTGTTGCGGCTGCCTGTATTCTGCCGGCACAGTTTGATTTATGTGGTCTTAATGATTCGAAAATGCTCACAGAGAGTAAGCGAGAAAAACTATTTATTCAAATTCAAGCCCAAGCAGTTGACTATGCCATCGGGAGTGCTGAACCGGCAGAAATTGATGCTTTAAATATTTTACAAGCCACTAAGTTAGCCATGAAACGGGCGGTCGAAGGCTTGACTGCACGTCCACATTACTTATTGATTGACGCGCTAAGACTACCTGGGGTTCATCTTCCACAACTTCCGTTAGTAGGAGGAGATCAAATAAGCGCTACAATCGCAGCGGCCTCGATCTTAGCAAAAGTGACACGGGACCGCTTGATGGTTGAACTCCATGCCCTATATCCGGAATATAAATTTATTAAGAACAAAGGGTATGGCACGAGTGAACACATGCAAGTTTTACGGCGTTTGGGACCATGTCCACTTCACCGAAGAAGTTTTGCTCCGGTGAAATAAGGAACGTCGGTTAGTTGAGGTAGGAAGGTAGGTGATGCTGCGGAACGCTAAATTTATTGACCATAGCTAATAGTTGTGGCAAAGTAAACTTAGCTCCTAGAAGCAGGGCATCGAAATTAATGTGAAAGGAGGTTAAGAGGATGGGTGATAATAATTTCGCTGGAGTAGGTGTGTTTCTCGTCGGTGCGATGGCGGTATCGATTATTATGATGATTGTGCCAAAAATATTAGCTCCGCACAAACCACACAAAGAGAAGTGTACTTCTTATGAGTGTGGGAACGAGACAATTGGACGGACATGGCTCGGATTCAAGAGCAATTATTTTATGTATGCCTTGGTATTTACTGCTTTTGATGTTGAAACAGTTTTCTTGTATCCTTGGGCGCTCACATTCCAAAAACTAGGGACTTTTGCTTTCGTGGAAATGTTCGTCTTTATTGTCATTCTCTTGGTCGGTTTCTGGTATGCTTGGAAGGAAGGTGCTCTAGAGTGGATGTAGCCTTAGAAAGACAGCTTCGCGAAGATGAAACATTAATGGAAAAAAACTTTTTGGTTACGAACTTAGATAATCTTCTAAATTGGGCCCGAGGGCATTCCTTTTGGCCAGTCACACTTGGCTTAGCTTGCTGTGCCATTGAGATGATGGCTACGGGCGGACCTCGTTATGACATTTCTCGATTTGGCTGGGAGGTTTTTCGTGCTTCACCACGTCAAGCAGATGTCATGATTGTGGCCGGAACTTGTACTCGGAAGATGGCCCCACTGTTGCGTCGTATTTATGACCAGATGCCTGAGCCAAAATGGGTTCTCGCTATGGGAAGTTGTGCTAACGCAGGGGGACCTTTTGTTGATTCCTATTCCATGCTGGCTGGTGTTGATAAGGTAGTTCCGGTCGATGTTTATATTCCGGGTTGCCCGCCGCGACCAGAATCCTTGTTATATGGGCTATTGCAACTTCAATACAAAGTTTCAAATCCCGCTAAGGTGAGGTTAATGAAACATGGAAAATAAAGTATTAAAAGAACAAGTGGAAAAACTTGCCACTCAAGTGAACGGTGAAGTTGAGGAGATCATAGGGGAACTTGTTTTAAAAGTTAAGGCCTCTTATATCATTGAAACTTTGAATGGAGCTAAAAACTTCCCAAATATCCCATGTGACTTTTTGCACGATCTTTGTGGCTTAGACCTTGTAGATCATTTGGAAGTTGTCTATCAGTTGTCAAGCCTGCGCGGAACACAGCGTTTGCGCGTAAAGGCGATCGTTGATCGAGAAAATCCGGTGATTGATTCCGTGACAAATATCTGGCAGGGCGCCAACTTCTTAGAGCGTGAGGCCTATGATATGTTCGGAATTAAATTTAAAGGACATCCCAATCTTAAACGAATTTATATGTGGGATGATTTTGAAGGTTATCCGTTGCGCAAGGACTATGTGACCGAGCCCATAGAGGTTCGCAATATCGTGCGCACACGTATAGAAGGGGAATAGGGGGGAAAAACCATGACTATTGAAAATACAGAAGAACTCCTCTTGAACATGGGCCCCCAGCACCCGAGTATGCACGGCTTGTTTCGCATGGTGGTCAATTTAGAGGGTGAAACTGTTACAAAAATTGAGCCTAAAATAGGTTATCTCCATCGCGGGATGGAAAAACTCGCGGAAAGTCGAACCTATGCACAGTTTATTCCATATACGGATCGGTTGGATTATCTCGCATCCCCACATAACAACTGGGCCTATGTCCAGACTGTGGAAAAACTGATGGGTGTTGAAATTCCCGAACGGGCGGAATACCTTCGGGTTATTTTTGGCGAACTTGCCAGGATTGCCAGCCACCAGGTTTGTATTGCCAGTACGGCACTTGATATGGCTGGATGGTCGGCATGGTCTTATGCCTTCCGTGATCGCGAACGGATCTGTGATATGTATGAGATGACAGCAGGAAGTCGCTTAACGGTCAACATCATGCGCATCGGTGGAATAATTGAGCCACCAGAAGAATTTTGGCCCGCCTTAAAATCGTTCCTCGATGATACTCCAGAAATGTTAGAAGAATACTATGGCATTTTTTTCGGGAATGAGATAGCCCAAGGTCGGTTGAAGAGCGTGGGTATCTTAACGAAGGAGCTCGCAGAGAACCTGTCGATTACAGGTCCGGTTTTACGGGCGTCCGGTGTCAATTATGACGTGCGTAAAGCGGAGCCTTACAGTATCTATGATCGCTTTGATTTTAACGTACCGGTCCGAACTGGGTGTGATAGCTATGACCGTACAATAATCCGGATGGATGAAATTGTGGAAAGTATCAAGATCATCAAGCAAGCCGTCCGTGATATTCCAGAAGGGCCTGTTATGGCGAAGGTTCCGAAAGTTATCAAACCTCCTGTTGGTGAAGTCTACCATCGCGTGGAGAATCCCAAAGGAGAATTGGGCTTCTATATCGTCAGTGATGGCACGACCAAACCAGCACGGCTTCGTATCCGACCAGCCACATTTATTAATTTACAGATGCTCCCAATCGTGTCTCTGGGATGGAAGATCCAAGACGTTGTTGCGATTTTTGCAACGTTGGATGCTGTATTGGGTGAAGTCGACAAGTAGCAAATTGCAATGAGGGGACAATAAGATGGACGCTTTAAACACTATAAACAATGTGTTTTTGATTATTGCGCACTTCATCCGTAGTCTTTTCGCGGATCCCCACTCAGTTTGGGCTAATTTAACCATGGATGTTATTGACTTTATCGTCGTGGTTATTATTGTTGTCCTGTCTGCTTTGATTTTGATATTACTTGAACGCAAAGTAGCAGGCTGGACATCACAGAGACCAGGCCCCAATCGTCTCGGTCCGCGTGGATGGTTCCAGACCATAGCAGATGCCTTAAAACTGATGGGCAAAGAAGATATTACTCCGGCGGGCGCTGATAAGTTTATCTTCAAAGTCGCCCCGATGATTATCTTCGTACTCCCGATGATGACCTTAGCTGTCATCCCTTATGGGAATCACATGGCACCCCTTAACCTTGACTTAGGTATTTTCTATTTCCTAGCCATCGGTGCAATTTCAACAGTTGCTTTCGTGATGGCTGGATGGGGATCAAATAATAAATACTCCTTACTGGGAGGCATGCGGGCCGTTGCCCAAATGATCAGTTACGAAATTCCCTTGCTCTTCTCCTTACTTGGGGTTGTTATGATCACGCAATCTTTTAATTTAGGAACGATAGTTGACGCTCAAAAAAATGTCCCATTTATCCTCCTTCAACCTCTGGCCTTTGTGATCTATATTATTGCGGGTATTGCGGAGGTTAACCGCGCACCGTTTGATTTGGTTGAAGCGGATCAGGAAGTCGTGGCCGGACCGTTCACAGAGTATTCGGGACTTCGCTGGGGTTTATTCTTCCTTGGAGAATATGGAAACTTAACGGCTATGTCCGCGCTGGCTGCAACGGTTTTTCTAGGCGGTTGGCAGGGGCCGTTAATCTTACCTGGTTTCGTTTGGTTCTGGATGAAAGTCGGGATTATTATTTTCTTTACCATGTGGGTTCGTTGGACTTTCCCCAGAATTCGAATTGACCATTTAATGCACTTAGCGTGGAAGGTCTTGTTACCGCTTTCAATTTTAAACATTTTTTTAACGGGTCTGGGGATATACATTTACCGACTCGTGATGGGAGGGTGACAAAGTGTTTGGTAAAGGTCTACTAACAGGTTTAGGCATCACGTTCAAACGCATGGTCGGTCCCAATATCACAGAGTTTTACCCTGAAACAAAACCGAAGCTTCCGACCAGGGTGCGTAGTTCCATGGGATTAGAACGGGAAAAGTGTATTTCATGCAACATGTGTGCAATGGCCTGTCCTAATGCGGTCATCAAATTAACGAGCGAAAAAGATGAAACCACAAACAAGAAAGTTCTCAAGAGCTATCATATGGACGTGGGTCGGTGTTTGTTTTGTGGAATGTGCGCCGATGTGTGTCCGACCAAAGCTTTGACAGTGACTCAGGAATACGAAAACTCTGTCTATGAACCGGAAGAGATGCAGTGGGATATGATTAAACGGGCTGAGCGCAAAGGGAAGGTGGGGTAAGCGTGGTCACAGTCGTATTCTTTATTTTTGCGATCTTGGCGATTGCAGCTGCTTGGGGTGTGGTCACCTCGAAGAACATAGTGCATAGTGCGCTCTATCTTGTCCTTTCCTTTTCAGGAATTGCCGTGCTCTACGTTCTGATGAACGCAGACTTCTTGGCAGCAGTTCAGTTACTGGTCTACACGGGAGCTGTAGCCATTATGATCATCTTTGCTGTCATGTTGACTTTGCGCGGTGAAATCAGTGAAAGCAATCCTGAAAACCATCATTGGGGATGGGGAGCGCTGGTAGCAGCCTTGGTCTTTATCGTCATGGCTTTGGTCATCCTCGCCAATCCGGACTGGCGTATTTTAGCCACACCGTGGACGAGCGGGGGCTCGGCAGAAGATCTGTCACTACTCTTACTCACTAAATTCATGGTACCATTTGAAGTTGCCGCGGTATTACTGACCATAGCCTTGGCTGGAGCTGTGATTTTGGCGAAGGGAGTGAAAGAAAGCAAATGAATTTAAGTAATTTAAGTGTTGGGCTTTCTACGTATCTCTTGGTTGGAGCGATGCTCTTCAGTTTAGGCCTGTATGGGGTATTCGCCAAGAGAAATATTATCGCCATATTGATGTCCATTGAGCTGATGCTCAATGCTGTCAACATCAATTTTGTGGCGTTTAATCGATTCATCTGGAACCAAAAAATTGATGTTCACTACATTCTGACTGGGCATGTCGCTGCACTTTTCGTGATTGTTGTCGCCGCAGCTGAAGTAGCAGTCGGACTTGCTTTGGTTATTACGATTTATCGTAACCGTCAGTCGACTAACGTGGATGAATTCAATTGGTTGAAGTGGTAAGAGAGACTATGGAGAAGGTAGGTGTTCAAGGAAATGCATGATCTTTTTCAGTGGGCAGGGTTAATTCCTGCTTTGCCCTTCCTGTCGTTTCTACTCATCGCCTTTGTCACGAAACGATCCAAAGGACTGTCTTCCACAGTCTCAATCCTCGCGATTCTCACCGCGTTGGGCTTGGCTATCGCTATTGCTATAGGCGTTATTCAGTCCGGTGCGGAAATTGTGGAACATCCTGTGATTGTCAACATGAATTGGCTAAATATTGAGGGCTTAAAGATCAATTTTGGAACGATGGTTGATCCTCTAAATGCTATGATGTTGTTTGTTGTTACCCTAGTAGCCTCGATGGTACAAATCTATTCTTTGGGATACATGCACGGTGACAAGG
>JARLHW010000217.1 GCA_031292075.1 Desulfosporosinus sp.
CGGAGGAGTCAACGACCTAATCGATGCTTTTGTCGGACCGATCAATGTGACAGCAGAGTATGTCGACCGCATCAGTAAGGGAGATATCCCACCGAAGATCACGGATAACTACAATGGGGACTTTAATGAAATTAAGAACAATATCAATCAACTGATTGATATCGTTTCAATGGTCATTACAGGGTTTGGCAGAATTGAAGAAAATATGAAGAACGGCAAATTGGATGATCGAGGAGATACGAGCCGCGTTCAGAATGACTGGAAAACAATAGTCATCAATGTGAACACAATCATTGATAACTTGGTTGGACCGTTAAGAATAACTGCAGAGTATGTGGAGCGTATCAGTAAGGGAAATATTCCGCCAAGGATCACTGATAACTATTATGGAGATTTCAATTTAATCAAAAATAACTTGAATGTGTGTATTGATGCGGTAACCAGCTTGATAACTGATGTCGACATGTTAGCCAAAGCGGCAGTTGAAGGAAAATTGGATACCAGAGCAGACGCCTCCAAGCACGGCGGAGACTTTGGCAAGATTGTAAATGGAGTAAACAAAACCTTGGATGCGGTAATCGCTCCAGTAAAGGAAGCTTCGGCAGTACTGGAGGAAATGGCTAAAGGAAATCTGAACATCAGTGTTAAGGGAGAGTATCAAGGAGACCACGCCAAAATTAAAAATGCTCTCAATGATACCATACATACCTTATATTCTTACGTGGCTGAAATATCTGCGGTCTTGACGCAAATGGCAGAAGGCAACTTGAATGTAGAAATTGAAAAAGATTACCGTGGAGATTTTGCTCCCATTAAAAATTCTCTAAACAATATTATTTCCTCACTAAACGAAGTATTAAGTGACATGAATGACGCTTCCGGACAAGTTGCTGCCGGCGCAAGGCAAGTTTCAGATTCCGCCCAAGCACTTTCCCAAGGGTCTACTGAACAAGCAAGTTCCATTGAAGAACTTACCGCCTCGATGGAGGAAATTTCGACCCAGACCAAACTGAATGCTACTAACGCGACTCAGGCGAATGAGTTGGCCTTAGCAGCCAAGGAAGGCGCAATTAAAGGGAATGAGCAGATGCAGGGCATGCTCAAAGCTATGGATGATATTAACGAATCCTCTGGAAACATTTCCAAGATTATTAAAGTGATTGACGAAATTGCCTTTCAAACCAACATCTTAGCCCTGAATGCAGCAGTTGAAGCTGCCCGAGCAGGTCAACACGGCAAAGGTTTTGCCGTTGTAGCTGAGGAAGTACGCAATCTAGCGGCCAGAAGTGCCAACGCTGCGAAAGAGACGACCACGCTCATTGAAGGTTCGATTAAGAAGGTCGAAGGCGGTACGAAAATTGCTAATGATACCGCGACAGCGCTCAATCAAATTGTTGAAGGAGTCACAAAAGCCACCAATTTAGTTGGCGAAATTGCGACTGCTTCTAATGAACAAGCATTAGGAATTAACCAGGTGAATCAAGGTATTTTGCAAGTTTCAGATGTAGTCCAGACGAATTCAGCGACGTCAGAAGAGAGCGCTGCAGCGAGTGAGGAACTATCGAGTCAAGCAGAACTTTTAAGAGAACAGGTCAGTCGCTTTAAACTTAAGAAGACCACAGGGTCATCTTATAAAGGATTTGAGGATCTGAATCCTGAGGTTTTACGGATGCTTGAAGATATGTCCCAAAAGAAAAAGTCGGGCTACAGTTCCATGAACCAAGGGTATGCTGAGGCTGCAGCAACCACCTGCAAGCCAAAGATCTCTTTAAGTGATCGAGAGTTTGGGAAATACTAACGCGGAAGTAAAGTCAGGAGTCAGATGTCAGAAGCCGGATGTCTCAGATTGGAGTATTCCTTTTTGATCTCTGGCCTCTGATCTCCGCCCTTTGTTATCGGAGGTGAACTGATGCAAAAAATTTCAGTAAAGGAATTTAAGCAACTTGCTGATTATATTAAAGCTAATTACGGAATCTATCTCAAGGATGAGAAGCAAACATTGGTGACAGGTAGACTTAGTAATGTTTTAGCCGAAAAGAATTTTACCACTTTCGCTGAGTACTTCGACTATGTCGTTGCAGATAAGACAGGGGATGCCATCGTGACCCTGATTGATAAAATAACGACGAATCACACGTTCTTTATGCGTGAAGTGGATCATTTTAACTATTTTAAGGAAAAGGTTCTTCCACAGTTGGCGAGTGCTTCCAAGGATAAGGACCTACGGATCTGGAGTGCAGGGTGTTCGAGTGGAGAAGAGCCCTACACCTTAGCCATGCTTATTGACGAATTTTTTGGCGCGGACAAAAAATGGTGGGATGCCAAGGTTTTAGCAACGGATATTTCGAGCAAGGTTTTAGACATTGCTGTGCAAGGGAGCTATAACAATGAGGGCCTCGCCATGATTCCAGCGTACTGGAAGCTGAGTTATTTCGAAAAACTAGGAAACGAAAAATCGGTCCTGATCCCTAAGATTAGAAATGAAGTGATATATCGAAAGTTTAATCTCATGGACAAAACGTTTCCATTTAAAAAGAAATTCCATGTAATCTTTTGCCGTAATGTCATGATTTATTTTGACAACAAAACCAAAATGGATTTGGTCAAGAAATTCTATGAATTAACCGAGCCGGGGGGATATTTATTCATTGGACACTCTGAATCACTGAATCGAAATGAGACGGATTATAAATACATCTTGCCCGCCGTCTACCGAAAGGAAGCTTAGCATGAGAAAAATTAAAGTGCTAGTCGTCGATGATTCTCTGATCTTCCGAGAAGTGTTAGCGAGAGGGATTTCCAGCGATCCGTACATTGAGGTTGTGGCCAAAGCCGTTGATCCCTTTGATGCTAGGGATAAAATCTTAGAATATTCACCCGATGTAATGACTTGTGATATAGAAATGCCAAAAATGAACGGGATTGAATTTATTAAAAGGCTGTTACCCCAATATCCATTACCCGTTGTTGTTGTCAGCTCAGTAAGTGAGACTGTCTTTGAAGCGATGAAAGCTGGGGCCGTGGATTTTGTAACCAAGCCAAATGTTCAATCTGCCCAAGACGTTGAGGGGTTTATTTATGAATTAATCCAGAAGATAAAAATAGCGGCTAACGCCAAGATCCTAAAAGTGATTGGGCAGAGCATATCCTCCGATGTGGTAGAAGAAGGACCTTCCGTGAGAGGGCGACTTATAGCCATTGGCGCCTCGACAGGAGGAACAGAGGCCGTTTTCAATATTTTGAAAGTATTACCTTCTCAAATACCCGGCATCGTCGTTACCCAACATATTCCCCCGATTTTTTCTAAGATGTTTGCCGATAGGCTCAATCAATCGACTCAGTTGCGAGTGAAGGAAGCACAGACGGGGGATTATGTGGATCAAGGAAGTGTACTAATTGCCCCGGGTGGACAGCATATGAGGCTTAAGAAGGTTGGGGAACGATACAGAGTGGAGTGCTTCGAGGGTGAGAAAGTGAATGGGCATTGCCCGTCAATTGATATCCTGTTTGAATCCGTGGCCAAAGAAGTCGGTGGCAGGGCTATCGGAATCATACTTACAGGTATGGGGTATGACGGGGCAAAAGGGTTACTCGCCATGAGAAGAAAGGGCGCTCGAACCCTTGGACAGGATGAAAAATCGTCCGTCGTATACGGGATGCCTAAAGTTGCTTTTGAAATAGGTGCAGTGGAGCGGCAGATGCCTCTTGAAACTATGGCTCAAGCACTTGTTACTTTATTAAGGAGAAGAAATGGATAAAATCATTGGTATTGTGAAGATGTCATCTCGAAAGCTCACATGGTGGAGCCATTAGTAGAAGTATAACAATGAGCGTACTAACCGGAGAAATTGAGATTGCTACACTTCCAATTAATTTTTGAAGGCGGGTGCTGGGATGATCCTGGACAAAGAATATACCGATGCTAGTAATTTTGAAGTGATTTTCAACACCAGTCCCATAGCAATGTTAGTACTCAATATAAATGAATTAATATGGAAAATTAACGATGCTGCATTAGATTTTTTGGGTAGTAATCGAGAAGCTACTTTAGGTCAACGTCTCGGAAACGGGCTTCATTGTCAAGGGAGCACTGAAGATCTTCAGGGGTGTGGTTATGGACGCCAATGTCAATCATGTAAGCTACGAGTAGCGGTAGAAGCGGCCTTTAAAACCAGACAAGCTACGACTCAGTTAGAATATAGTAAAGTTTTGATCCATAACGACAAGGATAGGAAGTATTGGTTTCGGGCGAGCCTTACTCCAATAATGATCAGTGGAAAATGTAATGTTGTTGTAGCGATAGACAATATTACGGATAGTAAATTAGTGGAGGATTCGGAAATAGAGTTATTGAAAAGCGAGGAAAAACACAGAGTTTTGTATGAAAGATATCGCTCGTTGATTATGCATATGCCGGATAGCTTCGCGTACAACAAAGTAATCTATGATGAAGCGGGAACTCCCGTAGATTATGAAATCCTGGAGATTAATGAAGCTTATGAAAAAATTTTTAACGTAACACGCCAAGAAATTATTGGCAAGAAATATTCAGAACTTTTTTCCGGCGACGATCCTGAAATCTTCAAGCAAAGAATAGCGGAATACGGAGAAGTGGCTTCAACCGGGGCAGAAATTGTTTCCCCTATATACTACTCTGAGTGGAGTGAGCGCTGGTTTTTTGTGAAACTATATAGTCCCGAGCCCGGTTTTTTTGTTTCTATAATTACGGATATGACTGAACGTATGCATGTGGAAAGTGAACTTCATCTAGCTAAAGATAAAGCGGAGGCTGCAAATCGTGCTAAAAGCGAATTTCTAGCGAATATGAGTCATGAAATTCGTACCCCTATTAATGGAATGATCGGGATGATTGATTTAACTCTTTTAACCAATATTAGTCATGAACAGCAAGAAAACTTGGAAATTGCTAAGAATTGCGCTGATTCCTTGCTGAAAATCATTAATGATATTTTGGATTTCTCTAAAATAGAAGCCGGTAAATTAGTGATCGAAACGATAGGGTTTAAGATTCGAGAACTTCTGGATTCGACTATTAAAGCACACTCACCTTTAGCTTTGAAAAAAAAGTTGAAACTAAGTTGCGACTGTTCCGCTTCAATCCCCCAAGTCTTGCAAGGGGATCCGAACAGGTTAAAGCAGATTTTAAACAATTTGATCAATAACGCTCTAAAATTTACGGAACATGGGGAGGTTACCCTATCTGTTGAGGAACTAACTTCGACAGATGAAACAGTCGAACTCAAGTTCTCAATTTCTGATTCGGGCATTGGCATATCGGAGCAAGAACAAGCTAAGCTTTTTAGAAACTTTAGTCAAGTAGATGGTTCTATCACGAGAAAATACGGTGGTGCGGGTTTAGGCCTGGTGATTTCCAAGCAATTGGTTCAGATGATGGGTGGAACAATAATGGTAGAAAGCCAAAAGGGAAAAGGGAGTAGGTTTAGCTTTAATCTTAAATTTATGCTATTTGGAGAACTGAGCCATCCAACTCTAGATTCCTTTAATTCCATCCATACTGTAAAACCCTTGAGAATTCTGATTGTCGAAGATGATAAGGTAAATTTAATGGTTTTGACCTTAATGCTTAAAGAAAAAGGTCATTTTGTCGAATCAGCTTCCAACGGATCAGAAGCTTTGTTATTACATGAGAAGAATCAGTACGATGTAATTTTTATGGATATCCAGATGCCGGTCATGGACGGAATAGAGGCAACCGTCAAAATTCGTGAGCGGGAGGGTGAGAGGCGGCATACTCCGATTATAGCCTTGACAGCTTACGCGCTTGTCGGAGACCGTGAAAAATTTCTGTCCTATGGATTGGATGAATATATACCCAAACCTATTAAGATGGAGGAATTATTTCAGCTATTGGATGTGGTGATGAACCGAAGTACCTCCGAAAAAGAATATTGCACCGAACCTGATTATGAAGTCATGATTAGTGAAACGGGAGAAGTATTAAACATTAAGTCTGAGGCCGCACTAGTCTGTGATAAACTCGGCATTCTCCTTGAGATTTCCCGAGATATTGAAGAACTTAAACTTGCCTTAACCTATGGGAAAATAAACCTGATCGAAGAGCTTGCTCATAACATCAAGAATAATTGTAATCTGATTGAAGCAGATGAACTAAAAACTTTAGCTTTTAAAATCGAACTGGCTGCTAGACGAGAAAACCGAGAAGAAGCGTCAAGATACGCTCTTCGTATCCAACAAGAATTTGAAATTTACATGCGCTTAGAACATAGATAGGAAGAAGGTAAAGGATTAATGAAAATTTTAATAGCAGAGGATGATCTGGCCAGTCGGAGGTTTTTGTCAAAATTTCTTACCCAATATGGAGAAGTTGATCTTGTAGTTGATGGACTTGAAGCACTGGATGCTTATTTAATGGCCATCAAGGAAGAAGCCCCCTATGACTTAATTTGTTTGGATATTATGATGCCGAAGGTGGATGGGGTTAAAGTATTAAAGGCTATTCGAGACTATGAGGCTAAGCGAAATTTAGTAACTGAACGGCGGGTTAAGGTGATTATGACGACCGCCTTGGCGGAAACCGACTATGTTAATCAGGCGTTTAAAATTGGATGTGAGGCCTATGCCGCCAAGCCAATCGATACCACCAAAATGCTTGAGGTCATCAAGAAACTTGGACTTATAGAGTAGCTCTTAAGCTCACTTTTTGGACCATTAGGGGTCGAAGGCGAAGCTCAATGACCGGATGAAGGAGATTTATATGAAGGAAGAATACATTGATCCATTGATATCAGCGAGCGCGGAAATGATCGAACAGGTTACTGGGTTTAAGACAACGATGGGAGAGATTTATCGCAGAGATGGGCCGTATATGAGTGAAAGCATCCTAGTTCTGATAGGGATAACGGGTGGGTTTCATGGTAGTGTCGTGATGTCATTTAGTAAAGTAGTTTGTTGTAAGATAGCTTCGGCGATGATGGGGTGTTCACTGATAGCCGAGCTCGATGAAATAGCAAAAAGTGCCATTGGAGAACTTTGTAATATGATCTTAGGCTACGCTGCTACACTGTTTTCCAGGGGGAAAATAGTCGTGGATATCACTCCACCAACCATTCTGACAGGAGACAATATTCAGTTGAGCATACCAAACACAGTCGTAATATGTATTCCCTTGATATTTGAAGATGACTCCCAAATAGAGATCAACGTATCATTTGTTGAAGATATACTTAACAAAAGCAGGTAGTAATGCAAGCCAAGAATTCGGAGGCTGAGCGCTATTGCTTAAGTTGTTATGAATATTTGCATTAAGTATGGCCGATGGAGTTGGTTGAAAATTTCATTGGCTATAGTTAATACAAATATTATCTTTAATGGTAATGATTTTAGTTATGTGCTGAGTTTGATAAAAGATTATTAGATGGGGGGACGAAAAATGGGGAGAAACCCTAATTCTAACGAAATAGTTCAAGATTTAATGGCTGATTCAGGTCTAGATAGAACAACCTGTGAAGAATTAGTCTATATTTTTTGCGCTCAAGCTCAAAGGTTAGTCTTAGGTATCTCTGAAAGTCTTTTAAAAAATGACTTTCAGAGTACAGCCCTCTTTTTGCACCAGTTAAAAGGCTCGGCAGGAAACGTAAGAGCCAAAAAAATCTCAAGGCTAGCGATAGATGCAGAAAGAGCAATGAAGGCTGCAGATGTCAATAAGGTTAGTGGGCTACTTTGGGGAATTAAGGAAATCCTGGAAGCGTTCATGGTGACAGGGAAGGATGATAGAGATGTTCAGTAATATCTTAGTGGTTGATGACTCCCCTGTGGATCGAAAAATCATCAAGCAGATCTTAGAAAAAAAGCTTCCGAATGTTCATGTTTATGAAACAGAGGATGGACTTGGAATCAATCAGAAGATTATAGCCAATAGTATACACTTGTGCATATTAGACATCATGATGCCAATTAAGGATGGATTTCAAGTTTTGAAGGAACTGAAAGAAGATTCTAGGCTGTTGGACCTTCCCGTGATTGTTTGTACAGGCCTGGAAGATAAAAAAGCTGTAGAAAAAGCTTTAACCTTAGGCGCTTATGATTATTTTACCAAACCTCTTAGTGAGGAGGCCATGAAAATATCCTTACCGTTGAAAGTCAAAAATGCTATCGAGTTAAGAAAAAGAAATGATGAGATCTTATATTTAAGTTATCATGATTTTCTAACTGGGCTTTACAATCGAAGGTTTTGTGATGAAGAGATTAAACGCCTGGACATTAAAAACAATCTTCCACTCTCCATCATTGTTGGAGATATTAACGGGTTAAAACTTATCAATGATGCTTTTGGACACGATAATGGGGATAAACTCTTGAAGAAAACAGCGCGTGCCATGCAAAGTGCTTGTCGCGTTGATGATATTGTTGCCCGTTGGAGTGGAGATGAATTTATAGCTTTCTTACCTCAGACCCAAGAGGCAGATGCGGTTGAAATCATTTTGCGGATGAAAGATCTCTATTCCCAGGAACGGATTCAGGGGGTCCATCTGAGTATTTCTTTTGGGTGGGATACGAAACGCGTGATGGATAAAGAAATCTCGAAGGTTTTTAAAAATGCTGAAAATGCGATGTATAGAAATAAGACCTTAGAAAATGAAAGCGTTAGAAGTAAAATGATTAATGCCATTATCCATGCACTTCATGAAAAGAATCCGCGTGAAGAAATGCACTCTAAACGAGTTAGCGAGATTTGCCAAACTTTAGGAAAAGCTATAGGTCTGCCTGACATTGATATTAAAAAGCTTAAAGTGGCTGGGTTGCTACACGATGTGGGTAAAATTGCCATTGAAGAAAGGATACTAAATAAGGTTGGGAGATTAACCGAGCATGAACGTGAGGAAATTAAGCGTCATCCATCGATCGGGAGCAGAATATTAAGTACTTCGCATGAAATGCTGGAATTGGCTGAGTATATTGCAGCACATCATGAGAAATGGGATGGTACAGGCTACCCGAAGGGTATCAAAGGGGAAGCGATCCCGAGATTAGCAAGGATTATTACCCTTGCTGACAGTTATGATGCCATGACCAATGAACGGCCTTATCGCGCTGCTTTGAGCGCGGAAGACGTTATTAAAGAAATTCGTAAGAACTCTGGGATACAGTTTGATCCGGATCTTGCAAATGTATTTATTGAAAAAGTCTTGGGCAAGCCGTGAGATGATTCTTTAGATTGTATAAACTAAACATTTTAAATATTTATGTCAAAGAAAAGAAGGAATATGATGGATTTCGACGAATTGCGAAAATATCAGGAGGAGATATATTTTCAACAAATTGAGAGTACTCAGGAAAAATATTTAAAGCGTAAAAAGGTGTTACTGGCTGAGGATGATCTAGTTAGCAGGAAGATGATTACAATTATTTTAGATAAAAATGATTTTGAAGTGATAGCAGTTGATAACGGTATGGAAGCGGTTTTAGCTTTTCAAAGAGAAAAATTTCACATAATTCTGATGGATGTTAATATGCCCTATTTGGACGGTTTTTCGGCAACTGCGAGCATTCGCTTAAAGGAGAAGGAGCTGAAGTGTCACACACCTATCATCGCGATGACAGCGCATGCCCTTAATGGAGACCGAGAAAAATGTTTAGAGTCCGGTATGGATGATTATCTAACCAAACCGATTGATTTTAATCAAGTTTTAGAGAAGATTTGGAGATATGTCTAGAGGCCAAGACAAAGTACTGTGTGAGAAAGATAGAATGAAGGTTACAATGTGTAAGAAGATGGGCGTTTTCCCTAAAATATTGGTATTACTGGAGTGGTTAATGAGCTGGATGCGGAGGGATTTTGGTGAATTATATAAATAAGATATCCATCAAAGCGAGATTGACCTTGTTTGCCGCGATTATATTACTGAGCGTGCTCATCTTATCGATAGGCGTTGTGGTGAGCATTAATAGGATGGCGGTTATCGCCAACTCGATTCAAGAGCATCCAATGCAAGTCTCAAATGCTGCAGCTTCCGCGCAAATATCAGAGTTGAGAATGAACAGAGCGATCAATAATGCGCTCTTGGCCACGAATCAGTACGACATTAACCAGGCTTCGAATAACTATAATCTGGAAGAGGCTAAAGTCTATCAAAACCTGGATATTGTCAAAAAACTAATCTTGGGTGACGCAGGTTCGAAACTAGAAAGTGATACTCGTCAAAACTTCCTGGCTTGGAGTGACATGATTGATCAAGAATTTCGACTGATCAAAGAAGGCAATCAAACTGTAGCCCTTAATTCGCTTGTCAATGAATCTAATCTCCGCTTTAAACAATTAGGTCTCCAATTCGATGCCTTAAACCAATATGCACGTCAAAAAGCAGATGACTTTATTCTGCAGTATAATAACCAAAAACAATGGACCTTCTTTTTTATGAGTGGAATGCTGCTGGTATTATTTGCTATCATTTTGACGACGACCTTCTTGCTGATCAATAGTGTGATGACCTCGATCAATTCACTGAAAGATAACATGGCTGAAATTACTTCCTCAGGACATATTTCTAAGCAAGAACCCTTCGGTAATACTGAGATTTCAGAGATGCATCGTAATTTTAATATTATGTTGGATAGGTTACAGAGTCAGCTTTGGCAACGAGAGGGGCAGAATCGACTCCAAGACCAGCTCGCTGGGGATTTGACCTTGGCGGAAATATCAAGCCGAGCGCTGGAGTTTTTGGCCCCTTACGTAGACGCCGGTGCAGGCGTGTTATATTTGCGGGATAAAGATGCCAAGATACTAAGGCAATCTGCAGCGTATGCCTTGGTGGAGCGAGAAGAACTAGGCAAGGAATATCATTGGGGTGAAGGGATTATCGGACAAGTGGCCCAACAGGCTTCACCCATTTTACTTAAGAATATTCGCAGAACCGAGAGTATTATTGAGACTGGAATAACAAGTGAGCCGCCTCTGAACACCTATTCTGTTCCAGTTATCTATGAACAAGGGGTGTTCGGTGTCCTCGAAGTAGCCTCCCATGAGCCAATAGACACGGCGAAGCAGGAGTTCCTCAATTTATCTTGTACCATCCTTGCAAACTTTATATTTTCTAACAGGCAAAAGAAAAAAATTAAAGATTTATTGACTCAAACTCAAGAGGCGAATACAAAACTAACCACTCAGAGTATTGAACTTGAGGCTTTGAACCGAGAGTTGGAAGAAGGACAACGGCAACTGGAGGTTCATGCCAATGAATTACAACAATCTAATTACGAAGTAAAAGCTAAAAATAACGAGCTAGAAAGTATTCAACGAGCTTTAATTAAGAAAAACGAGCAAATAGAGCATGCTAACCTCTACAAATCTGAGTTCTTGGCGAACATGTCCCACGAATTAAGGACACCGTTAAATTCTATTATTTTATTATCAAGAATGCTTGGAAGAAACAAGGAAGAGAATCTTTCCAGTGAAGACCTGAAAAAAACGGCAATCATCTTTGCAGCTGGCAATGAACTGTTGGAGCTTATTAATAATATTCTGGATCTTTCTAAAATTGAGAGTGGTAAGCTCGAAGTTCATCGTGATTTCTTTCAGACTCAAGAGTTTGTGCAAAGTTATCAAGATAAATTTGATGCGATAGCGGCTGAAAAAGGGTTGTTGTTTAGCGTGCGTGATGAAGTACAAACAACTATCCGCACCGACAGCGGAAAATTAAACCAAGTGATTACAAACTTATTAGCTAACGCCTTTAAATTCACAGCCAAGGGGGAAGTTGAGCTAAGTGTTGCAGCGAGTGGAATGGAAGAGTTTCCACTGAAATTTGAAGTTCGAGATACGGGGATTGGTATTGCTGTTGATCAACAGCAAACAGTCTTTGAACAGTTTAGGCAGGTTGACGGTACAATAAGCCGACATTATGGAGGGACTGGTTTGGGTTTAAGTATCGCCCAAGGCCTGGTGCAACTCCTCGGTGGAAAAATAGAACTGACAAGTCAAGAGGGTGTCGGAAGTACATTTACGGTTTTGCTCCCTGCAGACCATGACGATCTCCAGCCCATGCCAAGGACGAAACAAATTATTCAGCCTGCCCAGGTGGATGATGACAGGAACAATCTTCAAGATGGGGACAAAATTATTTTGGTGATTGAGGATGATGCCTATTTCTGTGAAAAGTTAAAAGGCTACATCAACCAAATGGGCTTTAAAATGATTGTGGCTTTAACGGGACAGGCCGGCTTGTCTATGGCACAAGACTATAAGTTGGTGGGCATCATTCTTGATCTCGGCTTGCCGGATATCAATGGAGCCGAGGTGTTACATCGTCTAAAAAATAACGCCCAGACTAGGAGTATCCCTGTTCATATCTTGTCGGTGGAAGATTCACAGAAACATTATTCTTTGCAAAGGCAAGGTGCTGTGGGCTTCACTACGAAATCTGCAGCAGGGCTAGAAGATATTCAGGAAGTAATGGCAACAATTCTGAGAGTGGCTGAGAAAAAACCTAAATATCTCTTAATCGTGGAGGATCGTGAAGAAGAGAGAGAGGCTTTGTTTGAGTTGATCAACAATGGATATGTCAAAGCTAAAGGGGTAGCAACAGCTACAGAGGCTATGAGAGAGTTACGCACAGGGCAATATGATGCTCTCGTCCTAGACATATTTCTGGAAGAGGGAAGTGGCTGGGAAGTTTGTCGATTTGTGAAAGACAACCAGTTGCGCCTACCTGTTATTATTTACACAGCTAAGGAATTAAAAGAATGGGAAACGCGAGAACTTGAGAAATACTCAGACAGTATTGTCGTCAAGACAGCCTATTCCCAAGGAAGATTACTGGAAGAGGTATCGTTGTTTTTGCACAAAGTTGCCAAAGTTAGAATGATGGCGGCACTTGATGCTGAAGGAGAAAATGATTTTAAGGGTAAAAAGGTATTAATCTGCGATGATGATGCCAAAAATATGTTTAGTTTATCCTGCTTAATTGAGGAATCTGGGGCTACTGTAATCGGTGCCTACAATGGACAAGAAGCACTGGACGCCTTAAAGCTTGAACCAGATGTGGATTTAATCCTCATGGACATTATGATGCCCGTGCTGAATGGTATCGAAACCATCAAGAAGATCCGCGCAGATAAAGTCTTGTTAGATATTCCGATTATTGCCATTACGGCGAAGGCTATGAAAGGGGATAAAGAAGTCTTTCTGGGAGCCGGAGCGAATGATTATATCTCTAAACCCATCGATTATGATATCTTAGAAAAGCTACTTAAAGTTTGGTTGGGTAGAAAACAATGAAAGTCATAGCTTATTATAAAAAGCAAACCAAACATATCTTGGTCTTAGATGCATGCGATGAGGAAATCAGTCCAGAAGATTTCTTTCAGGAGATTGCTGGCGTTTATGCAAATCTTGAAATTATGTTTATTGAGAGCCTGATCTTGCCCGTGCGAATTATCGAGGCTCTTATCAAACTTGTGGAACAATATGGACAGGAAACCTTCAGAATCTATACGACGACAGAATCTCTGTCCCAATATCTTTTTGAGTTACGTATCCCCAACATCCAGTTGCACAGGGTAAGTCAAATAAGCCCCGAGCAGGATTCTGAAGACCTGATCAAGTTTTCCTCAGAAGAGCTTAGAGATCTTCTTATAGGTATTTACCAGATCTACGGTTATGATTTTCGAAACTATCAGCTTGAAAACCTCAAACGCACTATTGCTCAAACTATGGCTAGGGAAACCATGCCTGATTTCGATAAGTTTAGGCAAAAAGTTATGCAAGATCAGGAATTTTTTCAATGCTTATTTTTGAAACTTTCAGTTAATGTGACTTCATTTTTTCGCTATCCAGATCTTTATAAAGTGTTAAGAGAAGAAGTATTTCCGTATCTGAATTCATTTCCGCATCTTAGAATTTGGAGCGTTGGGGCCGCTTCGGGAGAAGAAGCATATTCTTTAGCTATTCTCTTAGACGAGCTAAACATGTTAGACAAAAGCATTATCTATGCCACGGACTTTAATTCCGTTGTGTTACAAAAAGCGCAAAATGGTTTATACGCTTTGTCCCCTCTTAAACAGGCAGCTGAAAATCACCAGAAATCAGGAGGATCAGAACAGCTGGAGAAGTATTTTCATATCAATTGTTATTACGCTCAAATTAAGCCCTTCCTCAAGAAAAAAGTTGTTTTTTTTCATCATAATCTCACAAGCGATACGGCGTTCAATGAGTTTCACCTAATTATTTGTAAAAACGTTCTTATTTATTTCAATTCACAGCTTCAAGAGAACGTGGTCAAGCTGTTTAAACAGTCCTTGCATAGAAATGGATTCTTGGTTTTAGGGCGAAGTGAGAATTTGTTTCATAATCAAGATTTTATTAAGTACAAAGCAGGTTTTAATATTTTTAAGTTTCTTAACTCTGGCATAGAGTAACTTCGTTCCGTAAAGGCTGATCGGGACTTCAGGTACGATAGTCTCCAGGGAGAGTATCACCGGAAGCGTCGAAGGGCGAGCTTACTCACCAAAAAGTGAGAATGGAGGAAACGCCTGATATATTGAAGTGGGAGTCTCGGAAGTGAATAGATCGTTTGCGTGTTAATAAGGAGGGGATGCTAGTGACTTATGAGAGATATAAGATCTTAATTGTAGATGATAATGAAGGCAATATCGTCGTTTTAAAAGAGATCTTAGGACAACTTAAGCAATGTGAAATCACCAGCGCCACTACAGGGAATGAAGCACTCAAACAAATCCTTAAAAAAGAGTTTAATCTTGTGATTTTAGACATCAAGCTGCCAGATATTGATGGCTATGATTTAGCACGAGTCCTGAAGTCACATAAGCGAACGATCGATATACCTATTATTTTTTGCAGTGCAATATTCACTGCGGAAGAGTGGATCAGGAAAGGTTTTGAATTAGGGGCCATTGATTATCTGATAAAACCGATTAAAGAAGAACAGTTAATTAATAAAATTCAATTTTATCTAACATTACATGAAAAGCAAACAGGTTTAATGCATGAACTTATGCACACTAATAAAGCACTTGAAAAGCAAAATCGGGCTAAAAGCGAGTTTCTAGCCAACATGAGTCATGAAATACGAACGCCCATGAATGGTGTTCTAGGTATGGCACAACTTTTGCAGTTAACAGAGCTATCGGATGAACAAAAAGATTTTGTTAAAATCTTAATATCGTCAGGGAAGTCACTGCTGAAGATTATTAATGATATTTTAGATTATTCGAAACTAGAGGCTGGTAAAGTGGAGCTAGACGCTATAGAATTTAGTCTTAAAGAGCTTGTTAGAGAAACTGTGATACCTTTTCTTATTGAGGCAGAAAAGAAAAATCTTCAGTTGGTATATAATATCAGGGG
This sequence comes from Desulfosporosinus sp., assembly GCA_031292075.1. Lineage (GTDB taxonomy): Bacteria > Bacillota > Desulfitobacteriia > Desulfitobacteriales > Desulfitobacteriaceae > Desulfosporosinus. The sequence goes on from JARLHW010000217.1 coordinate 15,362, forward strand.
AGAAATTCCTGATAGACTAATCGGCGATTCTTATCGACTTGTGCAGATTCTCAATAATCTCTTGAGTAATGCTCTTAAGTTTACACACGTTGGTTCAGTACAACTTGATGTTTCGTTACTAAGGAGCCAGGAGAGTAAGCTACTCTTGCAATTTGTAGTTAGAGATACTGGGATTGGGATACCCGCCAATAAAGTGACTATCGTATTCGAAAAATTCACTCAGGGAGATAGTTCGACCACGAAAAACTTTGGCGGTACTGGCTTGGGTTTAGCTATTTCCAAGAGTCTTGTGGCAATCATGGCTGGAACGATCAGAGTAGAGAGTCAGGAAAATAGCGGGAGCAGCTTCATTTTAGAAATTCCTTTTAAAATCTCTTCAGAACATCAACATCCTTTAGTGTGATCTCAGTCAAGGAATGTTATAATGACTAAATCCGCAGTAATGGATAAGAAAAATGTGGGAGGTTACGAGGATGACTTCAGATTATAATTTAAGCCAAGGTCAGCTCGTTTCTAAAACTGTGACTCTCCCCCGCTTGAATCGCTTAAGTCCTTCCTTGGAAAGTACGGCCCTGAAGATCATGGAAGAATCTGGGGAATTGGCTCAAGCCATAGGCAAACTTAGGGGACTTAGTGGGGAACGACAACGCCTACAAGAAGAAGAAGCCATGCAGATGGTGGCCCGAGAGTTGGTAGATGTGGCACAGACGGCTGTCACAATGATGTTTGTCCTCGAAGAGCAATATGGCATAGATTTGGAAACCATTTTAAAAGAACATCTAACAAAACTACGGCAAAAGGGCTACTGCGATTAAAATCGGAGTCAGGAATGGTCTTGGGATACAACGCGTTGATTTAATGCCTTCTGCTCAGGGGCGCTTTACCATTGACAATATAGAGGCTAGAATGATACTTTAAATACAATGCTAAAAGAAGCGCCAGAGAAGGTTCAAGGCATTTGAATTTATGAACTGATTGTATTGGTTTAGAAGGGTGAGTGCATATGAGGTATCTGACGATAATTATTGCTTTGGGAATTGTAGTTTTCTTTGGTTATTGGTCAGGAAATCGACGTCTCAAGTCAGAGCGTAGGCAGAAATCAAAAATAGCTAGATCGTATCCTCTATCAAAACCTGAGAGGCAGACTCAATTGCGTAGGGTTAAATAAATTCAATTGAAAATCAGCCCCAAAGATAATAATCTTTGGGGCTGAAATCTCAATTTTAATTTAGAACTCAAAAAAGGAGTTTTGATAGAAAGTTGTCTTAGGAGCATGAAATCGTTGGAGTAGCTGAAATAAAGGCACCTCTGGTGGGTGGTAATAATGGGAGGAACTAAACATGTCCGAGGATAAAAATATTCCTAAGATCAAAATTGTTAAAGATGGTCCCTACCTAGTATTGGGTAATATCCCGATAGCAAAACAAACCATTATAGCTGATGAAGAAGGACGTTCTGTGAAATGGGAACAAGACGATTGTTACCCAAAACAGGAGCAGTATGCTCTTTGCAGCTGTGGTCACACGAGCAACAGTCCTTACTGCGACGGAACTCACAGAAGGATTAATTATAATGGTACGGAAACTGCCAGCAAAGGAAATCCTCTTGACAAGGCTCAAAAAATTATAGGTCCAGACCTTATCCTTGCGGATGCCCAAAGATTGTGTGCTTTTGCCCGGTTTTGTCATCGCCAAGAAGGAGGAGTTTGGGACCTTACTGAAGACTCCGATAATCCTGAATCTCGTTCAAGCGCAATCCAAGGAGCTTGGGACTGTCCGGCAGGACGATTGATCGTTTCGGATAAAAAGACAGGGCAGGCTCTAGAACCAAAGTATGAACCCTCCATAGGAATCATTGAAGATCCTCCCAAAAAGGTTAGCGGTCCGATTTGGGTAAGAGGTGGTATTCCGATCGAATCGTGTGATGGTTCTCAGTACGAGGTGAGGAATCAGGTTACACTCTGTCGCTGTGGGCAATCACGTAATAAACCCTTTTGCGACGGTACACATGCTACAAAAGGCTATCTCGCGATAACGAAGGATGTTATCAGCGAGTAACCAAAGAGAACGACACACCAGTTTCTTTACCATTTATTGTGTGGTGTGGGATGAAAGCATTCCCGGCAATACACTGGCTTATCACCGGATGGTTGGAAAGGTACAGCCGTTTCTTTTCCACACTCAGCACAGATAGCTGGAAACATTCGGCGTTCAGAACGATTGTTATTATATCCGTCAGAAGGGCGGTTTTGAGCCTTCTTAGCGGCGCGGCATTCAGGGCAGCTCCTCGGTTCGTTTGTAAACCCTTTTTCAGCGAAGAAATCCTGTTCTGATGCTGAGAACAAAAATTCTCGACCACAGTCCCTACACGTTAAAACCTTGTCTGTAAACAATATCAACACCTCTTCATTTTCTTATGAATTATCCGCCAATGCTGGGGAAGTATTCAACTCCCTAGGATTGCGGCGACTTTATAGAGTATAAGGCATGTTAAAAAAATAAATAAGTCAAGTTACATTTTTAACCATTTTAGGATTCAAACATAATGCTTTATCCGGTTCATCTAAATTCTGTTCCCTACATTATACAAAACTGTTAACGGACATACCTGTTTTGGCTAA
>JARLHW010000218.1 GCA_031292075.1 Desulfosporosinus sp.
CCAAAACCCCAAAACCCCAAAACCCCAAAACCCCAGAACTGTGCGCGTGCTCTGTGATAAGAGTGTGAGAGAACTAGCAAGGCTAGATTCACAACAAGATATGCTATGATTAATGAATTAAATTTACACCACAATTATACGTGGCCACAGCCTTGTGATAATTATTAAAAATGGAAAAGAGGCAAGCTTGCGAAGAGCAAAAGGCTAGCCACCACGCTAAGACATCCGATGTCGCCGCAGAAGGCAAGATGCAGCTCGACGGGCCCGAGCACTGGAAGGATGACCTGGAGAAGGCTACGGAAGAGATCAAAGACATCTCAAGGTCAATAAAAAGCGTGAGCGATTGCTATGGCAGGGTCAAAAGCAAAACTGAAATGATGATGGAGATCGCAAGCCGGTTCCAAGGTCAGCTCAAGTCGCCAATTCAAGTTTCTGGAGGCCAAAAGATTTGGACTAGCATAATGAAGGACTACGAGAAGTTATCCCCAAAATACGAGGTGTTAGCGAAAAATATAAAAGTTGATCCGTTCAATTATTGTGGTAATTGTAGCAATAATCAACACGGTAGTGGTATTCAAGGTGAGCCTAAGCGACGGCACTGAACTTGTCTTGAAATCAATGAAGGTGAAAATGGACAATGTTTTAAAGTTGTTGAATGTTTACAAAGAATACTACATTGGAAGGACTTTCAGTTTAGTATGCGGGAGTAGTACAGTAAAAATACGCGACATGAAACAGGCCATGATTCAGGACGAAGACGAAAAGGGGAAAATGTACGCACTTGAGCTGCTGATGGAGTATGGCGGGGAAAGTCTGGAAAAGCTCTCGGGAAAACAAAAAGAATGCGATGCAGTGAAAATCATGTATCAGCTCCTTGACACTCTTAAGCTAATGGATGAGCAAGACTTCGCGCATTTCGACATAAAGCTGCAAAATGTTACATGGGATGGAGAGAGGCTCAAGCTGATTGATTTTGCTACGACCGTCCCGCTCCGCAGATCCGACGTTTCGCAAAAGTTTAAAAAATATTGCGATCGGCTTACTGGATATACAAAATCTTATGCTCCACCTGAGATGCTGAAAGCACAGGAAAACGAAAAGCTAAGAGAGTTGATTATACCAGAGAAGTACGATATCTTCTCCTTTGGCATCACTTTTATGAAGATGCTCATACTGAAGTGCAATCTAAAGCTAGATGCGGTTGTTGAAGAAAGAGTAGGGTATAATGAAGATGCACATAAAGAGTATGTCGATCAGGTCAGAAGTGCGCTATCCAAAATAGGCAAGGGCCACTGGAAGAATTTTATCGCTTGGTGCCTGGAATATGACCCCGAGAAACGTCCAACGTACAATGAAGCAAAAGCAGCCTTCAAGAAGGTGGTCGCGGATCGCCCAGACCTTTGCTCCGCCCTGAAGCTTGACGACTTTGACAAGGACGATGTCGCAAAAAATGTTAACAATAGAATACTGGCAGACACATACTATCAGCTGAAAGAGTTCGATACAGCGGTTTGGTACTATCAGAAATGTCTTAACGAACCGCAAAGTACCCAATCCAAATTTTTCCAAATCTACAATGGCATAGGGAACTCATACGCTGAGCTGGGAGAGAACGATAAGGCGGAACCTTACCTTCTCAAAGCCGCAGAAATAGCTAAAAACGGAAAGGCACCGTCCGCCATCAGAACGATGAGCAATAACCTGGGGATTTTCTACGTTTATACTGGAAAATACATCGAGGCCGCAAATTGCTTCGAACGGTCTGTAGAGATAATGAAAGAAACGAAGAAGGACGATCCGGAACTTGCAAGTGCGTATAACAATCTGGCTGTAGCGTGCTACCACGCAGGCAATTATCAGGTGGCAATAGACATTGCTACTAAGGGACTGGAAATCCAATCAAAATTGCCAGGTGTGAAGCCTAACGAAACTATAGCGTTCTCGTACGAAATTCTGTGGGCTGTATACAATGCTATCGGACACAGAGAAGAAGCACGCAATTACTGCGAAAAGGAGATAAAAATTTTCAAAACGTTGTATGGACCTGACGATCCTCGTCTTGCGACATCTTACGACAACTTAGGTGCGCAGTGCATAGAGGTATGCAATCATTGCATGATTCATCGCGAAAAACCGGTGGAGTACGTGTGTCCGGCCTGTAAAAATATCCCAATGTGTGGAGAGTGTGAACGGGTCCATGGGAGGGAGACAGGGCACGTATCAGAAAACTGCAAAGATATCGGACTAGCGCTCATGCGTAAGCATATCCAATATTCGTATGGGAAGCAGGAGAAGGAATTTGCAGAGGGACGGATAAAGTGTTTGGAGGAGCTGAAGGCAGGTCTTTTTCTGGAAATCAATAAGTTCCAGTCAATCTGCGTACAGATTGATGAGCAATGCAACAAAATGCGAAAGCTGGACAGCGAGAAAAGATACGCTGAATTGTACTTCTATGCCAGAAGTCTTTCCGTGAGTGGTGCGAAAAGTGAAGCTACGATAGAAGAGCTAAACAAACGCCTTCTGAACATATTTGATACAGCTTCTGAAGAGCTTAAGAAGGTGAGTGGAAAAATTGCTGTGGGGGTACGACAGCACAAGCCGATGCTTTCCACGTACACAAATGAGGAGGTATTTATGTTCCAAGATGAAACCTTCGGTGAGGAAGAAAAGGCAATATCTGCTTTGAAGAACGCGGGCATGCTCAGGTTTACGGCAATATACATAGAATCTTGGGGTTCCATTGGAGATCACACTGCTTCCGAGCTCACATCCTATCTTCAAAAGAATCCTCTTTCCGCACTCTACCTCGAAGGCAACTATATTTCCGATGCTGGTGCAGAAGCACTGGCTCAGGCTGCGTTCCGCAATAAGCCACTCTTCGCGTTTTGCCTTGATGGAACCCGCATATCCGACACAGGGGCCAGGGCAGTGGCTGTGGCAGCCCAGGATTGTCGTTCGCTCACTACGTTCTATCTTGATGGCAGCAATATCTCAGACTTCGGGGCGCATATTGTGGCTAAGGCGATGAAGGATTGCCCGATATCCGCCTTCTGCCTTTGTGGCGGTGGGATCTCGGATTCGGGAGCGATAGCTGTGGCTAAGGCGATGAAGGACTGTCCGCTATCTGCGTTCTCCATTAGGAGTAAAGAGATTTCGGATGCAGGGGCGATGGCTGTGGCTAAGGAGTTGAAATACTGTCCATTATCAGCGTTCAGCATTTGCAGCAACGCAATCTCGGATGCAGGGGCGACGGCGGTGATGGATATACTATCTAGTGGATGCGACAGCACGTTATCCGCATTCTGCTTAGGGAGCAACAGGATCTCTGACTTATGCACTAAAAGGATGGCGGATGCGATTAGGAACTTTCCGAAGATATCAGCATTTTACCTCGATAGCAAGCCGCTATCAGGAGAGACGTTGGTATATATCTTAGAGAGCATGGCAAGCGTTAGCACTATCCGAAGAGTGAACCTCTGCATCGGCGAGATGAGAAAAGAGCAGATGGACTCTTGTCTTACGCGGCTGCGGCAGATTGGGGTTGGAATACAGCTCAAGCTTCGCTTTTTATGTGACAGCCATCATGCCGAAGCCATTTACGAGAAGCTCACAGCTGAATGGAAAGGAAAATTTGCTGAGTTCAGGACTGCAATCTCCGTTGTCGATATATTCAAAAAGGAGGTGATGATAGGGATGCCGCAATAGTTTACCGCCGTGGTACTTTATCTGCTTTATATGGTGCATGGAGGAGACTATAAGGTCTTGTTATTACGGGCATGGCTGGTCTCTACATCAGTCTGAG
>JARLHW010000219.1 GCA_031292075.1 Desulfosporosinus sp.
AGCCATTTTGCAAGGCCAGCGGATGACACGCCACCGAATGGCGGAATGGCCGAGAAAGCCGCACTTCGGTTTCAGGGATCGATCCAAGGCGCAGGTGGCATGCCGCCAATCAGGGATCGTTGCCGCTATGAAGACGAAGGGCTTTGGCTCTCTGCTCTATGGTTCCCTCGGGTCTGAGTATTTCTCTAATATAGAATAAAATAAGACAAAATTTTATGTAATATTGCGTACCAACGGTTGATATGTGAGGCGTCGCAATGTAGCTTGTCGTGAACAAAGCATAACTATCGGCGTATTCATGCCCTTAGATCTTGCGGGTAAGGGCGAACTCGACGAAAGTATGCCCAACTCAGGTGGAAAAACGGTTGGTGGGGACCATGCCGAATGAGCGGTTGTTTGACGCCGGGACGAGCGAGGCCGTGGTTCGCGTTACGGGCTTGGCGCGTCTGGTGTCTCGATTTTTTTTCAGTTGTCGCGCGATACGTCGCAGGTCCGTCACGACTGTGGCAAGGCCTGCTCAATGGAAAACCGCACTCTGACTCCGGTGTTTCGATGAGAAATATGACGAAAATGAAAGCGTCTATGCTTTTAGCGGCTTCCATAATTGTCGTCTATAGCATACTATTTACTATAGAACTGCGCACTATGAATATTATAGCAAGCATATCAGCGCTAGCAATGTTTATATTTGTCGCGATTCACAGATATGTTGGAAATAAAGTGTATCCACAGTCTAACGATTACGAAGTAATGATAGATAAAATTGATTTGTGCACAGCAAGTCGTTGGAACATTATATTTTTCACTTCATTGAATGCTGTTTACATTACAGTGGGACTGTTAATCGGTGAGGTGGTATTGTGGGCGATGTCTATTTCAGTAAACGGAATTGTTATTAGATAGGATTCTCACGAAAGGGTCGTAATCATGGCTGGCGAAATAGCTTCAATTGCTGAAAACCTCATCCAAACTTGGATCTCACGGAAAAGTACTAGTTCGCAAGAATGGGGTGCAAATGTTGTGTCGTTGGCCGGTTCTGTTCTTGCGTTTGTCAAGAGCAATCCAGAACTCAGCACGGTATTTGGTCCGGCACTGGGGGCTGCTGGGGGAGTATTGAGTTTAGGGTCAGATGTAGATGCTTTTAACAACGCCACATCTCAAATAGATAAGACAGCGGCAGCATGTGGAGTAATCTCAGACACCTCGTCAATAGTTATGGGTGCAATGGCGCTACTTGGTCAGGTGTGGGCTGTTCCCCCTCTTGCCGCAGTTGGCATTGGATCTCTTGGGTTGAAGGAAGGAATAATTCTTGCTAAGCCGTTAATCGAGAGCGGCTCCCAATCAGTTGATGGCGTCATAAATGATACTTCTGATAATAACACTGTTCCAGTTACACTCACATGGACGTCGCCTGGAGGTTCTGGTCAAACCTCTATTCAGGTCACGGCAGACGGTACATATAATACTTCTACTGGCGCCTATGTGACATCTGGCGGCACAACAATACCAAGTGGTGAAGTGTCGTCAGTAACATACAAGAGCGGAGGTTTCACCGTTCAACAGGGAGCGGATACGAATGGGAATCCAAACGGTTCCGGAACCTTGGTCGTGCAAGGCACAAGCAGTGCGACTCTTACTGACCTCGGGAGCGGCAATCAGGTCACCGTCGCCGGTACCGTCAACACCAGCAATCTCCAAGCCGGACAGCCAGTCCCGGTATCGACCGTCGACGGAACCTACCGCATTGATCCTGCATCTGGCGACATCACCGTTTCCGGTCAATCCGCGACGCTGACCGGCACCCCCGGCACGACTCTCACTGCCGATCTGACCAACGGTTTCGGCGTGCAAAACGTCAACGGCACCATCTCGACCATCAAACTCGGTGATACCGGTGTCGACTATGTAAAGTCTGCCGACTGGGCCGGTGGCAACGTGCTTTTGGATGAGACGACGCGCGCGCAAATCGGCACCGTCGAGGCACAC
>JARLHW010000220.1 GCA_031292075.1 Desulfosporosinus sp.
TACCAAGTATCATATTTCTGTATCCTTTGTTATGTTTTTTTGTTTTTGTAGTAATTAACAATTAAAACATATTTCAAGGGATACGTCTCTTTTTAATGAGCTTGAAATTGACTTCTTATTTTTTTGTTAATGCCTAAAGTAAAGAACTGCTTTTTTGCCCGGATAATTTAGGACAATTTTATTGAGAAGCTTTACAACACGTATAGCTGTTCCCTCAATCAAATTTCCTTGTTCATCATAGTACATCCCACAATTACACATACAGTCGATATAGATAATCCCTTGCGACTTAGGGTACCCTAATATTTTTCGAGCCCATTCATCAACATAACGTGAAATCAATTCAAATTTCTTTAAAGTATGTGGCTTAGCAATTGTGATAGGGTCTGATACCTTGGCTTTTCTACTCATTGAAAGTTTCCCCTCATGCAAATAATTTGTGGTTGTTTTCATGCTTTTTATTCGCCAAATCATCTTTTACACAAACTGAGCATTATTAGCCTAATGTGAGTACTCAACTTTGCAGACAAAATGGCCACAACCCCAACTAGACGTTAATACTACTCGGGTTGGCGATCAATTATGTTTGTCTACCATCACTGGGAGATACAAAACAACTACACTTCCCTCTGTGTTCCAAGCTCCAGATAAGTCACCTCTACACACATTCTCAACTCAATTTCCTCTTGCGATCGTGATAATATCTAATGAAAACGGCCAAACCGCTACAAAAGACAACCTGCCGTTTCTCGTTAATTATTGACTTATTAACATACCTAGTCACCCACCATATACTTCTATGATCCAGCTTGCTATGCTTTACCCCGGCGCGAGCTCGATCGTGATGCAAATGATACTATTCCAAAACTAACTCAAAGTAGTCCCCATCGTAAAATCCCTCACGGAGCCTTATCTTTTTGTGTCAAGTTATTCTTCCTCTCGAACCAACAAAGGTACAGAATTGACGAACCTAGTTTATGGCTAGTCAGAAGTTTCAAGGAGGCAAAATCCCTAGAACTTTAACGACTCACAAATGATAAGAAGTTGTTAATATATGCTGCAGTGCGTGGCGAGCGCCCTCGGATTCGTTTTCACAAAACGATCAACTGTTGGGTAGTAATGTAGCCCTCTCCGCATTTGTGGAAAGGGCCAAATTTCTATCCTATACGAGAGGTAATGGAATATTACCCCCATTGTTTAAGATATTTTGCATAGCAAATAAGACAGGCTGCGTGTGGTACTGTACATCGAAAGCCTGGGTGTTGAAAAGCATAAGTCCCCTCTTCCCTAAAGGACCAACCCCAAATAGGAGGTAAAAGGCAAAATCCAAGTCTATAGGCATGCCGAACGTTACAAGTTTTCCTCTTTGATCAACAAAGTCGCTTAAAGCATGGTGAAATATCTTGTTGGCATTTATATCAAACTTTGTAATAGGGAGCACCCATTTGAAGATATAATCGGCATACAACACCATCGTTAGCTCTGTGTTGAAAAACCTCTCAGGGTCCGTGCCGTCAAAAACGGCCACCAGTCCAAACATTTTAGATTGTCTCAACTGCCCGTACTTTTCGCTTTTAGTCTTAAGAGCGTCAACAACTCTAGGGAAATACTGAGGAACATACTCTCCAAAGTAAAACCGTCCCTTCTCCCCCGGCCTAGTATAGAGAACGTCTTTCATTTGGTTGAAATCTTTTACCATATCCTTGACCGGACCTCTGTCGTTAATCATAGATCCGTCTGGCGAATGGACATCAATATAAAAATCTAACCGATCACCATTATTTGGCCCCGCTATAAGATCGGGTGTTTTTTTATAAGGCTTGGCTAATACATTTCCAACCGGGTTCACATATTTAATAAAGGAAGGATCTTGCTCTGCTTCCCTAACGGAAGGAAAACCTAATCTTGATAGAGCAATTTGGGCTAAATTTACGGAATGTACATCTGGGTTCATGGTACCTACCCCTTAATTTTTTAATAACTTTTAACGCATCTTCGTTAACTACAAAGAATGCTTTCTGAGAAAGACAAAAATACTATCCCGACAGTTCCCCCTAAGCCGTTTAAGTTTTGAGTGTTGGCCGAAGCTGTCTGGGACAATAAACTACTACTTTTCAATAGTGTTTAAGTTCCCATTATAGACAAAACGCCTACTAAGCCAGTCGCCCAATTCTCCTTATGGAAGCACAGCTTTCTACATACGGCCAATGGGTATTAACTCAAGATGGCTCAATCATCTCATAACTTCCTTGCGAAATTAGGCGAAACCTGTCTCATGATAAATTATAAGACCTTTTCCATAAGGTCCTTAACATATTCCAACCAACTTTATCATGCTTCAATGCACGCCACTATCCGTGTTAACAAACGGCTGGTGCCCAATACAATACAATACAATACAATCGCAGCAAGACGCGGTCATAACCTTGCTACGGTAGCTATACTCATTCCATTTTCAAAGCAGCGTACCACAACATGCTCAAACCGCTTAAATGGCTGCAATTCCAATTTGGTCATGCTCTCAACATCATGCTCCGCGACAAACTGCTCCCGCTCCTCTTCTTGGATCTCAAGAAGGATGAGCGCCTGGGTGTAGGTCAAATTCGTCACCAGTGACGAATTTGGATAGCCATCACTGTCGGGGGAGGCAAGTCCTGTCAGAAACAGGACAAAAACAACGACTTCAATCCTCTTCGCTCACTTAAAGGGTGTGCTTTCTCAATTCTTCTAAAGAATAAACTGTTCCTCTCCACTCGATGCCTCCTCTACTTAGAATCTTAACCATGGATTTTATCACCGCCCAAAAGTATAGTAATGCAGAGATAGGATGAATGAAAAAATGCCTTAGGGAGAGACACATATAGTTCTTTGAGTAATTATAAATAGCAAACACTGTAATCACAGAAACACCGCACAGTACTCTTGCCCATTCCGGTCCAAAAAACAACCCGACAAATGGATACACATGCATAAATAAAAGGAAACAACCCATTGCCAACGTGGCTAAGACGCTGTAATTTGCCCCTGCGAATTGATTTTTCTCGATACCTTTTACCATGGCCAAGAGATTATCGTATAATTTTACTGAAATTATACCTTTGCTTAACCCATAACTTTGTTTGTAGCCCTGCTTGGCAACTAATTTGCCTAAAGCAAAGTCATCGACAGGCTGCATAGCGATTGCTTCGTGTCCTCCAATTGCTTGGTATGTCGATCTTTTTATTAAGTTGAAAGCACCGAGTCCAGCGCTCTTACTAAGCATGAATATAACGGCAACTACTATAGCAAAGAAGGAAATGAACCCTCCATAGAAAAACCCCTTGAAGACTATATCTGGACCGATTGTTAGGTGATCAAGATCGTTTTTCAAAGCATACCCAACAGTTTTCTTTAAACTATTAGGTGAGTATTTAATATCAGCATCAGTAAAAAGTAACCACTCGCCCTTAGACTGTTTCACACCTTGATAAAGAGCATGATTTTTACCTAACCATTTCGGAAGCAGATCGGTAATCGTAATAACTTGCAGTTGCGGGTATTTAAGGCCGAGCTCTGCAAGAATTGCCCCCGTTCGGTCTGTGGAACGATCATTTATAACTATCACTTCGAAATCAGGGTAATCTTGGCTGATTAAATAACTAATAGTCTGCTCAATAGCCTCTTCTTCATTACAGGCCGGAATTATGACAGATAATGATGGATAAATAATCTCCTTGTCAGGGCAAGTAGTACCTCGAAAAACTGGTGTCTTCTTCAAATAACTAAACAGCAACAACCCCAAGTATATCCAGCTAATAGCATTTATAAAGGCTAGGATTAAAAAAATCATATTTACAACCTCTCTCCTCGCTAAAGTGCCGACGCAACGGTTATTGTCTCATTCTGTCTTGTATCAACCGGTTGTTGTTTTTTCCCAATAAAAAGTGCCGCACTAAAAGCGATAACAGTAACGATCGCAGCTATAATAAAAGCTTCTCGTATACCATTTTGAAAGGCCATCTGTTTAAGTACAGACATCAACTGCAACAGATCAGCCTGATTTGTGATGCCATATACGGAAGGGTGCAGACCATAAGCTGAGATTTTTTGCAATGATTGCACATTTATATGCTGCATATAAGCAGCAAAACTAAGATTGGAATGGGTCTGCATGACAGTGCCCAAAAGAGCGGTACCCATCGAACCTGCCACATTGCGAAAAGTGCTCTGTAGAGCAGACGCTGGATTCACGAGTGAAGGGGGCACGGCGTTCATCCCAGCCGTGGTGAGGGGCATCATCGTCAGGCCCATTCCCGCTTGTCTCAGCGCATAAACTAACATAATTGCCGTAAACGTCCAGCAGAAATTCAGATTAACCAGCAACAGCGAACCAACCAGCATAAACGCAAAGCCAATTATTACTACCGACCTAGCTCCAAACTTATCGAACAATGCTCCACTGACTGGCATCAGGGCTGCTGTCACAAGGGCTCCCGGCATAGTCAAAAGCCCCGTCTGCAGGGGACTGTACCCGAGACCGTTCTGTAAAAAGAGCGGGATGACGAAAAATGCACCCATCATGGCAATAGTCATAACACTCACGGCAATAGTGGATGCCAGAAAAGTAGGGATTTTAAAGAGACGCAGCTCGACCATCGGTTTATCCGTGGTCAACTCTAGCACCACAAAGAGAGATAGAGAAATAGCAGCCGTGATAAACAGCGAAATAATCTTAAGCGATGACCATCCGCTGGTTGGGGCGTCAGAAAGCGCGTACAGCAGGCAGAAAAAACCAATAATGCAGGTTACAAAACCAGGAAAATCAAATTTGCCCTCACCTTTAGCTTTCATTTCTGGAATATAAGCCTTAGCCATGAAAATATTAATCACACCGACTGGGACATTGAGATAGAAAATCAAGCGGAAATTTAGATTTTGAACGATGTAACCGCTGATGGTTGGACCAAAAGCTGGAGCAAACATTATCGCAATACCCCAAAGCCCCATGACCATGCCACGTTTTTCCGGTTTAGACAAGCTAAAAAGAATGCTCATACTAACCGGCAGCAATAAGGCCCCGCCCAAGGCTTGAATGACTCTAAAGGCAATTAACACTGAAGCGTTCCAAGCGGCACCGCACAGACACGAGCCGACAACAAAGACGATCAAGGCATAAACGTACACGCGCTTGTCGCCGAAACGATCAGCTAAATAACCACTGACTGGCGTAAACATACCTTCGGTTAAAATATAAACCGTGATAACCCATTCGATGGTACTTTGGTCCGTAGCATATACTGACATCATCTTTGGAATGGCTACATTCACGACACTGGAATCCAAAATTGCCATAAAGACACCTGAAATAACACTGATCATGGCCAAACCACTAATCCCAAAGTTTTCTTCGAACGTCACTTCTTCTCCTCCTTTTCGGTCGTTACGTCTTGGCATAGGCAAGGATCTTTGCCTCCACATGGCTCAACCATCTAACATCAGCTTCGGCATGGAATAAGGCGGCATCTGTGAGAAGTTCAGTCATCATATTTTCTTGGTTAGGGCCGTTTTTGCTCAGACGGTACTTCGTTTCGGTCAGTTCTCTCATTTGCTCCATGTATATTTGCGTCTGTCGTTCAATTAGTCGGAGCGCAAGCTCCGGATTATCTCGACTAGTGAACAATAATTTGATAAAAAGTTCATCGCGTAAAGGCCGCGGTTTGGTAGCCGGTTCTTGGAGCCAACGTTCTAGCTCTTGGACCCCTTTTAGACTAATATCGTACACTTTCTTGTCTGGTCGGGAATCTTGCTCCTCTTCAGTGCCACTCACGAAACCCTCTTTTTCCAGCCTGTCCAGTGTAGTATATATTTGTCCGTAATTGAGGTTCCAGAAGTTCCCTATTCGCTCATCGAAAATACTCTTTAGCTCATATCCATGGCGCGGGACTTCTTTTAAAATTCCTAAGATGGCGTGCTTAACCGGCATGACTAACTACTCTCCTTAATTTAACTGTATAATTTTCATCTAAGAATCTAACGGGTCTCAACGATTCACTCCGAACGCAAGGCTTTGACCGGATCAACCTTGGAGGCCAAGCAGGCAGGATACAGGGCACTGAAGCCAACAACTAAAGCCAGGGCAATCGCAACACCAGTAATCTTAACCCAAGGGATCGAAACATCTAAGACCCATCCAATGACGTTTTTATCAAACACGTTGCCCACGGTCTGAATCATTGCTGCCACCGGAATGGCCAGCAGAATCCCTGCTAGGAACAAAGACCCCGCTTCGATCATGAACATCCCTCTAATTTGCCTGCGCGTGAGCCCCACAGAACGGAGGGCACCGATTTCTCTGGTCCGCTCTAATACTGAAATCAACATAGAATTGGCAGTCCCAACCGCTGCCACCATCAGAGTCACTAGGATCACCAAGTTGAAAATTTCAGCTATGCTGCTGCCAAACTTGAGCACATTAGCCCGGTAATCAGAAGCCAAAACCACCTGCACTCGAAAGTCACTTTTCAGATTTGCTTCGAGCTGATCCCGCACCAAAGCTGGTGACGCGCCTGGTTCCAAGGCTAACCAGACATAATCAATCGAGTGGTCGCCCCAATACCGGATGTAATCTTGACGGTTCATATACACACTGCCATTATAGCTATTGAAATCCTTGGTAATGGCACTAATCGGAAACTGAATCGCTCCAGCAGGTGTAGAAATTGCAAGTTTTTCGCCAATGTGCAAACCATATTGTAAGGCCATAGATTCCGAAATCCAAATATTACCATTTCGTTGCAAGGCATCCATCGCTTGTTCTTTCCCCGGTTCGAGCACAGGGGGATTGATAAATTGACGCCAAGCTGCGACATCGTACAATTGGAGATCGATAGGATTGCCTTGCCATTGAATACCGGTAGTCCGTATTCCTGCAGCGATTCTTACCCCGTTCACGTTCCGTACCCGTTCCACCAACGCTTCAGGTAAACCCACCTGATTGCTGGCTGCGGTCTGTAATCCTTGGGTAATCACAATGTCCGGCGAAATCAAGGCCTTAAGCCAGTTGGCCAAGGTCAGGTCAGCGCTGGCAAAGATACCCAGAAAACCAAAGGAAATTGCTAAGCCCAGGAGTATTGGCATCCCTGTAGCCACCGCGCGCCGAGGAGAACGCCGGAAGGATCTCACCCCCAGACAACCTATCAACCCAAAAAATGTTTCTGCCAAGGGCTCCAACCGTTTTAAGAATAAGATCAAGAGTGGCGGCAATAAGACGGCCGTCCCTATTACTATACCAGTCATGGTTAAAGTACCTTGCACTATTAAAGACAGGTTATTCCCGTAGATTAGAATCGCCCAAGACGCAATCATTAGAATAGCGCCAGCCACGACCCGCCACCGAGAATATCCAAGTTCGTTGTTAGAGTATTGGCTGCTCATGGCTTCGCTCGGAGCAATACAGGCAGCCTTCCAGGCGGGCAGCCAAGCTGCGATGAGACAAGCCAGCACACCAACCAACCAGGTTATGGCATAATCATGCGCCGTAAAACGAAGGCTGGGGTTATAAATCTTGAACATTCCACGCAACGTATCACTCATAGTGCTCAGCAAAGCTTGAGCCAGATACCTTCCCAAGAGAAGCCCAAGCGTACTGCCGATCACACCGATTATGCTTGCCTGGATGATAATTAATTTGCGGATTTCCCATCGGCGCCAGCCTAAGGCTCGCAGAATTCCAAGTTGACTGCGTTGTTCCACCACTGCGACTCTCAGGGAGTTAAATATGACATACAAAACCAAGAATAATCCCATGAACCCATAGACATTATCAAGGCCTTTTATGAAATCCAACATTTTGTTTGTGTTCCCACTCCGACCAAGAAGAGTGAGTACCTCTACAGCATTACCCATACTCACTTGTAATTCTTTTTGCACTGTCAGTACATTGCCCGGATCTTTCAGAATAACGTCGATATTCGATAGTTTACCGTTTAAACCGAAGGCATTTTGGGCTGTATCCAGGGGCATAAAGACGACTGCGCCGCTATTGGCACGAGCCACGCCGCTATCTTCCAAGATCCCCACAAGGCTAAAATCCTGCATTCCCTTCATCGTCTGGATATGCAAGGTATCTCCCAATTGTCCGTGTATCCCTCGCAACAATTTTTTCGGTACAGCAATTTCACGTTGACCCGTTGCTGGCATACGGCCTTGAACTACTTGATAGGTATGGATTTTTTCATCTTTTCCGGGTACAATGCCCATCATCGTGGTAAATCCCGACAGTTCTTTAATTTGTACATCTTTCTGGACGAACGGAACTGCCGATTGTACCCCGGCAGTCTTTTGCACTGTCTCCAAGGCAGAATCACTTATGCCACCCAGTGGGGCTTTCACCTCCAGCTGGGCTTTGCCCCCCAGTAAATCGGCTAACTCTCCGCGCGCATAATCCATACTGCCATTCAACCCTTGCAAAGCAACCACCGCCGCTATCGCTACCGCCACACTTATCGTGGTTAAAATCGCCCGCAGTTTACGATGCCGAAAATAGGTTAGGGCTAACTTAATACTTAACATAACAACTCTCTCACCTCGCTGCCGAATCGAGGATTCGTCCGTCCTTTAGGGTTATTAGAGTGTGACCGTAAGCGGCAACCATGGGATCATGCGTAACCATGATGACTGTAACTCTCAGGTCTTCCGTAATTTCTTTCAAGATAAAGAGCATTTGATCCCCGGTTTTGGAATCCAAGTTACCAGTCGGTTCATCAGCCAGAATAAGGGAAGGTTGATGAATGAGCCCGCGAACTATGGCTATCCTTTGCATTTGGCCCCCTGACAATTCTGCTGGATAGTGTTTACCGTGACTTTTAAGACCCACCCGCTCCAGCCAATCACTTACCTGAGGTTGCCAAACTGACCGGGGCTGACTGGCCATAAGTAAGGGCAAAGCAGCATTCTCCTCGGCAGTTAAGGTAGGGATCAGATTAAAAAACTGAAAGACAAAACCAATTTCTCGCCGTCGAAACAGGGTTAGCTGATTATCCTTCCAACCGGAAATTGCCTGGTCGTTGAGAAAAATATCTCCTTGACTGGGCTTGTCTAATCCAGCCACTAAATTCAATAGTGTGGACTTGCCTGATCCACTGGCCCCCATGACTGCCAGAAATTCACCCGCTTTCACGTCTAAACTCACCTCGGCCAAAGCGACTACCGTTTCCTTGCCCTGAGTGTACTGTTTACTCACTTGATCTAGCCTAACCTCACAACCCCGAGTCTGATTTGCCTTGATCGATTCCCTTAATCTTGTCACTGCGGTTTCGACAATAGTCACACCCTCTCAAGCCACATAGCTAAAAGTATATACTTAGCTAATAGTATATACATAGAGGGCGTGAAGATCAATAGGAATTTAACAGTTAAAGCTTTTCAATAATGCAAAAACGGCACTTGCAAAGTGCCGCTAATAGATTTCATAAACCCCTAACCGTGAAAATCGCTCAAGGTTTATGGATTACCGGGGTCGTTCTGTCTCTGGCAATGGCTTTAATAATTCCAATATTAAATGAATTTATTCATGTAAACGATAACTATTTCGAATGATCTTAATAATTCCCCAAGAATTCAACAAGGTTCGAAGTCGAGTTCCTTTTTCGTATTTACCGATAAATTTTAAGTTAGTCAATAATGGGGTTGCTTTAATGAGCAGTCGTGAAAATTCCGAATAAAATTGCTTAAGGGGTAATTTTGTGGGCAAAACTGTGTGCAGGAAATCATAGGCTTCCGGCTTAGCGGTTATTAACTCCGCCTTTTTACTCTCGTATAATTGCGTACCGGGTAACGGGGTTAAGATCGAACAGATAACTAAGTCCACTTTCAAACTGCGAATGTGAGATATAAGTCTTCTGAAGTCCTCTCTGGTATAGGACGGATCGACCATGAAAGACCCAGCAATACCAATTTTAAGATCATTGAGAATTTTTGCGGCCTTATACTGTTGCTCGATGGTTATGTTTTTCTTCAAATCGTTTAATTGCTGATTGGTAAAACTTTCGAATCCAATAAATACCTCCGCGAGGCCAATCTCTTTCCATTTGGCGAACAGGTTCGGATGTTTTAAGACCGTATCAACTCTAGCATAAAGATAATATTTTTTCTTTATGCCGCTCTCGCTAATTAGATCGGCCAGTTTATCCATTCGTTGCCAATCACACATTGATTCATCATCACAGAAGAAAACGTTTGGCTCTTCGATAGATTGTAGTTCTTTGATTATTAATTCTGGTTTACGGGCCAAGTATTTTCCACCGGTTAGTGCCCACAAGGCACAGTAGGTACAACGGTTAGTACACCCTAGAGAAGTACGAATGGATGCGAGAGGCTTCATCCATTCCTCACAATAATTCCCCCTATATTTAAGCGTCAATGAACGGTCAGGTATCGGTAAACTATCTAAATTTGGATGTGGCCTCGAAGGTGTTAGATACATCTCCGAACCAGGAATACCCAACCCCAATATACTATCGAATACTTTATTAGACTCTAGGCATTGTAAAATTTCACTTAGAGCTGTAACCCCTTCGCCACGAACCACTAAATCAATATCTTTAACATTAAAATCTTCTGGCTTAACTGTAGCGTGGTGTCCTCCGACTATAGTAAAAATTCCAGAATTAATAGCTTTAATCCTGGAAGCCATTTCCTTAACAATGGCAAGTTGATTCGTAAATGCAGTTAGACCTACTACCTGAGGTTGGTAAGATCGCAATACTGCTTCATAATCACTTTCTAAACGGGCATCAAAAATCACAACTTCATGCTGGTCTTGCTTAAGTCCTGCACCAAGATACTCTAACGCTAACGGTTCATGCATAAAGATCGCATCCATATGCTTGGAACCACTAGGGGGATTAATCAACATTACTTTCATTGTTTTCTCCTTTCAACATTACAACACCTTGCCCGCCGTCGACAAGTACGCGGTCACCGGTCTTTAAACGCCTAGTCGCGTTGCCACAGCCTACAACTGCGGGAATTCCCAACTCACGAGCAACGATGGCCGCATGTGAGAGCGGTGCTCCCACATCAGTGACAATTGCACCCGCCCGAGGAAAGAGAAGTGTCCAAGCGATGTCTGTTTGGGAGGTAACTAGGATCTCCCCTTTTTGAAATTGATCTCCTTCCTCCGAACTGTCTAAGCGACGAACCACTCCCTCGAATCGACCCGCAGACCCTGCGGAACCGGTTATCAGATTACCGTTTGGCTCACTGGAATCAGACGTGGAATCAGAGGTGTAGCCATAAGCAACGTAGATGTCATTGCGTCGCTTGGGATCTGCCGCCCACTGGAACGGATCAAAACGGCCACATATAATCGACGGGTAGGCAGGCAAAGACGAATACCTACTGTAAATGTCTTTCCTGGCTGAGATCAATTTCACTACTGCCTCATCTCCCGACAGAACATTCAACACCTCTTCGATTGTCAGGAAGAAAATGTCGTCTCCTAAACCTGACAATTTCCCAGCGCGCAGAGCGAAATTCCGGGCAACCCAACGATCACGCACGTATTCCGAACGAACCGCTTCACGCAGGCGAGCCTTGGGAGCCACTTTATTTATACGGCCTTTCATAGATCGCACCTTCCGCGGATGGCTTGTTTCAAAACGATTCCAAGCAGTAGCGGACTCAGCGCGTTGTTTAATAAGTAGAGCTTCTACATCAACGGGCGATTTCCCAAACTGCGCCAACTGCTGATCGAGCCAACCCGGTCCTCAGCGGGACGCGGAACAGACAGCTCAAACTCATTGGGTCCCCGGTGACCATACTGCGCTATATATTCTGTCCGATCAATTTCTCGACGGTAAACCTTGGCTATGCCAAGAACGGGTCCAAGACTTGCTAATAGTCCTGAACGGCCACTGACGTCCATACTGCCACTCAGCCCTGAAATTAATTTATCTGCATCCTCCGGCCCCAGCAGTTCAATTAGCTCACGCCGCAACTTAATCGTATAGTCTGAGAACTGAGTCACGCTGCCCATTACGCTCCAAACCGTGTTCTGCAGGTGAGGTAAAATCTCGTTGTGCCACAAGAAAGTCAGTTCGACGTTCTCATTTGTCTCATAGATTTGTTTCTGCATTCTCTCGCACCAATTTGCGTTCTCACTTAGAAATCTGGGCAATCCTCGCACCGCCCTAGTTTGTTTGATGATTATGCCTCCAAAATTAAATAGAACGGAAAGTCTCGACCCTATGGACAGAGGTATCAGAGGAATCTCTATGCTATCGGGAATCCGTGTATATAACATGCCTTCCAGAAATCGCATTATACCTTGTTTGTTTTTACCTAACGCAGCTAAAACCGAAGCGTAGATACTTAAGTTAAGATAGATACGACCACCAATATTGCCGGATGATTGATATCCGGGTTGCAACTGCCACGATTCGTATATTTGCTGTTGGACACTCCAAGTGAGAGGTGTCATTACTTGGGGGATTGCTTCCCCGAAATTAACATTTGACCATAAGTAATTGCCAGTCATACTATCGTTGCACTCACCGAGGATAGGGTTATATCCGATCAGACTCGTCACTGGACGAGACTGCAGCAAATATAATCGACTGCCAGCGATCGCCCATTCGATATCCTGGGCACAGCCCATTTCCTTCTCCAGGCGGTTCCCCAGTTTTGCTAGCTTGGCAGCAAACTGTTTCAGTTCCAGCGGTCCTTCATAGCCGCCCCTGCGCCAAATTCCTGTTTCCCTCCCCAACTTGAACGTATAAGCTGTAACCTGACCGGACACCAATTTCTCACCTAATCCCAAGATAAAGTTACCAGCCATTTTATTGCAGTTACCAGTAATCGGGTCTGCAGTAAACAAAACGCCCGAAATGTCCGCTTTCACCATTTTTTGAATAACCACAGCCATGTCGTGAGACTCGTTGATACCTTTTGCCTCGCTATAAACCCGCACCGCCTTACTATGTCGTGACTTACGCACGGTTCGGATCGCCTTCCGGACGTCATCATCAGCGCTAACCTCCAGCACGGTGTCAAACTGACCAGCAAAAGAAGCCATGATAGAATCTTCAGACAGTGCAGAGGAACGGACAGCGAAGGAGCTTTCACCTCCGCTCTGACGAATTTTTTTGAGATGTGCTTGGACCTGAGCCCAAGCCTCTAGTGTTAACTCGTCCCTTTCGAAGGCCATGGGCATAATTATAAAGCCATCGGGTACTGGATAACCGTTTTTAAAAAGATGTGCAAGGCTTCCTCCTTTCCCACCTGCCAAACGTGTCTGTTCAGGCTTCAACTCCTTAAATGTACAAACTAATTGTTTCACACCTCACCCCCGCCTTTCGTGGGTTATCGTGGGTTATCCTGCGTTTAATCCTTCTCGTGCCGTGTTAGATCTTGAATAAGAGTTTCTAGCGCCCAATTCATTGCTTCAGCCGTATCAATAGAGTTTAGGCCATACCTCTGCTTAAGCGTCGCCCAAGTAAGAGAACTGCAGAGATGGGAAATTATAGCCGCTGCCTGCCCAGCGGCTCCTGAAGACAAGCGAGGGTTACTTTTCATTACTAGCTCTTGTATATCTTGATCTCGTTGATGCCTGCTTTTAGGTTTAACATTATTAACCAGTAAAGCGATCGAGAAAGCCTGTACAAGAGTTGCCCTTTCCTCGAACTTCTCTACTGTCTTTCCGAGCATGATAGGGATGTCGTCAAGAGATTGCGGGTTAAAAGGAGCACTCTGCGCCATAATTTTCGAGGCTTCTTCATAAAGAGCCTCCAGAAACGATTCTCGCGTTGGAAAGTGACGGTAAACTGTACCGTAGGAGATGCCCGTGCGGACGGCTACATCTTTGACACTAAAGTCAAGGATGCGACCTTCACTGATCATCTTCGCCACTGTATCTAAGATGCGATCCCGCGTATTTTCCTTCTGGTTACAACGCAAGGGACTAGTGTAAGAGCGACGATTAGATTTTACTTCGGACATTCAAGCTTCCTCCAAGTCTTTACATAATTGAATATAGACTATCTATATTCAATTATGTTTATCTATTATTAAAATGTCAATAGGCAAAAGCATTAACCCTGGGCACGATCACTCGATCTACCGAGGGTTAATGCTAAATTTTGTATTCTTTGATGTATTTTAGTCAGTCTTGTTTGTAACTTTTCTGACGGGCCTTTAGATGTTTCTAATCAGGCTATGACAAATACACCGACATGAGCCGGCCCACTTGAGTGATTTGCCCGTCCGATAGTACAAAAGCAGTACTCGAAAAGTTCCGCCTATCATAGAAGTCGAATAAATTGCCGAATATGGCTGTGGTAGAGTCTAAAAATCCTTGCGACGTTTACACACTAGCGATATAATATCTTTAGGGCAACGTTACACTCGGTGTAAGATTTATGATGCTTTATTTAATATGAGTACTTTCGGCCCCTTGTGAAAGAATTGACAAAAATTGAAGCAGTAAAAGCAGGAGGCTTATCATGCTAAAGGAGCCAACACAACAGAGCCGTACAGAACGAAAAAAAGATAAAATGCGGCAACTAATAGTTGAAGTAGCCCTAGATTTGTTCCGCAAGCAAGGTTTCTTTTGCACTACCATGGAACAGATTGCCCAAGAAGTTGATATTGCCAAAAAAACTTTATACAACTACTTTCCTGAAAAAGAAGCCATTCTAAGTACCTATGCTCAAGGGATTATCGAAGAAGGGCGAATGTATTTAGACGAGTACATTGGCAAATATCCCGACATCTCCTCTTACTTATTAGCAATGTTTGAAAAGGCTAGCCAACTATGTGGAACCGACCCAGAAATCTGGCGAGTGTATATAGCCTATCGTATGCGCTACAAGCTTAACCCCGCCAAAGATACGCAACTGCGCAGTGGTTTGGAAGACCTCTTTACAAAAATGATCGAGCAAGCTCAGAAGACTGGTCAAATCAGGCCGGACATTCCAGCGCAAGATTTGGCAAAGCAACTGGAAATGAGTTACTCTCTTGCGGTATTGGCCTGGCTGACCGATCCCGAAAACATCTCTCTTAGCGACAGTCTGGTCCGCTGTGTAGACATCTTTCTTAACGGTACAAAATCCAGGTAATTCTATGTCCCTTTAGGCCGCCTCACCTTTAACCAGCAAAACCCTTTGGGGAAAAACAAGTTTAGGGAGGGGAATCGATTGAATACTGATTCTAAACAGATCTTTCTTAATTGGTCCGAAGCATTTGAAGCAGGCTCCAAAATAGTTGGCGGAAAAGGATGGAACTTAGGCAGGCTCACAAGATACGGTTTTAAAATCCCTATTGGTGGAGCACTTTCTACATATGCCTATGAGCTGTTCATCTTTGAAAATGGTCTTAATGAGAGTATTAAAGCTATTTCGCAAACTGTCACTCTTGACAATGTACAAGAAGAATCCAGCCTAAAAAAATTCGATCAGATCAGGGATAAGATAAACTACGGAGAGATCCCTTCCTCCATAAGAGACGAACTTATGAGAAGTTTACAAGAGCTGAATATTTTCGATAATTCTTTGGCTGTTCGTTCTTCTGCCTCAATGGAGGATTCTTCTACAATATCATTTGCTGGCATCCATGATTCTCTTCTTAATATTTCTGGGTTCAATAATTTAATCTTGGCCATCAAAGCATGTTACGCTTCCCTGTGGACGCCTAGGGCAGTTGCCTATCGTCGCAAAATGAACGTTCAAGACATGGATGTTTTGTTAGGCGTCGTTATACAAGAAATGATCCCTGCCGAAGCAGCAGGAATTGGATTCTCGTGTGATCCTCGCACAGGAGAAGAAGATATGATTCTTATCAACGCTAATTTTGGTTTAGGTGAAAGTGTGGTCGGAGGTCTGATTCAACCCGACGAATACTATCTTGATAACAATCCGAGATTAGCAAGACCCTCAATAAGTTCAATTCGAGTTGGCCGCAAAGAAGGAATCACTCTTCTCAAAGAGAACGGTGGTACGAATTTCTCCCCGACTTTGGGTTTTGCCGATAAGCAAGTATTGTCTAATCAGCAAATAGGACAACTAGGGTTAACTATTTTAAGGATTTTTGAGGCCCTCGGACAAAGTATAGACAATCAAGATATTGAATGGGTATTTAACGGTAAAGAGTTTGTTTTAGTGCAGGCTCGACCAGTAACGGCGCTGCCCAAGATAACCTATCCGGAATTAAGGGATCAGCCAGAGATTTGGTCTAATGGAAATTTCAGAGATGCCGGGCCCATGGTATATTCATCCCTTGGTGCAAGGATGTGCAAGGATGTTGTAGATGTCGTTTTTAGTTCCTACTTAAAAGCCGTTGGCTATCCTATATTACCCGGTCTAAAGAACGTAAGAATATTCAACGGTCGTGCGTATGCGAATTTGTCCTTATTGCAATGGAGGCATTATGACTGTTTCGGTCTTACCCCAAGCTCAACAAACGAAACAATGGGAGGGCATCAACCAGAAATTATAATTTATGAAAAAGGTCCCTATCATGGCTTACGAGGACTTAAACGATTATCTCGATTCTATAAATTTGTGTTGGCCTTAAGCAAAAGCAAAAAGAATGCTGCCAAAACTTTTGCGGCGGTTGACAAATATACGCAGGAATTGCTGAAAAAGGATTTCAAAAACCTACCGAATCAAGACTTTCTAAAGATGTTTACTGAAATTATGATGGCACGCAAGGACTACATGCCTACCTTTGCTTTTATGTCTGGAGCAGCAACTTATCCAAACCAAAAGCTAGTGGACAAACTAAAAAAACACTTTAAGTCCCAAGGTCATTCCTTAGCAACTGCAGTCTTAGCCGGCGGTGCGCAAATTACCAGCGCCCAACATGGTTATCGTTTAATGGCCTTAGCTCAAATGGTGCCTGAGGATTCGGAGGCCAAGAAATTCTTTTTGGCTCAACCTTTTAATCCTCTAAATTGGGATAATACATTGCCCGATAACTCTTTATTTAAAAAAGCATTTATTGAGTTTTTAAATGAGTTCGGTCATCGTGGAGTCTATGAACTCGAGATCATGAATCCGCGCTGGCGCGAAAATCCTTCCTATCTTTTGGATATTATCAAAAACAGTATTGAAACCGCAGATTTAAAGAAGATCCAGGAACAACAGCAATTAAAGGCGAATCAGGCCTGGGAAGAGATCTCTCGTGTCCTACCTTTTTATCAAAAGCCCATTGTTCATTATTGGGCAAAAGAAGCCAGTACGGGTGCAGAATTAAGAGAGATGTCTAAATCTGTCCTTATTAAGTTCTTCGAACCTCTTCGTTTAATGTTTGAGGAAATAGGCCAGCGTTTGCAAGACAGGGCAATACTAGAGCAAAAAAGCGACGTTTATCATTGCGCCTTGTCCGAACTTACTTCAATTTTGTGTGACGAATGGGATGGAAATAGTCTGAAATATTTAGTTACCGAACGCAAGGCAACTAGAGAGAAGTTAGAAAGACTTGATCCACCTGATTTAATAATCGACGATGTAGCGAGCTTCGCCAAACCCGCTCAGCTAGTTTCTGGCAAAGTACTAAACGGCTTAGGTGTTGCTGCAGGAAAAGCTTCGGGTAAAGCCAAACTTATATCTCACCCCAATGAATGGACCAAACTGGAAGCCGGCAACATTATGGTTGCCCCCTCCACAGACCCGGGCTGGACCCCCTTGTTTCTGAAAGTTTCCGGTATCGTTATGGAAACCGGAGGGTTCTTGTCGCATGGCGCTATAGTGGCAAGGGAATATGGTATTCCTTCCGTGGTCAACATACCCGGGGTGATGAAAATCATTCGCGACGGTGCAGAGATAACAGTGGACGGCGATAACGGACAGGTGATCCTCTAAGAGCCCATTCATCTTCACTCACTTACAGAATATGTTTTCTCAATTCTTCTGCAAAGTGCCGCCAATAAAAGTCAAATAAATTCGTTTAGCGAAAGCTAACCATGGGGGACAATCCCCTGTGCTGGCAACCGTACAAAAAACACGGTTCCTTCGCCTTCGACGCTTTCTACCCGTATCGTCCCCCCATGGAGCTCCACAAGTGATTTAGTGATAGCCAATCCCAGGCCGGCTCCGCCATATTTTCTGGCCCTGGAAGGATCGCTGCGATAGAAACGATCGAATAGATAAGGCAAATGTTCCTCCGGAATACCAGAACCATTATCTCTCACGGTCAGCTCAACACCATCATCTACCTTATCCAAAGAAAGTTGAATATCCCCCTCTTCGGGATCAGTATACTGTACCGCATTATGGAAAAGATTCAATAGCACCTGTTTCATTTTATCTTCATCAAATTGACATCTCAAATTCGAAGTAAGTCGTAAACTGACTTTACGATTTCCCGCCAATAACCTTAACTGCGGTGCCATCTCCTTGATGATGCCGTCCAGTTCTCCTTCGCTTAGTTGGATCAAGGGTGAGCGGTCTAACTTGGCGAGTAAAAGAAGGTCTTGCACCAGCTTTTTCATGCGCTCCGATTCCGCATACATACTTTTCAACGATCTGTCTAACTTATCCGGTTGATTCATAGCGCCACGGAGTAGCACCTCTAAAAACCCGTGAATAGAAGTCAAAGGAGTACGGAGCTCATGAGAGGCATCGGCGACAAAGCGACGCATCTGCTCTTTGGCCTCTTTTTCCGCCTCAAAAGACGACTCTAGTCTCTCTAGCATCCCATTAAAAGAGATTGCCAAATGATCGATTTCCATTTGACCTTGTTCAGCAGGTAACCGCTCGGCAAGATTGCCTGCGTCGATTTGTGCCACTGTATCCACAATCTTCGACAAAGGGACCAATGTTTTTCTGAGCACAGGGATAAATGCCAACATGCCACCAATCAATGCGAGCAGCGAGAGAGATAGGAAAATGACAAGTTGTTGAATCAACATATCTTCTAAAGGTTTAGTGCTTACAGTTACTTGGATCACTCCGAGCATAGAACCTCTCGTTTGAATTGGCTGAAGAACGAGTAGTTGCTCACCTCCTGTGGTTTGGGTAACTACCTTGTAAATCAATCTATAATTAGGAGCCATGGCGTCTTGATAATCTTGTTCCGCTAACTTAGGTGGTGTTCCAACATTCGTAGGGGGACTGGAAAGTACTGTAAAATTTCCCAAGCTATCAATGAAAGCGACTGTAGCGTCCGGTATAAAGAAAAAATGGCCATGATTAAAACCATTCGCTGAATTTTCACTTGGTTTGTTTGCTGGGATATTATTCGAGGCATTGTCTGGAATATTATTATTTGGAGTATTGTCCGGAAAATTGTTTGGAATATTGTTTGGAATATTGTTTGGAATATTAACTGAACTGTTGCTTGCCATCAACTGCCAGGCGTTCGGAGGAACCGATTGAATCTCGTTTTGAATGCTTTTCGCTTGATTTTGGTATATGAAGCTTTGCATGAAGAGGTATTGGAACAAACCAATGACTGTCAACAACACAGCCATAAGCAATAACGAACGAGAGAGTAGCTGAAAACGAAGCGAGTTTGGAACTAAAAAGTGTCGAAAGCGAATTCGAGATTTCATAACAAATCAACCCGGTACCCAGCTCCACGCAAGGTGCGGATCAGGCGGTGTTCTTTGTCATTTAATTTATCTCGGAGTGAGCGGATATACACCTCTACAATATTTTCATCCCCGCCGAAGTCATAGCCCCAAACCTTATCTAAGATTTTTGATTTACTCAGGACCAAGCCTTGATTAAGTACCATAAATTTGAGCAGTTCATACTCAGTTGTAGAGAGTTCCAGAGCCTGTTGATCATAAAGAATCTCTTTGCGCCTATCGTCAATTCGAAATGCTCCAAGCACAACCTCTCCCACCAGATTGGGGAATTGATTGCGAATTCTAGCATGAATACGGGCCAACAGTTCCTCGAAGCTGAACGGTTTCATCATATAATCATCCGCCCCCAGCGTAAGTCCTTTCACACGGTCACCCACTTCATCCTTAGCTGTCAGCATGATGATTGCCATATTCTCGGTCTTCTTGAGCATTCTGCACACTTCAAAACCATCCATACCTGGCATCATGACATCGAGAATTACTATATGGGGTTGGAATTGCTTGGCGAGCGTTACTGCCGTCATCCCATCTTGAGCCGTTAACACCTCAAAGCCTTCCTCTTGAAGACCCATCTCTAGAAATTGTAAAATGTTCGGCTCATCGTCGATCAGCAATAGTTTGATTCCCTTTAACTTCTGCATATATTGCCCCCCTTATAACTCTGAACCAAGCTCTACTTATTATCCAAGGTCAAGCTGAATTGTCTCTGAAGGGAAGCTGAAAGTTAGCTGAATCCTTAAATAACGGCAAAACAGGAAAAAAACAAAAGCTAATGTCTTCGGAAATCATCAAATGGTTTCGCGAAGTGATCGTAAGTACGTGCACGGAAAAAATTTGTCCCGGCATATATAGAGGCAGGTATAGTATCTTAGAAATTGAAAGGATGTTATTCGAATTTGGAAGCAGCTCCCAATTGAAACACGGTTTGTTTTCTGCCAAGTCTATAAATATAATAACTTGTGCTTTAAAGAGATCTTTAATAGCCTCTTGCGATTCTATAAACAAAATAACCAAATATTAATATTGTTAATGCGGCTTTAACCTTTTTCATATCCATATTCATAGTACTAGAACCCTCCATTCTTAACAAGTACCACAACACGAGGACATGCTGCCTCGGCAAAACCATAAGGAATATGATTTTCCTCATCGCCTCAGTCTTCGTTTTGGAGCTAGGGGAATAAACAGACAAAGGGGACCTTAATAACCTCTTGCCAGAAAAACGAAGTTGGTTATCATTATTTAATAAATGAAACAGAGAAGCCATCTGTAGACCGAGGGAGCATAGCCCTGTGCATCGAGCACGGTTTGGAGACGAGGGCCCGCAAGGCCCTTAAGCCTACGGTTCGCCCGGATAGGCAAGCCAGCTTCAGTACCACATATTTCCTATTTACTTTTCTCTGTTAGGAGTTTATACTTCCTTTCATTCCTATGCCAATCGTACATACCAGATCCTAGCCCAAATAGGCAAAGAACAATAACACAATATATTGTACTACTTTTTACAAATGACTTATGAACATCTCCTTGACCGATTATAGTTCCTATTGTTCCACCGAATAGTCCTCCTAATGGAGTCGCAACAATATATGGAAGTATATGTTTTAAAAAACCTTTTGCCCGCTTTTTTTCCCATTTACAAATGAATTTCGTAGGTTTCATTTATCGGAAAGCCTCCAATGATTCACTAACTAAATATCACTCTTGTTACTGCTGACATAAGTATTCCGTCAGTACAATTTTACCAATCCTTCACCCTGGCGGTGTTCGTACAGATATGTGCATTGACCAAGGTTCAGTGCAAAGGCCGTAAGGCTCTTAGCCAACTGACTTGTGGAATGAAACTGTGGAAATTCGGGGATAGACTGGTAGGTAGCATTATGCTATTAAAGTTGCTCTTCCTATATACGAGAAATCAGCACTGTACCGTCGCTTGGAAAAATCCGTATTCCTATATCTTTTCTCGGTAAGGGCAACGGTTCATACATTGTTGTTGCTTCACCTGGTGAGGTAATCGTTGTGGATTGAGGAATCACCTTTCCCCCCACTTTATCTAGGACAATAAATCCACCTTCACCTTTACTTTCTACAACAGTACTACCAATGCCAACTGTTACTCTAACCGCAGAGTTTACTCCTTCATCAACAACTTTTCCATTCAAATCCACCATTACTTCTGCAGTTGAAGCTGCAAGTTTATCTCCAGGGAAGTTTATATTAAACTTATTATCTCGCCCATTTATGTTAATCTCAATTGCTACTTGCTGTTGAACTAATTTAAGATTATGTGAAACAGTAATGACATGGTAGTTGTCGTTACCAGAGTATGTCGTCGTTCCAAAAGGCAATTGAGGTTGATCCATATGTTCTAAAACTTTTTGAGGTTTCTGACGCTCCATGCCATTAACCATAATAACAGACCCTATCAACTGTGTCTTGCCGCCTTTGTATACAAAGGTCATTGCATTTCTATCATAAGCTACTTTTTGAAAGAGAACCTTATCATCTCCTAAATATACTTCCCGGACTAACTTACAGACAAATCCCTCTTGTTCTAGCTGAACTTCATTTTTAAATTGAACTCCCTCTGAATGTTGAGAAGAACATCCAGTTATTAAGATCGACATCAAAACTACGAACATCGCCCCCAAAATTCCGAACTTAAACCATATCATAATAACCTTCCATCCCATCTGACTTCTGAATTCAACGTCACTTCATTTAAAATCTCCTGGTTTTCTGACGGTTCAATTAATCTAGCAGGAAAATCTAGTTCTATCCAAGATTCATCGACCCCTCGATTTGCTTTTAATATACCGCTTTTCGTAATAAACTTAACTTCTTCATTCGGGTTTAATATATTTTCCTCCCACAATATGTGAACACTTGCCAAGGTAGCGTGCCCACACAAAGTAACTTCCGTCTTAGGAGTGAACCATCGGAGGTTAAACATATCTTTTTCTCGTATTATAAATGCAGTTTCGGATAAATTCATTTCCGTGGCCAAGCTTTGCATCCAATAATCTGGTTTAGCGTATTCTAATAAACATACTCCCGCTGGGTTTCCTTTAAATGGTTCACTAGTAAACGCATCAACTTGAAATATTTTCACCAATACACAATCCTTCCCAAATTGGATGATCTTGTATAACATTACAGGCAATGCAACGCATAATCAGAATATTGTACAGTATCTCTCCCTGAAATTATAATTTTTGCTCAACTGCTTTGAATATAAATCTTAATGTCATAATGACAGATGCAAGTTTATACTTTATCTCAATTGGTACTGTGTTCGTATCATTAATAAAATCTAAAACATCCTGCTCTTTGATTTTAGCAAATTTAGCAATAGTATTAGCACTAATCTTATGTACTTCAATAAGCACTTCTAAAAATGCTTTGAATTTAAAATCTGGTTCTTCATTTACAATATTGTCTAACATTAGCAGTAAGAAAATAAAAGAATGCCATTCATAACCTGTTGGTATTTCAAACTTATGTCCATCACTTTTTACTCCCAACAAATTCGATAGGCATTCTGTGCTCATTTCGAAATCGTCCGTCAATGTACTCAATATTTCTTCAACATTAAACTCTAACTTCTTAATCTTAACCATCTCTGGCATTATTTCACCTCGGAATTTCAAACTTGTAAAAGTTAATATACTAATGATGCGTCGCAGTTTAAGAATGTTGCGAACTATAAGAATGTTATTTTAACTTCGCATTACAATTGGAGCAATAATTAATATACTTTACTGATTGCCTATTTGGTAAGGGCTTGTTACAAACTGGACATCTCCAAGCAATAATATTAACTACTATTCCTCCTATAAAAAGTACAACTCCCATTGATTGAATTATTATATTTCTCGAAATAAAAGCTTTAACTGTACCAAACATAATTAAAGCAACTCCGATTACGCTAATTAAGAAGGCATATTTAACTTGTATAAAACACGGTTCAACTTGTCTAAACTCAAGCTAATTATGCCAAATAATACGCCTAAGCAATTGCCTTGTCATTTTCTCACTATAAAATAAGTGAGAAAATGACAAACGTAAAGCCCTCCCACCATTTGGGAGGGCTTTACATCAGTGTTTTTCTACTCCAAGATACTCTTTTAGGGCTGCTTGGGTAATCTGCGAGAAATTTACTCCTTGTTTTTCTGCCAGTTCTTTCAGCCAGGCTGGCAATGTTATATTTGTTTTTACCGCCCGATTATCCATCTCGTTGCTGACCATATCCGGGAATACCGTAATAGCTACAACTACGGCTCCTTCGGGGATATCACTAAATTTGGGTTGCGATGGAGAAGGTATACTTTCTCCGTCCTTATCCATACCCCACAAATGAAGCCCCAATGCTTCTTCTGCCATGCTTTGGGCATGTTGAAAGTCATCACCCATCGAGATACAGCCCGGTAAATCCGGAAAAAATACACCAAAGTTTCCTTCGGTTGACGGTTCAAACACCGCAAAGTAAGTTGCCTTACGCAAATTAATTCCCCCTTATAAATTATTTATTACTTATAGGCAGGGTACAGGGTTTATTTCAACCCCGCCTGCCTCCAAATACTATTAAGTGTGCCTGGAGGTATGTCGCCTTTGTGGTTCGGTACTGTTATTTTCCCCAGTTTTGTTGGGTGTGTGAGTTGGATGTGTGAGCCTTTTGTATCTTTAACTGTCCACCCATTCTTATTCAGAAGTTTAAGTAATTCCCGAACCGTCATTGTTTATCGCCTCCTTCTATTTGTATTATACACCTAATTTATACGTATACAAATACCTTTAGGCGTATTTTTTGTGCGTATACATAAAAAAAAGCCCTACCGAAGTGAGAGCCAAGTAGGGCGAACGATTTTACCAGGTTTATTATGTCTCGAACTACGCGGTTATTGTGTAACCTTCATGGACGAACAAACTAGTATATAGCAGCGCTAATAATCAGTCATCTTAGGGAGAGTCCCGCCGTCTCCCCCCTCTTACATCTTCCATAGCTTATATGTATTCAGCTCAAACTTAATCTCGGAACGGCCGCAGCTCTCTTTAGATTTCGCTCTGGCATCGGAAGATCAGCATCGTATTGCCGGCGAGCTTTTCCTCGGTATGAGTTGGTAATTATCCACCTTAATAAGTGACTACATCTAGTTATTGATCTTAACTCCGGTTTTCATTGGAGTTACAAATTCGTATGATTCGCAACCTTTTTTCAGTAGTTCCTTGAGGTTATGGAATCTTTTTAAGTACATAGTATTCTGGTGTCATTCCTCTATTAGTATAGTCCCCACTCTTCCATTCATAGAACATATAAGTTGTTCCATTTATCTCTTTTATCTCACATTTGCTTGCCGTTTTATTTTCTCTATTAATGATCATACCTTTAGTCCAAGTTAATAAAGATGAGGATTCACCTGATGTTGTTGTGATCGTCAATTGACCGTTTTCATTAACAGATAAGCCTGTAAGATACAGATCACCCATCCAGCTACTTACTTCAGGTTTAAAACTATCAATAGTTTTAACAAAATCCACACTTTCCCATTTACCTTTCATTTGAGAATCATCAATAAAAGGGTAATCAATTTTATCTTCTATTTTATGCACAACTTGATAATTTGAATAGTCATTACTATCAACTTTTTTTAATACGTAATAGTAGGGTTTCATATTCCTGAATACATAATCACCACTCTTCCATTCAAAATACATATATGGTGTTCCATTAATTTCTTTAATAACATATTCACTTGCCGTTTTTTCTTGTTTGTTTAGCAATTTGTCTTTTGTCCAATTAAATGCTGAAATAGCTAAATTTCCATTTTCGACAGACATTAATACTTTACCTTGTTTAATAAAGGCTAATGCACTGAGGTATAAGTTATCTTGAGTGGATTTTTTGCCAGGAACAAAATCATCGATTTTCTCAACAAAATCAACTGATTCCCATTTTCCAATTACCTGGGGATCATTGACAAAAGAATAATTGGTTTTGTCAATATTTCTCATTATGCCAGCAACAGCAACAGAAGTGATAGCAAAAAACGTAAACACGGCTACTAAAATCATTACAGTTTGCTTTTTATTTTTGATTATTTTCCGGTTATTGTTAAGATGTTTATTCCAAATGGGCTCAAATGAGATTGTCTGAGAATGCTGTTCCAAGGCTCTTTCTAGAATAATTCCGATATCGCAGTTAGATGGCTTCAAATGTATCTCCCCCTTTATCCAGATATTCAAAATCATTTTTTGGTAGTTTCCTCCTAAGTGTACTTAATGCCGTATTTAGTCTCGACTTACATGTACCGAGCGGAATTCCCAAAGATTCTGATATTTCCTTAAGCTTCATTCCTGAATAGAAATGCAAGATAAGGATCTCCCTACTTTTAAAATTTAAATTGTTTATCTCCCTCCACAACTCATTTTCCTCTTCAGTTTTTAAAACAGTGTTTTCTACTAGATTTAAACTGCTTTTCTCAGGTAGCTTGCCAATGAATTTCAACCATTTTTGTTTTCGCAACATATTCCTTGTGACATTTAACGTTACTTTATAAATCCATGGCTGGATCGCCTTGGAAGAATTATAGGTATAATATTTACGAAACACTTGAATAAATGTTTCCTGTGTAATATCATCCGCTAATTCTTTTGAGTTTGTAAGGAACAAGGCAACTTTGTAGATATAGCTTGAGTGTTCATTGAAAATCATTTCAGCATTTTCTTTTAAGATTTCATTACTCAACTAATAATCCTCCTTCAATCACAATACAATCTATATACACATCAAAGCGTAAAAAGGTTCGATTCGAATTATTCTTTATCTTGGGTGATAAAAGTTAATTGAAATAGAACACCCTCTCACGTTTATGACGCAGGGAGGGTGTTTACAGTATGGCTTAAATTTACTATATTGGCACATCAAAGTTATTCGTCCTATCAATTACTAATACTTTTCTACAAAAAGCTTCCAATCCCTTTTTCGAAAAATACTCTCTCGTTTTGTGATCTAAAGCCCCTTTTCATTTTTGTTTCTTCTCTTGTGGTTTCTTTAACCTCTCCGACCTTTGTAATAGACAATTTTTGGGTTTAATACTAATTCGCTTTTATAATATTATTGAGATTCTATGGGATAAATCGTAAATGATCAATAACAATGTAATTAATATTCTCATCATTCATACGCAAATTAGTATAAGTTTTGTGTTTTTCCATTAGTTCCAGTGACTCGCTCTGAGGGTTAAAAAGGGCAAAAAAAAGAACCACTGGAGGGATGTACTCCCCAGTAGCTCTTTTCATTGAAGATCATGAAAATACAATTGTCCTTATTTTATATTTTTGCAGAGTGAAAATAAGGCTATGTTCGTGTATATCCTTTGTTAGCTGGTTTCATCTGTGTTTCCTCCTTGTCTTTGCTTTCCCTATATAAATCGAGATATGACATTAACCTTACCATGACTGCTGATTAAATCATCTGCGCTAAGCTGGATATATTGTCGAGTGGTCGTGATGTTACTGTGTCCTAATAGCTTCTGTAGGGTAAAGATGTCCATTCCTGCCTTGACTGAGTTGACTGCCATGATATGCCGAAACACATGGGGTGTACACCTATGTTCAATGCCAGCTCTTTTACCATATTTATCAAAATTTTTAATGATTGTCATTGTTGCAACTCTACCCCCCAAAGTGGAATTAAAGAGGTGGAGTTCACCGTTTGATTTTGCAATGGTAATCAGTCTTTCCAAATATTTCATGGTCTTCGTTAAAACAGGTAAATGGCGTTCTTCTCTTGTCTTGGATGTTTCACTTCGTACCGTTAGTAATTTCACCTTCTGATTAACCTCAGATAGCATAATATTAGAAGCTTCATTAACCCTTACACCTGTTTCAAGCATAACTAGCATTATACAAAAGTCTCTGTAATCTGCATAATTTGATAAGTCCAATACTTTAAATATCTTTTTTACTTCTTGTGGACTCAATGGGTGTATGGTATCTTTCGGAACTTTAACCAACTTTAACTTTGTAGATATATCCTCTTTGGTCATCCCTTCACTGTATAGCCACTTTAGATAGCACCGCAATGTCCTTAATCTGATGTTAACAGTAGATGGCTTAAAATGGGAAATCATGTACCCTGTGTATCCCATAAAAAGTGACTTTTCAATGTATCGGTTTGAAGAGACCGTTGGGTCGACATACTCCTGTAAAATCCAATTATTAACGTACTGGAATTAATTAACATAATCCGTCATTGTGCGTTCTGCCAAGCCTTCCAGCTTCTTAGCTAACATAAAATCCTTCTGTTTGTTGATAAATTCCTGAATAGAAATAGTACCAGTAAAAATGTCCTTTTTAGTGCCATTTGAATCCATCGGTTTAACTTCTGGGAAATCACCATCCATAGTTATTTTCTTCTTTCTGCCCTTAACCTTTGTCGCAGTAGCTTTTGCTGTCATTTCAGTGTGCCTCCTGTTTATTAGGGAACGTGAACCGTTACCCTGTAATAATCTATCGGTCACACCTACCTTTGAATGTATCGGTCTAAAAACAGAAAAGAGCTGGTAATTTCTTACCAACTCTGTAAACCCTTGATATTGCTGTGTTTCAGTCATTGTGGTGGGCGAGGGGGGACTTGAACCCCCACATACTCACATATATCGGATTTTGAGACCGACGCGTCTGCCATTCCGCCACTCGCCCAAGTAATTCGTCAGATGTCCGATGACGACTTAACCATAATACCATTAACTCGTCTATTTAGTCAAGTCTTTTTCTGAAATTCCTAAGGACCTTTCGGAGATTTCTTGGTAAACACCAATTGCCCGTAATTTCTTGTAGCGATTTCCCCTCAATACTTCCGGAGTCTCTAAACGCAGTCGCTCAAGATATTTCGCTATGACCTGTGAAACTTCCTCTGCAGTTTGCCTGAGGTTCTTATGAGCTCCACCCAAAGGCTCACGCACGATTTCATCGGCTACCCCAAGTCGCAACAAATCCTGTGCTGTAAACTTTAAGGCGTCAGCCGCTTCTTTCGCCTTGGTCGTGTCCTTCCAAAGAATAGAGGCGCAGCTTTCAGGAGCAATGACCGAGTAAAAAGAATTCTCAAGCATCAAGACCACATTGCCGACCCCCAGAGCGAGTGCGCCACCGCTACCACCCTCTCCGATGACCGTACTGATCACTGGGACGTGATAACCCGCCATAGCCATAAGACATCTGGCAATGGCCTCTCCCTGTCCTCGCTCTTCAGCTGCTAAGTCACAGGCAGCCCCAGGAGTGTCAATAAACGTCAGGATCGGACGACCAAACTTTTCGGCCTGATCCATCAGACGCAGCGCTTTGCGATACCCTTCCGGGTGAGGCATGCCGAAATTACGCTTAATGTTCTCCTTCGTGCCTTTTCCCTTAACCTGGGCGACAACCGTTACTGGAATCCCGTGGAAAAGCGCAATCCCGCCCGCAATTGAACGATCATCCGCAAAAAGCCGATCCCCTTTGAGTTCTATGAAATCTTCAAACAGCAGCGGAACATAGTCATAAAAATTAGGCCGCTCAGAGTGCCGGGCTATCTGAACCTTCTGCCAAGGCTCCAAGTTTCCGTATATCTCCTGCTTCAAAAAGGCCACTTTTTTTTCGAGTATGGCAACTTCTTGAGAAAGGTCGATTTCCTTATCTGTAGAAAATTTCTGAAGTTCCGTAATTTTCTGTTCGAGTTCCGCTATAGGCTTTTCAAAATCAAACAGTTGCAGCATACTGAGCCCCTTCCTGATGGTACCGCAACAAACGTGCCAAAACCGAGCGCATCTGAGCACGTTGCACAATCAGATCAATTAAGCCATGCTCTTGGTTAAACTCAGCCGTTTGAGCGTCCTTGGGAAGTTCTTGCCTCATCGTCTGCATGATCACACGCGGCCCCGTGAATCCAATCAAAGCATTGGGTTCGGCAATTAAGATGTCCCCGAGTGAAGCATAGCTGGCTGTAACTCCTCCGAACGTGGGATCCGTAAGTACCGATATAAATAGTAAATGCTTTTCTGCCAATTTTCCCAAGGCGGCACTAGTCTTGGCCATCTGGTAAAGTGAGAGAATCCCTTCTTGCATCCGAGCCCCTCCTGAAGTCGAAAATATGACCACCGGCAAACTCAGATCAATCGCCCGCTCGATTGCCCGGACAATTTTTTCACCTACGACAGAGCCCATACTGCCCATCATAAAATTCGCTTCATTAAAGGCGAGTACAACAGGAATCCCTTCAATCTTAGCAAGCCCTGTGAGTACGCCTTCCGGAGTTCCTGACTTCTCAAATGCCTCCCGAAGCTTTCCTTCATAACCGGGAAATTTCAGCGGATCGAGAGTTAGTACCTCTGAATCCCATTCTTCAAAACTATTTTCATCAGCCAATATCGCCAGGCGGCCCCGCGCAGAAATCCGGAAATGATATTCACACTTCGTACAAACCCGTGCGTTTTCATCGAGATCTTTGTTAAAGAGAACTTCCCCACACTTCGGACATTTGGCCCAAAGACTGTCGGGTAATTCTTTCTTATTAAGCAGTTGCGGTGAAACATCAGAGGGAGAACGTCTCTGCGCCGGAGCTGGTTGTATCGTGACATACTTTGTTTTTTTAAATATATCCTTGAACATAGTTTAGCTCCCTATGGCGCCAATAATAATTTCATGCGCCTCTTCGGCTTCAGATTCTGGTACAAGAATTTCAACCGAAGCATGCTCAGCAAGATGCGCTGAACCAATCGGGCGAAGTTGAACAAGCATCCCTTCGTCAGCGAGGATTTTTTTATATTTTTCGGCTATTAATTTATTGGGTGCGATATAAATAACGGTCCACATTTTGTAAAATCCCCCTCATTAAATTGTTTTTATGATATCATAGCCCTTCTTATTGTGCAACATAAGGCCCCTCTAGGCTTAAGTCAACCTGTCATGGCCTGGGGCAAGCGAACTTTTCCATCAATGCCTTTTCGACATGAGGTGGTACGAAATCCGCTACTCCGGCATGTAAACTGGCCGCCCATTTGATCGCGCTCGAACTTACAAAGGAAAATTCACTCTGGGTCATAAGGAAAATTGTTTCAATATCTGAGGCAATCTTTTTGTTCATCAGGGCAAGCTGGAATTCATATTCAAAATCGGACAAAGCACGAAGTCCGCGAAGTATGGCTACCGCTCCACATTGACGTGCAAATTCAACCGTCAACCCTTCAAAAACTCGGACACTGACATTAGGCATGTCTTTGGTTGCTTCCAAGAGCAGCTCCATTCTCTCGCTAAGGGTAAACAATGGAGTTTTCTTACTATCGGCAGCTATGGCAATTGTCACGCCGCCAAATAGCTCTTTCGCTCGAATTAAAATATCGAGATGTCCGTAGGTGACCGGGTCAAACGTGCCCGGATAAATCGCAGTACTCACGCTGTCTCTCCTCTTCATTTCAGAGTATCTCCATGGGGTTCGCCTTAAAAGCTGATAATCCTGCCTGTAAATACGCTCTTATGCAAAATTTTTAGCTGGTTTCCAGACCACATTACCTTGGCCTAAGACTATTTGAAGTGCCTTCTTCAGTTCATCCCCATCGTTAATCCAAAATTCCCGGTTTCCTTCAATGACTTTCTTATTATCCTCAAAATAGAAATAAACCGGTTGGCTGCCAGGAAAACGCTGTAAAATATTCAATACAGTTGGCATAAGCTCACTTTTGTCGTCGGTAAATCTTAAAAAGAGACGTTTCGCTAGCGTCTGAGGGGGGCTGTTTTTGCGCGAGATAATCTGCCCTACCTCTGTTGCAGGTTTCAAGTCCTCGAGTTTTGTAATTTTCTCAACAAAGATTTTTCTTTCTTCATCTCTGACGATGTACCTTCCTACAACCACAATGACCTGATCATTGCCTAAAGCATGGATTTGAGCGTAGACCCGTGGAAAGACCAAGCACTCAAGCCCTCCCGTTAAGTCTTCGAGAACAAAACTAGCCATCATCTCGCCTTTTTTAGTCACGTTCTGTCGAAAACCAGTTATTAATCCACCGAGAGCTACTTTCTTCTCCTCCTCACCTTCTAGGCAAGTCAAGATATCAGAAGAAATATAGGACTGAAGTTGAGGCAGAACGGCGGAAAGGGGATGCCCACTTAAGTAAAGGCCTAGATACTCTTTTTCCATGTCAAGGATCTCTCGTTCTGGAAAATCCAAAATTTCAGGTAACCTGACCCCTTCATCTATATCTTCAGCCAAATCAAACAGCGAAAATTGGCCTGAAAGCCGATCTTTTTGCCGTCGCCCGGCAATGTCTAAAACCTGATCCATGACGGCTAGAGCCTGCGTCCGTGAACAAAACGAATCAATGGCACCGGAGCGGACCAAACTTTCCAGAACACGTCGATTTAAAACCTTATGATCAACACGTGCACAGAAATCATCCAGGGATTTAAAGAGACCGTCTTTCCTAGCCTCTAAGATCTTCTCCACAACATTGACTCCCACATTACGGATAGCTCCCAAGCCAAATCGGATCGCTTGCTCTTCAATAGAAAATCCGACTTGGCTGTACTGAACATTTGGGGGGAGCACCTGAATCCCACCCAGCCTAGCATCTTGAATATAGTAAGAAATTTTATCGGAAGAACCCATTACAGTACTTAAAAGTGCTGCCATAAACTCTAAGGGATAGTTTGCTTTCAAATACGCCGTCTGATATGAAATCACAGCATAAGCCGTGGCGTGTCCTTTATTAAAACCATATTCCGCAAATTTAGCCATTAAATCGAAAATTTCTTCAGCAACAGGAAGAGGCAAACCTATGCGCAGGGCACCCTGGATAATCCATTTACCCTCCTCATCTTGCAGCCCTCGAATAAAGTTCTGACGTTCTTCGTCCATGATTTCTTTTTTCTTTTTCCCCATTGCCCGGCGTAGTAAATCCGCGCGCCCCAGAGAATAGCCCCCCAGATCACGGGCAATCTGCATGACTTGTTCCTGATAGACTATAATTCCATAAGTGGATTTGAGGATCGGCTCCAACTTAGGATGCAGATAGGTGATGCTACTTCCGAGTTTGCGACGGATAAATTCCGGAATTTGTTCCATAGGGCCTGGTCGATATAAGGCATTAACTGCGATAATGTCCTCAAAGCACGTCGGCTTAAGTTCCTTTAGAATCGCGCGCATGCCGCCGCTTTCCAGCTGAAAGATCCCTGTACTGTTTCCCGCAGCTAATAACGTATAAGTCTGAGGATCATCCAGAGGAAGAGTTTGTAAATCCAGTTTTAACCCGCGCGTCTCCTTAATCCGGCGCACAGCCTCTTGCAAAATAGTTAAATTGCGCAAACCTAAGAAATCCATCTTCAGAAGTCCAATTTCTTCAACGGCTTTCATAGGGAATTGGGTCATGACAAAGTCCTCGGACGTCCTCTGGAGTGGAAGATAATTGATCAGAGGGTCCTTGGAGATGACGATCCCGGCTGCATGCGTCGAGGCATGTCGGGTCATACCTTCCAGAGACAGCGCTAAGGTGTAGAGTCTTTTAATCTCTTCGTCCTCTTCCACCATGCGAGCCAAATCTGGAGATACACTTAAGGCTTTGTCTAAGGTCATTCCTAAATCAGACGGAATTGCCTTCGCCACTTTATCCACTCGGGCCAAGGGGATAGCCAAAACCCGCCCACCATCTCTGATCGCTGCTTTAGCCCCCATCGTTCCAAAGGTGATAATTTGGCATACCTTATCAGCACCATATTTTTGGGTAACATAGCGGATCACACGTTCTCGGCCTTCGGGGTCAAAATCTATGTCAATATCCGGCATCGAGATTCGTTCCGGATTTAAAAACCGTTCAAAAAGAAGCTCATGCCGCAATGGTTCAACTGACGTGATCCCTAGCAAATAAGCGACCATACTCGCCGCCGCCGACCCGCGCCCTGGTCCGACTACCACACCGTTATCCTTGGCAAATCGGCAAAAATCTGCCACAATCAAAAAATATCCTGAGAAACCGGTTTGAAAGATGACTTTGAGCTCATAGTCCAAACGT
The DNA here is from genome assembly GCA_031292075.1 of Desulfosporosinus sp. Classification (GTDB taxonomy): domain Bacteria; phylum Bacillota; class Desulfitobacteriia; order Desulfitobacteriales; family Desulfitobacteriaceae; genus Desulfosporosinus. The sequence goes on from JARLHW010000220.1 coordinate 33,607, forward strand.
TCAATTTCCTCTTTCGTCATCTGTGGGTAGCAACGTGGAAAGGCTGCACGACATTCAGCCTCCAGATAGCCGTCTAATGTATACCCCAAGGGAACTTCAAACACAGGTAACTGATTATCTCCAAACTTAAAATCTAACTGACATCGCTCTGCAATAAGAACCGTGTTTACCAACAGTTCAGGGTGTTCCCCAAACAAAAGAGCCATCTCCTGCTCCGATTTTAAATAAAATTCTTGACTGGAAAAACGCATTCTTGCGGTATCTGCTAACGTTTTACCGGTTTGAATACAGAGCAAAGCGTCTTGTACGAAAGCATCCTCACGCTTGACATAATGGACATCATTAGTAGCCACCATCGGAATCCCCGTGCGTTCATGCACCTTCCACATACCGGAAATCACTTTGCGTTGTTCTTCTAAACCGTGATCCTGGATTTCAAGAAAGAAATTTCCCTTGCCGAAAATGCCCTCATAGTCGAGAGCACTTTGAACTGCCATCTCCAATTGATCCTGCACCAAATAATCCGCCACTTCTCCAGCCAAACAGGCGCTCAGCGCAATGATTCCCGCGGCATGTTTGCGAAGAATTTCTTTATCTACTCGAGGTTTATAATAAAAGCCTTCTAAGTGGGCTATAGAAACCAGCTTAATTAGGTTGCGATACCCTTGTTCATTTTCAGCCAATAGGACCAAATGACGATTGGTATCATCCTTCCCTGGCGTTCGATCTGTCCGCTGATTTGGGGCAACATAGACCTCGCAGCCAATAATTGGTTTGATTCCTTCTTGATGGCAGGCCTTATAGAAGTCGATAACCCCATACATGACTCCATGATCCGTAATAGCTAAAGACGACATTTTTAACTCGACCGCCCGCTTAACCAAGTTTTTGATCCGCGCTGCTCCGTCGAGTAGGCTGAATTCCGTATGATTGTGAAGGTGGACAAACCCAACCTTGCCACCCTTGACTGCCCCGTCTGTCATATCCACTTCACATCCCTGTAATATTAATTCAAAACTGAGCATCTATTCCTTTTGCAGTAGAACAGATGCTCAGTTTTGAACCTGTTAAGAATTCCTTAAAGGGCAATTTCGCTGATCAATTTCTTATCCCCAATCCTAGCTGTCATCAAACCTTTGGCAACCACAGCCTGGTCTACTGTCACCTCTACCTCAATATTGCAATGTTTTTTGGCAACTAAGAGAAGTTTAGCCGTGACCTTAATTTCCGTCCCTACCGGAATAGGTTGAAGCTGATATAGCGTGAAATTTTCCGTGATCGCATTAAGTCGATACTTCTTGCGCAGCCCAATATAACCGGTCATATTCATAACCATCACGATAACCCCACAGCTGGCAGAGCCATAGTCATCAACCATAGAATTGGTAATTTCCCCTTCAATAGAGAGATGCTCCGGATCGTCAACATACCGGAACCCGCTTAAGACGAGGTTGTCCACTGTTTCACCAAACTGTGGTTGTTTCTGAACTTGCTGGTAGGCTTCAATGACATCTTGCAAGCTAAGGATTCCAATCAGTTTACCCTGATCCACAACTACGGCAATTTCCCAGCCTTCCCACACCATGATCCGGGAAATATGGGTTACGGGATCATCCCGTCCTACCAGAAAAGGGTTAGCATTCATGACGTCTTTAATGGGCGTTCTTATATCTGCTCCGGCAACATCCAAAGCCGTAACAATTCCAATTAGGGTCATGTCTGCATCAACGACAGGGAAACGACTGTGATCTGTGCTTTGCGAAAGTTCGCGCCAATCCTCAACCGTTGCATCCGCCTTCAGATGACTAACGTCTTTAACCATAATATCTTCAACTAAAATAAGTTCTTTCTGAATTAACCGATCATAGAGAGCACGATTGATCATCGAAGTGACAGCAAAGGTATCGTAAGGGGATTGAATAATTACTAATTCTCTTTGCCGCGCTAAAGCCATGACCTCTTCATCCGGTTCCAATCCTTCAGTGATTAACAGCGAAGCATTATGCTGCAAAGCACAAATTTGAGCATCGCGACGGTTTCCGACAATACACAACGCTCCTTCTTCCAAGTATCGTCCCATAGCATCTAATTCCATCGCGGCTATGATAAATTTATTTGGAGAGCGATCAAGCTGCTCAAAGCCACAGATAACAACCCCTTCGGCAATCTGTGAAACTTCACGCAACGTCAGGTCCTCAATTTGTCGCTCTTTGACCCCTTCAATGCGGATCGTTCCCACTTTGGGAATCGAACGAACAAATCCTTTGGCCTCTGCCTCTTTTATAGCCCGATAAGCTGTCCCTTCACTGACATCCAACTCTTTGGCAATAAAACGCACTGAAACCTTACTGCCAATTGCCAGATCTTCAATAAAAGTTAAAATTTGTTGATGCTTTGTCAACTCAAAAACGCTCCCCACTTATTACTCTACGATCTACTATTATATCATAAGATTAATTATTCAACTACGCTTATCTGTTGTTTTCAACCTTCTCTGCGTCGCCTCTGAGTCATGAGCCCTCCAATTTTTCCCGCTTCTTTGGCGCTTAAAGAATGCCAGCCATCACTATGGATCTGATCAATTAAACCCAATTCTGCTGCAATTTCCATTTTCAACGGTTCCAACGGGTCGATTCGCTTCACCTTTGGTTTTGATTGTTTCACTCTAGATCCTCCCTCTGCTCATGATATTAAAATCTTCCTCATAATGAGGACAGATCGGTCCCCGTTCTCCCAAAATGTGTTCCAAACGACAATGGCCGTCGATACCATAAAGACAACGCAACGAACATGATTTTCTTGTCATTAAACTCATCTCCTCTGAATAATTATTTCTTATCTCTACCTATATAAAGTTTGACCATTTGAACAAAAAAATATCCCGCTTGAAAATCAAGCGGGATTATTTATCTCCACCATAGTTTAAACCTCAAACATCTCACCGGGCTTAAGTGCCTTGCCTTGGCTCTCCGGGGCCCGACGCTGAAGGAGATGCAAGAACTCTCCCACATCCTGGGTGATAAGGGGGAATGTATTATAGTGCATAGGAATAACCACTTTAGGCCGTAAGAATTGAGAAGCATGAACAGCTTCCTCAACACCCATACCAAAATTATCTCCGATCGGAAGCATGGCGACCTCGAGCGGGTGCCTTAGTCCGATGAGTTCCATATCGCCGAACAATCCGGTATCTCCCGCATGATATAGCCATTTTTCTTCAAATTTAAGCAAAATTCCGCAGGCCGGGCCGACATAAATCGCATTTCCTCCCTCAGGATTCTCAATCCCCGACCCATGCAAGGCATTGGTCAGCTTAACCCAGCCAAAGGAAAACTGGTGTTTTCCCCCAATGTGCATAGCATGCGTTTTAGCTCCCTGACTCTGACAAAACGCCGCCAATTCAAATACGGCAATAATAGGGGCCCCTGTCTGCTGGGAAAGTTGTACGGCATCTCCCAAATGGTCTCTATGTCCATGAGTAACTAGAATCGCATCCAGCTGAGTAAAGTCTTCGGGTTTAGCTATTGCGCTTGGGTTACCTGTCAAAAAAGGATCGATCAGAATTCTACCGGCTTCCCCTTCAATTTCGAAGCAGGCATGTCCATGGAAACGGATACGCATTCTACAACCTCCTTGATTTTTCAACGTAATACATAGTTTTGAATTACTTCCCAAGCTTGAGGATAACTAAGGTTCATTTCCCATAAGGCAACACCCCGTATTCCTTTGCTTAACGCCAGGTCCATTTTGTCTTTTAAGCTACGAGGATCTTCAAAATACACTGTATGATTAACTCCCATGGTCCCGTAGTGGAAATACGTACTATGTTGGATTGGATCCCATCGTAACGGAGCCCCATGACGGCGTGCAAGCTCAAGAGCTCGGTGATAGCTGATAGCTTTGGCACCCCCTCCATCTGGCCAATCATACCCATAGAATGGGATCCCCATATAGATTTTTTGAGGGGGCATGGTGGCTATAGCATAATTCAACATTTCAGTAACCCAGGGCAACGATGCAACGGAACCTGGGGGGCTTCCCGGCCAATGTTCTTCATAAGTCATAAGAATCACCTCATCGACAGCCTGCCCAATCGCCGAATAATCAAACGAACCCTTCCAAACATCTAACGGGTCGACGGAGGACTTAGCCGGCACATCGATTGTAACTAAGAAATTTGCCTGTTGAAACAGCGTCGACCACGTTTGAATGAAACGACTGAAGAGTGACCGGTCTGCAGGAGCAGCCTTCTCTAAATCAAGATTGACCCCATCAAGTTGATACTCAACTAAGAGATTCCGTATGTTCTGCCAAACCAAGTTGGCAAAGTCTTGGTCTCGCAGCAAACGTCTCATTAAAGAAGTGGAAAATTTACCCTCCTGGGTTAAATTGCTAACCGTCAAAAGAACCTTGATCCCCATGGCATGGGCCTCATTGATTAGCCCCCGACTGGGCTGCCCAATTAGGCTTCCATTATTCTGAATCGGTATCTGGAAAAGGGCTAATTGATTGATGCTTCTCCCATATCGTTTAAGATAAGGATAACCCCTTGCCTGTTCGTTTAATCCATTGTAAAAGGCAAATACATTTAATGGCATACTTATACCCCCCTTCCGACCATCATATGCGTGGAGAGAAAAGGAAGTGTAAGCATGCCGATTGAAGCGGGAAATCTTTCAGGAGAACAGGTTCACTTGGAATGACGTCGACTAAAAACTGTCAGCATGGCTGTCCTGCGCATAAGAATAATAATTAGCAACGTAAACACTATACCAAGCACAGTTAAAGCCCAAATCCATTGACCCGTGGCCCCGAGCACAGCGGACATACCGAAGCAAGCACTAATCCCATACATTGAAAGCACTGCCTGCCGTTGGGTCAAGCCGGCATCAAGTAAACGATGGTGTAGGTGCCCTCGGTCAGCCGTCGCCATAGATTGTCCGCGCAACTTACGTCGAATAATAGCAAAGGTCAGGTCAGTAACCGGCATGCCCATGACGAGGAGCGGAAAAACCAAGCCCAGAATCGTCGCTGTTTTGAGCAGACCCATAATGGAAAGTCCTCCAATAATGTAGCCGAGGAACATGCTGCCTGAATCTCCCATAAAAACACGCGCCGGAGGAAAATTGAAAACTAGGAAACCCAAGAGCGCCCCGGCCAAGGCCAGCGTAAGATGGGCTGCCGGGACCTGATCAATCCGATTCGCTGACCAAAATAGCAATAGCGCCACCATAAAACAAATTCCGCCAGCCAGCCCATCTAGTCCATCTGAAATATTGACCGTATTTACCAAACTAACAACCCAAAACAGCATTAAGATAAGACCGATTGCGCTTAAACCAAGAGCCCCAAAATCGAGCGATCTGTTGAATGGTAAGGAGATCACATCCATGGAAAAATGGAAAAAGAGCAATACTGCTGCCGCTGCAATTTGCCAAAATAGCTTAACCAGGGGACGAATTTCACGGATGTCATCCCAGATTCCAACCGCCAGAATGATGGTGCTCCCGATGAATAGCCCCCATATTTGTAAAATAGATAATGCATCTAACGCATAAGATTTATCCCACATTTTTATGGCCAATGCTGCCAGCCAAAATGCAGCATACAAAGCTATTCCTCCCAGACGCGGGATCGGTCGACTGTGTACATGCCTCCCACCCGGATAAGCAATTGCTCCCCATTTTTTCGCCAATCTCATAGAAACTGGCGTAGCGATCACCGCAATTACCAAGGCAATAAGAAAGGTTAGAACATACGTCATAATTGTTCCTCCGCCGCCTCTGCATCGCGCTTGTCCCCTATATTTTTAACTTTTGGTATCATTTTCTTTGCTCCTTTCTAGACAAGACCTGGGAAACCCCATTGACGCAAGGCTTCGTAAATAACAACAGCCACAGAATTTGATAAATTTAAGGAACGGGCCTCAGCACGCATCGGCAACCGAAAGGTCGTGTCTGGATAACGCGCTAAAATTTCAGTCGCCAAGCCTTTGGTTTCCTTTCCGAACAGCAGGTATCCTCCAGGCTCATACATTATGTTGGTGTGAGTACGTCCACCTTTTGTGGTCGCAAGGTAACGGAGGCCTACTGGGTTTTTCGCTTCAAACTCTTCGAAATTTTCATAGATAACTATATCAAGCAGGTGCCAGTAATCTAAGCCAGCACGTTTAAGTTGTTTGTCATCAATACTAAATCCTAACGGTTTTACCAAGTGAAGTGTTGCTCCGGTTGCAGCACAAAGCCGAGCCACATTCCCCGTGTTCGGTGGGATTTCCGGCTCAACTAAGACGATATTGAGTCGTTTATTCAAGTCTATGGTTCCCCTTTCAATGACACCCTGTACAGTTCCCTCTACAGCCCGGCGAGCAATTTCTACCCCCGGATCCACCGGAAACGCCAAGATTAGCAAACCCGGAAATTTTTTTCATCAGCCCTGCGTGCCCACAATCAACACAGGTTAACAACTCGCCATTTTCCCCCGCCCGACACAATTCCGTTGTAACAGTGCCGCAATCTGGACACCCAAACTCATACATCGGCATTAAATGAATACCTCCCAGTAAGACTTAACTATTCTACTATTATAACCTGAAATTATAGCAAACCCAAACTTTTATATTAAAACATGATATTTTTCTCACTTCTTTAAGTAGATATTCTGTATACTTTTCGTAAAACCCTAGATGTTCCCTCTTGTTTTTGGTAATGTTAAGATTAACATCAAAGGAGGAATTATCATGGGGCATAGCCTAACTCAGAAAATACTTACATCCCACCTAGTGACTGGCGACTTGGAAAATGGAAACGAAATTGCTCTTCATATTGATCAGACGTTAACCCAGGATGCCACAGGAACCATGGCGTTTTTACAATTTGAAGCCATGAACCTTTCTAGAGTTCAAACCGAATGCTCGGTGAGTTATATAGATCACAATACTCTGCAAACAGGGTTTGAAAATGCTGACGACCACACTTTTTTGCAAAGTGCTGCCGCGCGCTTTGGGGTGCATTTTTCCCGTCCAGGAAACGGAATCTGTCATCAAGTTCATCTGGAACGCTTCGCCAAACCAGGGAAAACTTTGCTCGGATCGGACAGCCATACCCCCACTGCCGGCGGAATGGGAATGCTCGCCATGGGAGCTGGGGGCCTTGATGTGGCAGTGGCCATGGGGGGCGGGCCTTTTTATCTTCCCAACCCCAAAGTTTTGCGCGTCTGGCTTACCGGGCAACTTTCGAACTGGGTTTCAGCCAAAGATATCATTTTGGAAATTCTTCGTACCCTCACAGTCAAAGGGGGAGTTGGCAAAATAATTGAGTATGCCGGTCCGGGCGTGAAAACCCTTACGGTCCCAGAGCGGTCAACCATCACCAATATGGGCGCAGAATTAGGAGCTTCCTCTTCCATATTTCCCAGTGACGAACAAACACTCCGCTTCCTCGAAGCGCAAGGTCGAGCTCAAGACTGGGTTTCTCTTACTGCCGATGAAGATGCAGCCTATGACGAAGAACTGACCATTGATCTTTCCTTGCTTGTCCCGATGGTCGCCCAGCCCCATAGCCCAGACAATGTGGTTCCGGTAAGTGACCATGCGCACCAACCCGTACAACAAGTTGCCATTGGAAGTTGCACGAACTCCTCCTATCAAGACTTGATGCGCGTGAGCCAGATCTTGAAAGGCAAACATGTTCATCAGGATGTCAGTTTAGTGATATCCCCCGGGTCCCGTCAAGTTCTAAGCATGCTCGCCAGCAATGGCGCCTTGACAGATCTCCTAGACAGCGGGGCACGCTTGCTTGAATCAACCTGCGGCCCCTGTATTGGCATGGGCCAATCCCCAGTGTCTAAAGCCGTCTCAGTCCGAACCTTCAACCGCAATTTCAAAGGCCGCAGCGGAACGCAAGACGCCTCTGTCTTTCTAGCCAGCCCGGAAGTCGCGGCAGCCTGTGCGCTGACTGGGTTCTTGACAGATCCCCGAACGTTGGGGCTCCCACCCCAAGTGGATTTTCCCGAGCGATTTCGAATCGATGACAGCATGATTTTACCGCCCGGCGATCCTACTACACCGATTCGACGCGGTCCCAACATTCAACCTCTCCCCTTAGCCCCTGCGCTGAATGACACGCTCGACTTACCTGTCATTTTAAAGCTTGGGGACAATGTGACCACTGACGACATCATGCCCGCCGGCTCCAAAATTCTCCCCCTCCGTTCGAACATCCCGGCTATTTCCGAATACACCTTTCACAAAATTGACGCTCAGTTTGCCGCCAAGGCCAAGGACCTAAAGCAAAGCCTGATTGTTGCAGGTCACAATTACGGTCAAGGCTCAAGTCGTGAACACGCCGCCCTTGCTCCGATGTATTTAGGACTGCGGGTGGTTTTGGCTCAGAGTTTTGCTCGCATCCACCGTGCTAACCTGATTAACTTTGGCATACTTCCGCTCACTTTTGTCAACGAAGAAGACCTGGCCCGCTTAAATCCAGGCTTGATTCTTCACCTTTTGAATCTGCATCAAGCCATTCAAACGCCCGGCCCTTTTACTCTTACACTCGCTAATGAATCAAACCCGGTCTGGGTCAGGCATGATCTCACTGAACGTCAGGCTAAGATCCTTCTTGCCGGAGGCCTTTTAAATTCGACTAAATATTCTGTTAAAGCATGATATTCAAAGCTTGTTCTGTTATATAAAAGCATGTTATGATGATTTTATATTGAGAAAAGAGGTGTATTTAATGCTCACTGAAGAGGATCGTAAACTACTCAAACTCATCGAGGAAGATTGCCGTATAACAGCTGAGGCACTTTCCATTCAAACCGGATTGACGCCTGAATACATCGCCCAACGGATCATCGATTGGGAAAAAGAAAAAGTGATCGTCGACTATCGGCCACTGATCAACTGGGATCGAACCGGTGACGTATCAGTTTCTGCCCTGATTGAAGTTAGAGTCTTGCCACAGCGTGGCTATGGTTTTGACAAAATCGCCAAACGATTACAAAAATATCCTGAGATAAAATCGCTTTTTCTGATGTCTGGTGGGTATGACCTAGCCCTGCTCATCGAAGGTAAAACCATGCAAGATGTCGCTCTGTTTGTCGCTGAAAAATTAGCTCCGCTCGAACATGTCCAAAGCACAGCTACCCACTTTGTATTACGTCGCTATAAGCAAGACGGGGTCGAGCTTATGGGAGAGGAAGAGACGCTGCAACGTCTCGTGGTGTCGCCATGAATCATTATCTCGCCACCCATGTTGAAAGTCTTCCCCCCTCAGGAATCCGCAAATTTTTCGATCTGGTCGCAACCATGAAAGACGTCATTTCTCTAGGGGTCGGAGAACCCGACTTTGTCACGCCTTGGACCGTGCGTGAAAGCGGCATTTTTTCTTTAGAACAGGGACAAACCATGTATACCAGTAACGCCGGACTCTTTGAATTGCGTGACGAACTTGCGCACCATTTATCTGTAACTATGGGACTTTCCTACAAGCCGCTTGATGAGATTCTGATTACTGCCGGGGCGAGTGAAGCCGTTGACCTTGTGATGCGAGCAGTACTTAATCCAGGGGATGTTGTCTTAGTTCCCAATCCCTCCTACGTGTCCTACGGACCTTGCGCAACCCTGGCTGGAGCAACTGTTCACTATATTCCGACCCATGCTAAAGATGACTTTCGTTTACGCGTAGAAGACTTAACCCAAGCGTATACTCCTCAAGCGAAACTCCTGGTTCTCTCCTACCCGAACAACCCAACCGGGGCGATCATGACACGTGAGGATCTTCTACCCATCGCCGATTTCGCGGCTAAGCACGATCTCCTCGTACTGGCCGATGATATTTATTCTGATCTTACTTATGACGGAACACATGTCTCCTTCGCCAGCCTACCGGGCATGCGCGACCGCACTCTCTTTGTAAGTGGCTTTTCAAAATCCTACGCTATGACTGGCTGGAGAATCGGGTACGTTGCCGGCCATAAGGATCTCATTGCCGGACTGACAAAAATTCATCAATACACTATGCTCTGCGCCCCCATCATGGGACAATTCGCAGCCTTAGAAGCGTTACGTTCTGCCGCAGAAGCGAGGGACGAGATGGTCGCTGCCTACGATCGACGACGTCGTCTTATGGTACATGGCTTTCGGCAGATGGGTCTCGACTGCTTCGAACCCTTAGGCGCCTTTTATGTTTTTCCCGAAATCACCAAGACGAACTTAACCTCTGAAGAGTTTGCTGAAGAACTCTTAAAAGAAGAAAAAGTAGCTGTCGTTCCCGGGACCGCTTTTGGGCCTTCCGGCGAAGGGCATATTCGCTGTTCTTATGCCTATTCCACGGAGCAACTTCAGGAAGCCCTTAAACGAATCGCACGCTTTGTTCAGCCTAGAATTAGTTAAACAATAGCATTGTATCATAGGAAATCGCCAAACAAACAGCCGTCCTTACTTCAACTAATACGGGTATTGATTCCGATCAAAGTTTATAACAATAGCACCAGCTATTCTATCAATAGAACGCTGGTGCTATTTCTATTTTTCAGATTCTCACAACCTTCTCACTTCTGAGAATCTCTATTTCTTGACAGCATGTTGCTTTTACATATTTTTTTCGATATCATTAATAATAGGTTTTCAACTTTAGTATGAGAACTGGTACTTCCATTTTCTGGTACCATAATCATTTCAAGGCTAATGTTCATAGGTTGAGATAATGGTACTCTAGGCACTGATGACCCTGAAAGGAGGAAATTAGATGTTAGGTAAAGCAAAGCTACTTAAAGTTTATATGGGTGAGACCGAACGGTATGAAAATAGACCCCTCTATCAATATTTAGTACATTGGCTTAAGGAAAAAGGGATTGGCGGGGTAACCGTTAACCGCGGAATCGAAGGGTACGGTGCGGATAAAGTTCTCCATTCAGCTCGTTTCTTAGAAAAATCTTCTGATTTACCGATGATATTGGAGATCGTGGATGTTGCGGATAAAATTGATCCCCTTATCCCGGAGATATGTGCAATGGTACCAAAAGGGTTAGTTTTTGGCTTAGATATCGAAGTTTACAAACACGGCAAGGAAAAGCTTGCCTCCACCGATGAGGGTCATTAGGAAAATTTAAATTTAATTTTAAGTCTGAAAGACCGCCAGTTTTCATAACAGGCGGCTTTTCATATTCCCTATGCTTTTACTTCTTCACCAACTTTAACCTGCTCCTTCATATGAAATATTACTTTAAACTTATTGCACTTATTTCGATTTTCACTTCTCATTGCTAACATTTGCATCGTTTGTCCTCCATTCAATATTTCTGAACAATTACGGTTCAGCCACATATTTATTTCACTGGAACTTGATCGGAAGTTTGAGTTACATGAACTACGTTTGAAACTGTGGCTGCAGCCGTGGTGGTTCCAGGCTCAAGTGGCACTGATTTTGGTAATAAACCTATTCCAGTGATAAGTACTGCCGATAATACAATAAATATTATTACTGCCTTTGTGTCGCTCATGATTACTTCCACCTTGTAAGACTTCTGATCAATAAAGTCCAGCTCAAATTTCTTTCCCCATCTAGAATGATAATAAAAAAATGCCATTCTTATGACATTCTTCTTGTATTTTAGATTTATTATTGTCACAATTTTCTGACATTTCTAAGGCAGAAAGAATGGTTTCCATAGAGAGCCACTGCCTCACACCGCTCCGGTGGCTGGGGCAAACAGCAATCAGGGTTTACCAACGACAACTGACCATCTTCAGGGACTAAAGACAAAAAGGTCCCCTCACCGTATCATTGGTGGGGGACTAGAGAGGATAAAAGAGATGTACCTTCATTATCTCATAGACTTCCTGCGAAGTAAGGGGAAAGTCCATACTGCCATAATAAAATAAAGGCTCCCACAATGTCCACATTGATTTCAAATCGGCATCCAGGACAAAACTCAAGTGGTCAGTTCTTTTCGACAGTCGCTGCATCAATCATTTACAAATTCTTTGCAATTTTGCTTAATTCCTCAGACATGGAACTTATCTCCTCAATACTAGCTGCAATTTCTTCTGAAGCGGCTGCTTGTCCCTGACTGGCATCCAAAGATCTATTACTTCTATCGCTCGCCTCGTTAACTTTCTGTTTTATAGCATTCGTCAATTGTTGAATCTTTGGCACGGTACTTTTAGATTGCGCGGAAAGCTTACGGATTTCTTCCGCAACAACTCCAAAGCCACGACCAGCATCACCTGCTCTTGCTGCTTCGATAGCTGCATTTAAGCCTAGCATCTTGGTCTCATCTGCAATTTCTTTTATGAAAGCTGACACTTCATTAATTTCTTCAGAAATGTTAATAATCTCTTTAATATTTGAATTCAGAGCCCCCTCATTCGAATGTATCTCTGTCGCAGAGGCCGCCAGTTGCTGTATGGCAGCGGCAATACCAGTTAGGCTATCTCCTAGGTTACTAGACATTTCACGTAATGTAACTGCCGTTTTCTTTGGTGTAACGATTCCCAACGTTGCAACAACTTCTCCATTATCCTCATCAAACAGTGGATAATTGGTAATTGTAAGAGGAACTCCAAATTTAGAACCATCGACTTCCACCATCATAGGTTGTTTAGATTTTATAGCCTGATAAGCAATGTCCTCTTCACTTAATTCATAACCCACTGAGATGGAAGGCATATCAAATTTCTTCGAAGGCTGTATATAAGCAATTTTAGCCAAATCAGACATGTATAGAAATGAGCCTTCATGAAACATTTCTGCTAAGATAGGGGCAAAATCTCCGAATGCAGCCGCCACAGGATGCAATTTGGGAAATACTAAGGAAAAAGCACCCACTGCTTCGTCCTTGTCATTGATAACAGGAATCGAGACAACTGATATTCTCTTTCCATAGACAGTACGAGGAATATTTTGGGTTAACACTTTTTTCTCACGTATCGCCTGCATGGTTGTAGTGTCAGCATTCAGCTTGTTGCCAACCTTTATAAAATCAACTGTGAATGAATCAGACGCTTTTACCCATACGAAAGTATCCCCTTCTACTAATCCAAACACAACCCCACCTGGTATCAAATTCACTAAGAATTCTGCTAATGTCTTACATGACTCTATACCTGCTAACGCTATCATATAGATCTCTCCTATTCGTAACTACTTCGAAAAACTTCAGTTTTCAATTTTAAAGCATTTAATACCAGTATCAAGCGCTCATCAATCCGAGCTATCCCTTGAATGCTGTTACTGCCCATGCTAGATATCTCAATACTCAGTTTCTCTATTGCCTCATTTTCTATCTTTATAACTTCTGATACATCATCTACAATGATACCCAACAACATATTCTGTAAATCAAGAATAAGCAATCGGCTATCAACACTTCTTTCTGTTTGCTTGAAACCGAACCTTTCCTTCAGATCAATGATTGGAACCACTTTACCTCTTAAATCAATCACGCCCTCTAAATACGAAGGCATATCTGGTATTTTAGTTATCTGTTCTGGAATACGTATAATTTCCTGTGCAAAACCTATTTCAATGCAATACTCTTCTTCACCTAACCTAAAAACAACCAATTGAATAGAACTCACCTAGCTTCACCTCCTTCCAGTTAACTAGAACCAACAACTTAATACTCTAAAAAAGCTGCGGCACTGAAATGCCACAGCTTTAAAACCACAATTTATGGTTTTGTAGTTTGGCAACCAGACTGTCATAGTGCAGCTACACCTTAGACTCATGGCTTTGCGTCCTTACTTTTCAGTAAGTTTGCCTTTCACAGGTACTCCAAAGTAATTTATAAACAGTACAACTATCGAAAAGATTCATGGACCCCATATCAGCCCATGCTTTAAAATTTAAGGAAGCAGCCTAGATACATAGGCTGCTTCAATTATAATCGTATATTAAGCAACCAGGCTGTCATGTTCCGTTAAGAAATTTAGACCCTTTTGTTTTGCGTCCCGCTTTTTCAAGCGGTTTGCCAAATTTTATGTAACTTTAAAAGATATTAGTCTTTATAACTGCTATTTTCTCTATTATAGACTAAAATTAACATTTCTCAAATGCAAATTTTGGATTTACCACAAATATTTTTTAAAATTAATCCGACTGTTTATTATTAACTCAACATTCGTAGTACAAAAGTTTATTTAAACCATTGTTAATAAACAAAAATGTACTCAAAAATTATGCCTGTTGACAATTGAAAACACCCTTTTCATTTGGTCGAGTGAATTCGTCCAGAATCCACTGCTCAATAGAAAATGAGGTGTCTTCTCCTTGAAAAGGATAGCTCAAAAGGAACAGAAAAAATCAACTATCAAAAGAGATCCAACCGTTTTTTAAGAATTAAAGATTCCTTCACTGTCGTGGAAAAGAAGTATGTCGGAACATATTGCTCATAAAAAAACATTACCACACCCGACAGATTGTCCGAGCGTGGTAATGATAGCCAATCTTCCTGTTCCATTGACCATCCCACCATATAAATAATAGGCTTATGAATCAATAGTTTTTATCAGCGTATCCAACCCAGCCGCCTTCATTTACAAGTGTCATGTCAAACTCGCCGACTTTGAATTCAATTTCTTCTGATTTATCTGATGAAGTTACAATAATCTTATCTTTATCAATGTCAATTGTTATTGAAGTATCTTGCCCTGCGTAGTTCTCAAAAAGATAATCGATCTTGTCCTTTGGTAATTCGATTGCAAACATGCCACAGTTATACATATTCTGCCTGAATATTCTTGCAAAGCTTTCAGCAATCACTACATTGATTCCATTGACCTCTAACGCCCATGGAGCATGCTCTCTGGAGGAACCACAACCAAAATTGGCTTTTGTCACAATCACAGCTTTGTCCTTAATATCTTCTTTAGCGTCAAATCCAACAAAGGACAAATCTTCCAATAAATAAGGTTTTAAGGCCTCTTTAGTGATTTCAGTAAGATACTTTGCTGGAATGATTTCATCGGTATTGATATCGCTTCTATCTAAAAATAAAACTTTTCCGCTAAATTTTTTCATTTTCCCCTCCTATACTTACGCTTTATATAATTGTGAATTTGTTATTTTACCATCAATAGCTGAAGCTGCAGCAGTAGCAGGGCTCATCAGATGAACTGTACCGCCTTTGCCCATTCTGCCGTTAAAGTTACGGTTTGTTGTAGACGCACAGGCTTCACCATTAGCAAGAACCCCATTACTCATGCCAAGACAAGCACCGCAGGTTGGGTTTGTAACACAAAAACCAGCGTTCTGAAAAATCTCAATCAGACCTTCTTTTAAGGCCATGGAATAAACATCGGGAGTTGCAGGGCTGACAATGGCACGTACGTCATCACTTATTTTCTTATCCTTAAGGATACTTGCAGCAATTCTCAGATCTTCTATACGACCGTTGGTACAACTTCCTATATAAACTTGATTAATTTTTGTACTGGACATTTCATCGACTGTTTTTACTTGGTCCGGTTTGAACCCGAAAGTAACCATTGGTTCTAAATTTATAACGTCATATTCATATACTTTTTCATACTCAGCATCGGCATCCGAGATCCATTTTGAGTATTCTTTTAAAGCGTCTTCTTTTGTGTTAAATTCGTCTTTAATGAAGTCCCATAGGTATTCGACTGTTGTCATATCCGGGTAGCATATTCCACAAGTGCCTCCGGCCTCAATTGCCATATTGCACAACGTCATGCGTGATTCCATTGACATGGCATCGATAACCGGTCCGGTAAATTCTATGACCATGTTGGTTGCACCGTTAACA
>JARLHW010000221.1 GCA_031292075.1 Desulfosporosinus sp.
TACTAGTCTCCCAATAAGGGACTGATGTTTCGGTAAAAATAACTTGGAACGAAGATCTTTGATTTTAAGGGAGGAATTAAATTTAAGAAGCAAAAGCGCTTCGCAGCAAGACCATGATTTTCAATGGATGCTCAAAATTCATTTACTAGTCTGGTTCTTCCGGCTTCTTAAGTTTCAAATTGGGGTTCGACCCCGTATGGAAGAATATACTCAAGTTATGCCGGAAGGCAAGCCCTTTTGCTTCTTAAACGATAAATTTATGCAGAAAAAAGCGTCCAAAAAAGCAAAAGGTCCCGGTTTTATTCCTATGGCAGTGGTCAATCCCCATGCGGCAGGTATCGATGTGGGAGATACCCTCCATGCGGTAGCTGTCCCGGCAAACCGGGATAAACAATCGGTCCGTACCTTCGGTACCATGAGTGCAGACCTGGAAGAGATTGTGGTCTGGTTAGAAAAATGCGGTGTCGACACGATAGCCCTGGAGAGTACCGGGGTTTACTGGAAGCCCTTGTTCAATTATCTGATCGGTCATGGCTTTGAGGTATACCTGGTCAATGCGCGGCATGTACGCAATGTGACAGGTAGAAAAACGGATCAAAGCGATGCGCAATGGCTTCAGCAGTTGCATAGCTGCGGATTATTAAAAAGCAGTTACCTGCCGGATAATGAGCAGGAATCGCTGCGAACAATGGTGCGTTATCGCAAAACGCTTACCAGGGAAAGCAGCCGGTTTGTATTGCGGATGCAGAAGGCGCTGGAACTGATGAACATCAAACTGCATACGGTGATCAGTGATCTGACGGGCAAGACAGGGACAGCGATCGTGGAGGCGATCCTTGCCGGAGAAAGAAAGGCAGCCAATTTTCTGCCCCTGATCGACGGGCGTATCAAGGCCGATCACGGGGTCATTGTAAAATCATTGGAAGGCAACTGGCGGTCCGAACAGTTGTTTACCCTGGAAGAAAGCTATACCTGCTACAAGTTCTTCCAGGAGCGAATTGCAAAATGCGATCAGGCCATTGAAGTTCAGTTACAGCAATATGCGGCGGTCCAAAATGAGGCAAAAGCGCCTTTGATGGAGACGGAAAAGGAAAGCGAGCAGGGGCGGGTGAAAAAGAAGAATAAGAAGGCCCCAAAATTTGATACCCGTTCATTTTTAACGGGCATCCTGGGCGTGGATGTGCTGGCCATTTATGGGCTCAGTGAAGTCAGTGCCCTGGAAATACTGGCGGAAACCGGAACAGATATGAGTAAATGGAACAGTGAAAAACATTTTGTCTCCTGGCTGAATTTATGTCCCAACAATAAGATATCGGGGGGCAAAATGCTAAGTAGCAGGTTAGCCAAAAAGAAGCCTAATGCTGCCAGCCAGGCATTTAGGATGGCTGCCAATAGTGTTCAGCGCAGCGACCACTGGTTGGGAGATTACTTCCGGCGGATGAAATCCAAGGGAGGGAATAAGTATGCCATCGTGGCTACCGCCAACAAAATGGCCACGATCTATTACAAAATGGTCCGGAACAAAGTAGCGTTTAGCCCATTGGACTTGAACCAATACCAGGAAAAGCGCAAACAGGCAAAAATTGCCTACCTGGAAAGGAAGCTGGAACAACTCAAAAAGGGGGCAGCCTAGGATTAGTTATATGGAAGTA
>JARLHW010000222.1 GCA_031292075.1 Desulfosporosinus sp.
AAGGTGAACTTAAAGGCAAGCTAGCAGCAGCCCGAAATGCCTTGAAAAAAGGATTTTCTTTAGAAGACATTGCTGAGATTACTTGCCTGTCTCTGGAAACTGTGCAGAAACTCAAAGAGAACGATTAAGCTGAGAGATCGCCCCCCCCCCCAGCAAACGCCAACGGGGTCGTACCGTGCGCCAAGCTAAGGTGTGTTACCCTCCCGAACATCGTTCGCTCATGGATGAGATCATCGAAAACGGAGCAGTTCTTTCTCCCTATCCTCCTGGGACACGTCCCAGACAGGAGTATTTCCCTTTGCGGAATCGTCTACTCAGCGCATGGGTTGTTCAACTCCTGGTTGTTGAGGCAGGAGAGCGAAGTGGTGCTCTGATCACGGCCGGCTATGCCTTGGAACAAGAACGGAGAGTGTTTGCTGTCCCTAATAGTATATACTCACCCGAGAGTTTTGGGACAAATCGTTTACTACAGAAGGGCGCGGAGGTTTATCTGGAACCAAAACAGCTCGTGAACTTTGTAGATGTGTTGCCTCAGCGACAATCAAATGATACTGCCCCTTCAGATCTACCGACGCAATCGAATCCCACTAGGAAAAGGTCTGAAACAGAACCATCGATTTCTTCTCCACAGGAACGATTGATCTTGGAACGTCTACGTCTTAACAACTCTGAGAATCCGGTAGAGATCAGAGATCTTCTTAATATATTTGACGGAAATCTCACTGCACTTTTCTCACTCCTTTGTTCAATGGAACTTGAAGGTTTGCGATTATTTTGGTGTGGCGGAGCCACCATTGGCTTAGTGTAAAACTGGTCTTGAGTGTCACCGGGGGATCTGTGATTGATTTTGGATACGATCAGGAAGCGAAATGTAAATTAATGGGTTTACATTTCGTTTTTTGTGGTATATTAATATTGATAGTAAGTGATACTAAAAAGTATCGAAAGTAGGGGAGCTATGGAACTGAAAACCTTTACGGAGATGTTCTGTGATAAAAACGCATTGGATATTAATAAGCTTAAGTACAAATTTGGCGTGGAAAATTTAGTGGGATATTTGGATACACTTAATGATAGTTTTTATCATAAACTCACCTTGCTTGACTTTAAGGGCAAGCCCATTGTGTTGTTTCCTGCTAAAATCAACCTGACGGCACAGCTTATTAAAGCGCTCGCAGCTTCCTATTCAAGTGAAAAGTATGGCATACAGGCAATGGAGGACGAAATTATTTCAACGCTGTCTATTGAGCAGATTGACTCATCAAGAGAGAGTGTTAGAAAAATCTTAAATGGCGGAGCGCCCGAAACAAGTAATGAGAATAAAGCTTATGGCATTAAACGTGGCTTAGACTTCATTGCAGAACCTGCCAACAAAATTACAGAGGAAAATCTATATCAGCTGTATATGCTTGCGGTCGGCAATTTTTTGGATGAAACGGACAGGCTGATGCCTGAGCATAAATATCGGCACGACGCAGTTTATGTGGTTGGACAAAACATAGAGCATAAGGGGATCAGTTATCATCTGCTTCCCGAGTATATTGTAAATATGATCAACTATATCCATATAGACGATGGTTTGGATCAAATTATGAAATCCATCATAATTCATTACTATTTTGCCTACCTCCATCCCTATTTTGATGGCAACGGGAGAATGGCCCGGTTACTGCAACTTTGGTATCTGGCACAAATAGGCTATACTTCTTCTTTGTTCATACCTTTTTCTGCATATATCAATGAAAGCAAGGGCTTGTATTATAAGGCGTTTACTTTAATCTCAAATAATTCTAAGGTGTCAGAAGTTTTAGATGTAACTCCCTTTGTAACCTATTTTATAGATAATGTACTTACTAAGCTTCAGAAAAGGACTGAGCCGACAAATGCGCTCAAGATATTTAATAACCTGCTTCAAACAGCAGAGATTACAGCCAAGGAAAAGGATTTATTTTATTATGTGCTCTCTGCTTACGGAACCAACGAATTTTCGACCAAGCAACTGGAAAAGGACTATCAAAACGCAGCCTATGCTACAATTAGAAACTTTGTCCTCAAACTCGAAAGCAAAGGCCTTCTATCTTCACAGAAATATGGTAATAGGATGCGTTATAAAGTGAAGAGTTGATTCGCGAAACTGCCTTGAAACAACGCGCAAAGAGAGTCAATCTTAGAGGGAGGACTTCCGTAAGCGTCAATGAAAATAGCAGGAATCCGTTTATCGACAGGAGAGCTCAAATAGAATCGGTAGCATCATTATGTCGAGAAGTTGTCGTACCCAATGTGGAATAATCACTCTGCCAATGGTAAAATCTAATTAAATAAACTATGGGGAAGGAATGAAAAGTTATGGCTATAAAAAAGCTCGTGCGCTTTGACTGGGCTATAAAATATATACTGCGTAACAAGGCTAATTTTGATGTACTAGAAGCGTTTATTTCCAACTTGTTAAGAGAAACGATCGTTATTGAAAATATTTTAGAAAGCGAAAGTAACAGAGAAGTTGAAAATAGGAAATTTAACC
>JARLHW010000223.1 GCA_031292075.1 Desulfosporosinus sp.
GGAAGCGGAGGCGAAGAAGTTACTTCACTGCTGTGGCAGCCTCGTTCCTTGTGATCCGGGAAATATACTCACTAATCAAGGTGATGTCAGCTATACGTATAATATACTGTTGTCCGGAAAGTTGAAATCCATGACTTTCATAAAACCAGAAAAAGAATACACAGTACCGGGACAACCTTTTGGCGCTAACGGGTTAACCGAACACAACAAACACCTTGAAGACATTGCCACTATAGATTCTTTGGAAATATTGATATTGTCCGGCCTTGCTTTTCAGAGATTTTGCCATACCAACCCAGAAATTGCTCATAAGGTCATACGGCGAATGCGCAGCATGACGAAACCACCCAAAACTGTGACGAAGTAGTTCGTATTTTTTGTATGTCCCTAAAAGTGACCAGGGTGTGTGTCTCAATAAAAGAATGAGACACACACCCTGGTCTAATACGTCATAAACTTTACTGTTAATAAATTTCACGGGGGCGCTTTGAACCATATTGAGCTATGCGGACAGATAAAATGGGTGGTTTCTTCTAATCTCGTACATTAACGGAGAAATACCGCCTAAAGCGCTGTGACGCCTGCGAATATTGTAGTAATCAAACCATTTCTGCAAACTGGAAGCCGCTTGCTCGATGGTAGAAAAAGATCGCTTATAAACATGTTCGACCTTGAGAAGACGAAAAAATGATTCCATCGGGGCATTATCATACGGGTTCCCTTTTCGGCTCATGCTGCCAAGCATTTTATGCTCTTTGAGAATTTTTTTGTATTCTTTCGAAGTATATTGGCTTCCCCGATCCGAATGATGGATTAAACCAGGCTTCGGCTTTTCTCTATGAACCGCCATAGCCAGTGCTTTGCAGGCGAGGCTTGCAGTCGGACGGCTGCCTAATGCCCAGCCAACCAGCTTACGCCTGGCCAAGTCCAACACCCCGGCCAGATAGCACCATTTGCCACCGACTCTTATGTAGGTCAGATCCGTGAGCCATACGCGGTTGGACTGATGATCGGCAAAATTTTGATTGAGCAAGTTGTCGTATGCTTTTTCATTGGGATCGGCCTTGGTAGTTTGGGGCTTGTATTTGCTTTTTATCTGGGCCTTGATTCCGTTGTCATGCATAACCCGTTGAACTCGGCTGCGGCCAACAGAGACGCCCTTGTCATTAAGTTCCTCGTATACCTTTTGAACCCCATAGTTATTATCGTTTTCTCGTTCGACTTGGCGAATATGCGCCAACAATACGGAGTCTTTATTACGAGGCGTCGGACAACCAGCTTTCACCCATGCATAATAACCGCTTCTTGGTACTTTCATAATGCGGCACAATTCCAGAACAGCATATTTGAAGCGGTGATCATAGATAAACTGATACTTTATTTGCTGTTCTTTGCGAAGTATACCGCCGCTTGCTTTAAAATGGCTATCTCATTTTCCAATTGCTTAATTTTGCGTTGGGCCTTACGTAGTTCGTCGTCATCAGGCTTGAGTTTGCCAGACCCAGGAAATGCCTGCTCTGGATTATCGCTATACTGTTCAGCCCACTTGTACACCGTATTGGGATGAATGCCTAGTTCTTCCGCCAGGCTGGCTCCATTTCGCTCTCCACTAAGATAAAGTTTCGCAATATCCTTTTTAAACTCTGCATCAAATCGCTTGCCTTTCATTTTGGACACCCCCTTGGTTATTGTACCAACCATTCTTCATGTCCGCAAAAGGCAATACGATTCA
>JARLHW010000224.1 GCA_031292075.1 Desulfosporosinus sp.
TTCATTGACTCCCATCTTCTAATCGTTCTTAATCTGTGTAATCTGTGTAATCTGTGTAATCTGTGGTTCCCCGTTCAGAATTCCCCAAGGCGTATTTACAGTGTTTTTCCTTGTAGGTATAAAAAAATGCGGGATTTTAGGTCGTAATATTGGCATGCATCGGATAATAATGGGTAGAGTCCAATCCACAACTCACACTGGTCACGATATTGTAGCCAAGTTTTCGCGCTTCCGCTTCACTCAGACCAGTGCGTCCAATATTTAGGTCAAAAGCTTGAAGAACAGATGTACCCTCAACAGGAGCATACAGGGCAGAAATCCCCATCATATGATCTGCTATAACACGACCTTGTTTGTTGGCAGTAAAATATCAAATTATTTTTATAACTTTTTACAATAAAATTATTGATCATAAAAAAATGGACCGCTTCAGGCATGCTGAAAGGGTCCATTATACGGAGAATTGAAGAGTGTTTGCCCATTTTTATTCTAAAAACTCAAGGAAAGGTTTCTTCATACTCACCAGAGCATTCACCATCAGCTCCACTAAGCCGCCATATTGGAGGTTGAATTTTTCGGTTGCGTCGTAGTGTTCCAAAATAGCCCGCATAGCTCCTTTGCAGTTAGAACAAGGAGCACAAATATATTTTGGAAGCGAGGTGTTTTCCATGGTTCCCTTAAAAGCCCCCAGAATTTGGTTGAATTTCACTCGAGAGGCCACTGAATCCCGAAATTGCGGGAAATTTTGGGAACTCATGATCGCGAAACCACTCCCCCCACCACAGCAGTAGTTGTCTACGCCATGGGGAGTCATTTCTCTAAACTGAGGACAGATAGCTTTCAAAACATTTCGCTGAGGTTCCACAATTCCCATTTGTCGCACCACATTACAGGGATCGTGGAGTGTCACTGGAAAATTATTTTTACTGGGATCCAATTTTAAACGTTTACTCTTGACCATATCCCAAAGCAGAGGCAGGCAGCTCTCCACAGGGATTTTGGCGTCTCCATAGGCCATGCGATCCCCAACAATCATTGAGGCTTTATGGGCATGCCCACACTCAGCGACCATAATTCGGTTGACTCCAAAATCCTTAGCTACTTTCATCTGCATCAGGGCAATTTGTTTTGCTTGAAAATCGTCATACCAGATACCATAGTTGACACTGTCATATCCCATGATCTCACTGCTGAGAGTCCAATTTATACCGGCCTCATCAAAGAGAATGGCAAAAGCTACGGGGTTTTCCGGCCAAGCCATAAACTCTCCAGCATTATGCAATACTAAGACGTCTGCACCTTTTTTATCTACCGGAAATTTGAGCTTTATGCCAAATTTCTCCTCTGTATCCTCTTCCAAAAACTCAAGCGTATCCAAAAACGCTGCTTTAACCAATCCGGTCGATGAACCAGTTTTAATCTGAAGCATCGTTCCTTTAGTATGAAGAGGAATCGGAGCAATGCCCATCTCTTGACTGAAGATCTTACGAATTTCTTTGGTGAGAAGGCCGTTATCCAAGCCAAGTGGACAGGTCTGAGCACAACGTCGACAAAGATTACAGCGATAGGCTAATTCCCCTAGCCGAGCAATTGTTTCCCAGTTCACATCAATATCAGCCCCAACAAAGCCCCCTAACAGTTTCCCGCTCGTGGTGAAATACTTCTTTGCAATTTTCCGGAGAACCTCCGAACGATAAATAGGTCGATATAACTCGTTGTTCCCTGACGCTTCGTAGATATGACAAGCAGCTGAACAAGTATCGCATTTGGCGCAATATTCAAACGACAATAAGAGTGGTTCCAGCACACCATTATTCGCATCAGAAAAGATCTTTTCCAAGCCACTGATGAACTTGCGGACAAATTCATCTTCTTCCTCTTTAGAATTTGGGCGGATCAAAGTATCGAGGCCAACGTAGCCATCTAAAGTAGTACAGTATTTATCTTTCCACGCTGGTTTTGGATCAGTTAACGGAGGTTCCATTCCAGGCTTATCATACGGTGCCAACAATGGCATTAGTTGATTGAGTTCGAGTTTGATCATTTGCCCATCCGAGCGTCCCATATCCTTCGGAAGTAAATCTTTTTGATTGATCATAAGTAAGCTCTCCTCTTTCCATAAAGTTAGCACTCAAGTATTTGAAGTTACTCCTTAGGTGCGTTGGGTGCCTTAATATGAGGGGCAGACCAAGAATGGGTCGGACGATAAGATAGTGCCTTTTTCACCTTTTGTTCAACCGAGCTTCCCTTAATATTAGGACTATTATCCCAAAGAACCGTATGGAACGTAAAATATTTTCCAACATAGTGGCTCATCTTACTGATAGGAATATAAATTAACATAATCCCAACTAAAACCACATGCAAAATTAGTAAGCCACTAGGTGCAAATGATTGATTGAAAGTAATGAGATTGGCGGTTACTTCTCGGGCATTATGAAAGGATAAATCGCCGCCCCAGTAGAGGATACCTGTTATTGCGGCAGCAAAGATTAGTAATAGATTAAAATACTCTTGAGGAGTGGTATATTTTCTCAAGGTATTGTCAAACATACGACGTAGAACCAACAACCCAGAACCTAAAGCAGCCAAAAGGAGCCCAGCAATTCCTGTTATAACCGATAAGTAAAAAACAAGTAGACCCCAGATACCCGGACTATTTGCTGCTACAACAATCCCATTGAGTTCAGAAATTGCTCCCACAACCAATAACATTGTCCAGGCCATTATAAAGTAAATCCCTAAGTGCAGAGCGTAAGAAATCCACCAAAAAGGACGTTGGTTATCAAACAGCTTCTTAATAAACAAGATTTCCTTTAACATTTCTTTAATTTCTCTCACGTGTGAAACTTCGTGAGGTTTGCTCCACCAAGATATCTCCTCATAAAAAGAACCCCCATGTTCAAACCCATTTTCCTTGGGTACAGGATAGAGCTCCATTCGTCCATGCAAGGGCATTTTTGCAAATTGACAAGCCTTATAAGCGGATATTCCTACAAAAAGGAGTATGGAAAGGTAAGCAATAATACTTAAAATCAAAATAGTAAACCTCCTTCTATTGTTATTATTGTCACTATACAGTCTAAGGGACTTGCAAAGGCTTGTAAAATTTCCCTTTCCTATTAAGCCATCGTATAATTTGATTGTGAATTTTGTGAATTCTGTCAATTATCTTGTTAATTAAAATGTAGGTAATTTCACAAACTTAAAAGAGCATCTCCGAAGAATGCTCTTACAGAAATGCTCCTTTAAGTTAGGATAACCACTGTCTTGATAATTGTTTATTAATCCCAATATATGGTTGGTCTCCTAATTTAGTCTATGAATTATCAGGCTAATAAGTTACAAATTCAAAAATAACGCATCGTTCATGTAAAAATGCTGACTGATGGAGTTAAATGTTTAAGATCTTAAAGAAAGTCTAATGCGATATTCACATTAGACTTTTTCTTCGACTTCTTTTCAATTAGTTCGTCGTTGAAGGCATACCTGAATTAGTTGCCATATTGGCGTCGATTTTGTAAGGTTCCCTGGGTGGACGCGGGCCGAAGAACTGGAAATAATGGCATTCAAGCCGTCCGGTATAGAGCTTTCGACTTTTATCCCAACGGCGTCCTATTAAGCGTTCTGGAAACTGATGCGTGGTAAGCATATGCAGCGACCAGTTTTCCAAACGCTTAAATGTTTCCCCTAGTTCAAGATAGAGTCCTTCAACCGCTTTAACATCCCCAAGTCGTTCTCCATAGGGTGGGTTAGCAAGCATATGCCCATATTTAAACCTAGACCGCACTTCTGCCACCGGTAAGCGCTGAAAGTGGATTACATCTTCAACCCCAGCCTCAAGGGCGTGCGTGCGGGCCAAGTTCAAAGCATTTGGGTCGATATCCGAACCGTAGATGTGCAAGGATGCTTTGCGATCCCAAAGATCCAGCGCCTCCTGCCATGCCTCTTGCCAGAGTGCTTTGGGAATATTGGGCCATTTTTCTGCTGCGAAACTTCGTTTGAGCCCAGGTGCTCGGTTTTGGGCGATAAATGCGGCTTCGATGGGGATTGTACCCGTCCCGCAAAATGGATCAATTAACGCACGATCTTTATTCCAGAAACTTAACTGAATCATTGCCGCTGCCAAAGTTTCTTTAAGCGGTGCCTGTCCCGCAAGTTGTCTGTATCCGCGCTTGTGCAGACCCAACCCGGACGTGTCGATGGTTAGAGTGACAGTATCATTTAAGAGAGCGACTTCGATCTGATACCGGGGTCCCGTTTCCTCGAACCAGCTCCTACCATAGGTTTCTTTGAGACGTTCCACAATCGCCTTTTTAACGATGGCTTGGCAATCGGAAACACTGAAAAGTTGAGATTTTATGGATTTCCCTTGAACGGGGAAGTTAGCATCTTCCGGGAGCCACTCCTCCCAAGGCAGATCTTTTGTTTGCTGAAAAAGTTCTTCGAAGGTTCGAGCTTTAAAGGAGCCCATTTTAAGTAGGACACGATCAGAACTACGCAACCAAAGGTTTGCTCGACAAATCCCCAGTTCATCAGTCGTAAATGAAACTCTCCCATTTTCGACAATCAAATCATCATACCCAAGTTTTTTTAGTTCGCGAGCCACAATAGATTCTAAACCAAACGCAGCGGTTGCGATCAGCTCAATTTTTGCCATTTAGATTCAACCTCTCTTAAATCAGACGGTTATAGGAAAGGGGACACACCTCCCCCTGTACTATCATAAGTGGTGTAAGTCCAAATGGCAAGTTTGCAATCCTTTTACAGATCAGTCGAACAGATGTTTTATAAATAGACGTTTTAGACGTACATTTCTTAATTTATATCTTGTCGATGCTCTTAATCCCCTCTTTAATTTTTGCAGATATCTTCTCCATAAACTCTTGGAACTTTGTATTAGCATCGTTAGATACTTGTACTTGTTTATCCATTAAACATTTATTTTCCATGGCTCTCATGGTCTCCTGTTCTTCTTTCGTCAATTCAATCCCGGTCATTTGCTTGCCCCGCTGTTCCTGCTTCATTTTTTGCAGATCTTCTACTAACTGCCGGGCTTTTGGATTATGCAGCAGCTCATACTCAGCCTTCTTAAATTCTTGGTAAATGGTTGTAATGGCAATTGACTTCCCGAGTTCGATACTTTTTTGCATAATCTCTTCAAGTTGATCCATATCCAGGATACCTCCCTCATTGAATTCAAACAATTCCCTACTAGACTATTCTTAGCCAACAGTCTAGTTTTTAACCTACCAAAAGCATTGACCCTTTTAGAGGGTTTCCACCGCTTTTACTGTTATACCGATTGTCATGACTTCAAATGGTTCTCTCCCCGGGATCTCCTTGTCTTGTCTTTCCAGTCCTCCATCCTTATTTTTATAAAGAGTGCGTTTATTTTCTACTACTTCCCAGGTATTTTCGAGTATGTATACAGATTGCTCTCGTAATGTTTCCTTCAGTAGCTCGACCACATGGTTTTTCAAAGACTCATCATAATCTGCCAGAGCCACGTTCACCTCAGCGCCTATCGTTTTTTCCATTATTAGTAACCTACCTTTCTTTCAACCGTAGGGCAATTCGCGAATGCCTCCACCGTAATTCCTTGGATTCCCTTAAAGGACCTTAAAGTTTATACTTATTTTAGTGACTAGTATAAAAAAAGCGGCTCACTCTGAGCCGCCGTGAAGATGAAAAGAAAAGTATGTTAACCGCTGTACTCTTAAGCTTAGCTAAGTAAACCAAGTTCTCTTTTTGTACGTTCTGCCATTTTTTTAAGCATTCTTTCTCTATCGCTGGTATATAACGGTCCATAGAACACTATGCCGTACTTTTCCAGAATTTTCGCTTCTATCGCTTTTCTAGTGCGTCCTATTTCAGGAATGTACTGAGATTTTCTCTTGGCTTTGTGGAACTTAGCATGATGAGCGGTATCAATAAATACTGCAAGATTTGCAGTTCTGTCGTCATCATTAACCTCGTTTAGATGATGCACTATTTCAGTATCTTTTAACTTTCTTTCTAAGTATCTCTCAATAATTAACCTAGAGATCTCCATTGTTTCACTTTCACGATGTGCGGTAATATTGTCGCTCATAGTTAACTCCTCTCCAAGTGTTTCCCAAACAAAAACAAGCAACAGCCATCGGGATTCCTACTTGTCATCCCGCCAGTTAAATTGCTCTTATTTCAAAGACAAATCAAAAAATTTGATTTATGTACTTAAACAGTATACTATAGTTCATTCAAAATCTCAACAGTTTTTGTCTATTCGTTCACCCCGTCAACATACTTCTAAAATAATTGGGCCCCTTGGTTACATTTCTGCGTACAACTCAATAATTTTCAGAATAACTTCCACTGCTTTTTCCATCGCAAACGTCGGGATAAACTCATATTTACCATGGAAATTATGACCTCCAGTAAAAATATTTGGCGTAGGTAATCCCATATAAGATAGTCTTGCACCATCAGTGCCACCTCGGATCGGACGAATGTCCGGAGCAACTCCTACCGCCACCATCGCCTGTGAGGCAATGTCAACAATGCGTTTAACCGGCTCAATCTTCTCTTTCATATTGAAATATTGATCCTTGATCTCGACAACAAATGTATCCTTCCCGAATTTCTCATTGAGTTTGCCCGCAATCTGCCGCATCAGTTCTTTCCTTTTTTCAAAGGAAGCTAAGTCGAAATCCCTGATGATATAACTAAGCACGGTCTCTTCAACTTCACCTTGAAAATTGGTAAGGTGATAAAATCCTTCATATCCCTCCGTCTCGGCCGGTGTTTCGCCCTTCGGTAACTGGTTGATGTATTCTTGAGCAAGCAAGATCGCATTGATCATCTTCCCTTTGGCTGAACCGGGATGGATATTTCTCCCTTGCACACTAACTTTAGCTCCTGCTGCATTAAAATTCTCATATTCCAGTTCTCCAATCGGCCCCCCATCGATAGTATACGCAAAATTCGCTCCAAATCTTTCTATATTAAAGTGATCTGTTCCTCTTCCCACTTCTTCATTCGGTGTAAAAGCAATACAAATCTTACCATGCTGAATCTCGCGATGGTTTTTCAGATAGTCTATTGCTGTCAAAATTTCAGCAATCCCCGCCTTATCATCTGCCCCAAGCAATGTCGTTCCATCCGTAGTGATCAGCCTCTTGCCACGATAGTTTAGAAGCTCCGGAAAATCCTGCGGGGATAATATGATCTTCTTTTCTTGATTAAGGATAATGTCTCCGCCGTCATAATTTTCAACAATTTGAGGATTAACTCCCTTGCCGCTCAGATCAGGGCTCGTATCCAGATGAGCTAAAAACCCAAGCGCTGGCATAGCCGAATCTGTATTTGCCGGTAAATTAGCTATTACATAGCCATTTTCATCTAAGGAGATCTCTTCCAGCTCCAATTTTTTTAATTCTTCGACGAGTAGTTTGGCTAACACAATCTGACCTGGCGTTATGGGGACAGTATCCTCCTCATTGGACTGAGTATCATACTTGACATACCTCAA
Organism: Desulfosporosinus sp.; assembly: GCA_031292075.1. GTDB lineage: Bacteria > Bacillota > Desulfitobacteriia > Desulfitobacteriales > Desulfitobacteriaceae > Desulfosporosinus. The sequence goes on from JARLHW010000224.1 coordinate 7,514, forward strand.
AAATCTTTCAGTAACGTCTTCCATTTATACAATCCTCCGCTCTAAATACTTACCTTTAAATCTCAATTGTTAAAAATAATTAGAATTTCGAAGCTATAAGAAGCTATAAGAAGCTATTTTATTGACTATTTGCCTCAAGCCCTAGGGCTTGAGGCTTTCTCTTACCCTTAATTAAGTCTTAGCTCTCATTTTCAGGAGCCTCTTTAGCCTTTTTCTGTGCTTGTTTAAACTCCGCACTTCTAGAATCATACTTGGCACTAGCGAACCCTTTGGTGTGTTTTTGGATCTCTCCAGACTTTTTCATACTTACCTCCATGTATCTCTACTTTTGGTGCCCTATGTTTAGTATGGTTCAGGAGCACGAATATCATGCAACTCAAGAACCTAGGTGCCCATTTTCACACCTGTAGAGCAGCTTAGTGATATGGGGTCTGGCTAGTATAAAAACTTCTGTCACCTTTCCTAAGGTATTTAAATATCATGAGAAGAGAAATAATGCCTTGAATATCTATGGATAGAGGTGACTGTATGAATTATAAGTTAGCGCGGTCTAGCTACAGACAACTGGTGGTTGGAGCTGACACTAAGATTCCTCTCAGCAACGGTAAACTTACGACAGCCATCAACTTCGATAATGCAGCTTCAACTCCTCCTTTTGTTTCAGTAATGGAGGAAATAGTAAAATTCTCAAGCATGTATTCTTCCATCCATCGTGGCACAGGTTATAAGTCACAGCTTTCTTCCCAGCTCTTTGAAGATGCCCGGTTGATCGTCTTAAAATTTGTCAATGCCGATCCTCTCCAAGATACCGTCATTTTCGTTAAAAATACGACGGAAGCCATTAACAAATTGTCCTATCGCCTTTGGGAAGGAAAGAAGAAAAGCGTGATCCTCTCAACCTGTATGGAGCACCATTCTAATGATCTCCCATGGCGACACAAATTTCAAGTTGAATATGTTCAAACTGATACCTCAGGAAAATTAAGCCTTGAAGATCTGGAGAGTAAATTGATCAAACATAAAGGCAATGTCAAACTCGTAACCGTTACCGGGGCCTCCAATGTTACAGGTTATGTCAACCCAATACATAATATAGCTGAACTTGCCCACCGCTATCGGGCAAAAATACTGGTCGACGGCGCTCAGTTGGTCCCACACAATGCTGTGAACATGAAACCCAAAAATCCGCTTCAGCATATCGACTATCTTGCTTTTTCTGCCCATAAAATGTACGCCCCTTTTGGCACTGGGGTACTCATCGGACCGAAGGAGACGTTCAAACAAGGTACTTCAGAAATCGTGGGCGGAGGCACAGCAGAAACCGTAACCCATGATTGGGTCGTGTGGGAGAAACCTCCACACAACGAAGAGGCTGGCTCCCCCAACGTCATGGGCGTTGTAGCTCTCGTTGCAGCGATTAAAACCCTAACCGCTCTCGGTATGGAAAATATTGATTACTATGAAAATCAGCTAACAAACTATGCCAACTCAAAACTTAAATCAATGCCCGGCCTCACACTTTACTCTCAAACCGCCTTGGGGGAACCCCGCATTGGAGTGATCCCTTTTAATATCAAAGGAATTGCGCATGAGCGAGTAGCAACTATTCTCTCAAATCAGGCGGGTATCGCGGTTCGTACCGGTTGTTTTTGTACCCAACCCTACATCCAAAAGCTTTTAGCTATTTCTCCGAAACAAATGGAGTTCTACAAGAGAAATATGGACGCTCCCCGCCCAGGCATAGTTCGAATCAGCTTTGGATTATACAACGATTTTGCTGAAATAGATGTTTTAACCCAATGGCTAGAAAGAATCATTAAGCACCCAACAACTTACATCTGAGAAATGTTATATAATTTCTATTTCTACTTATAATAGATTTGGATAATCAGCATAAAGGGGTGCGCAACTATGAACAAGAAAATGAACCTCCTCATGTTTAGCGGTGAATATGATAAAGCGTTAGCGGCACTGTTACTTGCTAACACTGCTAAAGAGCTAGAGGTTGATGTGACCATGTTTTTTGCATTTTGGGGACTTTTTCTAATTCGCGACCCCGAGAAAACGACCTCAGACGATAAAACTACTTACGAAAAAATGTTCGGGATGGTCACTCCTAAAGGACCAGAAGAGTTGCCTCTCTCCCGAATGAACATGGCTGGTCTGGGAAAGCAAATGCTGCTTGGTATGATGGAAGATGACAAAACCCCTTCTCTGACAGATTTTCTCAATGGCGCGAGAAAAAAAGGGGTAAAATTTTACGCTTGTAAATTATCAGTCGATGTCATGGGCTTTAAAGAAGACGAACTGCTGTCAGAAGTTGAAATCATTACTGCTAAGCAGTACCTAGCCGATGCCCTGGCCTCTGATATGCAACTCTTCATTTAATCACTTGGTACTTAGTCCCAGAGCTTCTTTAGCAAGCCGATCTACGTAATCGTTAAACCGATCTCCGCTGTGACCAGCGACTTTTTTAAATTCGTACAGTCCCTGATGTGCTCGCATAAAGGTTACATAGGCTTGGGTAAACTTATTTTTTGCTTGCCAATCCCCGGTAACCCAATGAGAAATTCCGGAATAGTCGTGATAGATGCGGATGCGCACATCCAACGTTTTGGCTTTTGCTACAGCATGTTGTACCGCCGCAATTTCCCCGGCAACATTTCTCATGCTTGCGGCCTCAAGGTCATCACCCACCCCGTTACCCTCCAAAACAACCTCGCCATCCTTAATGAAGGCATAGCCATAGGAATACCTTCCATTAACATAGCTTCCATCCGTATAGACTTCGAAATCAACAGGAACTATGGAATCAGGCAGGCCCTCGGCTATGTCCTTTAGCTTAAGATTGGGAGAAACGCTTGGCCCTCCATTTTGCCACTCAAGGGCTTCAACTTTGGTTTCGAACCCTTTAAAGACAGCTCCCTTATAACCCTTAACTGACGCTTGACATTCTGTCCAGTTAGTGAAAATTCCTACCTTAGACCCTTCTTTGACTACGTAAAAATTTTTTTTACCCAATGCTTGTCCCCCCTTAACCAAAGGCAATCCCTATCCTTTGCTTTTTTAATTAAACTAAGTGATGAATGATAATCTTCCATTATCAAAATAATAGGTTAAAGTCCAGTAAAACACAAACCAAAAATATAGGAGGGCTGTTCTCATGTCTAAAGTAATGAAAACCATGGATGGCAATCAAGCCGCCGCATTAGCATCCTATGCCTTGACCGAAGTAGCCGCTATCTTCCCGATTACCCCCTCTACTCCGATGGCTGAAGGCGTCGACGAATGGTCAGCCCATGGAATGCAGAATTTATTTGGTCAACCCGTTAAAGTTGCCGAGATGCAGTCCGAAGCAGGTGCAGCCGGAGCATTGCACGGTTCACTAGCTGCGGGAGCGCTCACGACGACTTACACAGCTTCGCAAGGTCTACTGTTAATGATTCCCAATATGTATAAAATTGCTGGAGAATTGTTGCCTGCAGTGTTTCATGTAACTGCTCGAGCGATTGCGGCGCATGCCTTGTCCATCTTTGGCGATCACCAAGATGTTATGGCCTGTCGACAAACGGGCTTTGCCCTGCTTGCTTCTGCTAGTGTTCAAGAAGCTCACGATTTAGCCTATACTGCCCATCTTTGTGCCATTAAATCCCGAGTTCCCTTTCTACATTTTTTCGACGGTTTTAGAACTTCACACGAAATTCAAAAGATCGCCACGATCGACGCACAAGACATCTCTAAGATTGTTGATTGGCAAGCTCTCCAGAACTTTCGCGATCACGCTTTAACTCCAGAACACCCTGTCGCTCGCGGGACCGCTCAAAATCCGGACATTTATTTTCAGGGCAGAGAAGTCGCTAACCCTTTTTATGACGCAGTTCCGGATATTGTTGAGAACTATATGCAAGAAATTAAACAAATTACCGGTAGAGAGTATCATCCCTTTGTTTATTACGGTTCTCCGGATGCGGAATCTGTAATCGTCGCCATGGGCTCTGTCTGTGAGACGATTGAGGAAACGATTGACCATCTCCTAGCCAAAGGAGAAAAAGTTGGGGTTATTGAAGTTCACCTTTACCGACCGTTTTCTGAGAAATACTTTATGAACGTTCTCCCCAAAACTGTCAAGAAAATTGCAGTTCTTGATCGCACCAAAGAACCCGGATCACTTGCTGAACCCTTATGCCTCGATGTCGTTGATCTATTTTACAAGAACGAAAGTAAACCACTCATCGTCGGAGGTCGTTACGGTCTTGGTTCTAAGGATACCCGTCCTGCCCAAATTATTGCCGTTTATGAAAATCTTAAACAGGCGCAGCCTAAAGATGGCTTTACCATCGGCATCGCGGATGATGTCACACACACCTCTCTTCCAGAAGCAGAACCGGTTGAAACTACGCCCACAGGAACCATCAGTTGTAAGTTTTATGGCTTGGGTTCTGACGGAACAGTCGGGGCTAACAAATCTGCGATTAAAATCATCGGCGATAAGACTCCCCTTTATGCCCAAGGTTATTTTTCCTATGACAGTAAAAAATCCGGCGGCACAACCATTTCCCACCTACGTTTTGGCCAGAAGCCAATAAAATCCACCTACCTAGTGTCTCATGCTGATTACATTGCCTGCCATAACAAATCGTTTATTTATAACTATGATTTATTAGCTGGGCTTAAGCCTAACGGAACATTCGTTTTGAATTGCCCCTGGAAACCCGAAGAATTAGACAGGGAACTCCCAGCCACAATGCGACGTTATATCGCCAACAACAAGATCAATCTTTATATTATTGATGCTGTGAACATCGCCTCCGAGATTGGTCTAGGCGGAAGGATCAATATGATTATGCAAGCTGCCTTTTTTAAGCTCGCCAATGTTATTCCTGTTAGTGATGCTGTAACCTACTTAAAAGAATCCATCGCGAAAACTTACGGTAAAAAAGGCCAGAAAATCGTTGATATGAATGATGCCGCAGTTGATCGCGGGATAGAATCTTTACACAAGGTGGCTATTCCCGAGTCCTGGGCTAATGCCGAGTCAGAGACTAAACCGACTGTTGACGAACCCGATTTTATCAAGAACATTCAACGTCCCATGGCCCGCAACGAAGGAGACGCTCTTCCCGTCAGTACTTTCGTAGGAATAGAGGATGGCACTTTCCCCGTGGGTACAACGGCCTATGAAAAACGCAGGATTGCAGTCATGGTCCCGGAGTGGCAAATTGACAAATGTATCCAATGCAACCAGTGTTCCTTAGTCTGTCCGCATGCCACTATACGGGCCTTCCTGCTAAATGACGAGGAGCAGGCCAAAGCCCCAGAAACTTTCCAAACAAAAAAACCTCTCGGCAAAGGTTTAGAAGGCCTTCACTATCGAATCCAAGTCGATCCGTTAGATTGTACGGGATGTGGTAACTGTGCTGATGTTTGCCCGGCACCCGGCAAGGCTATCATCATGGGACAGGCCGAACCTCAAATCACTGCCCAAACGGACAATTGGTACTTTGCCTGCACTGTGACAGAGAAGAAAGGCCTTATGGATCCTAAAAGTGTGAAAGGCAGCCAGTTTTTACGTCCACTCTTTGAATTCAGTGGAGCCTGCCCAGGGTGTGGAGAAACAGCGTACATTAAACTCATTACTCAACTGTATGGAGATCGTATGATGATTGCCAATGCTACCGGTTGTTCTTCAATTTACGGCGCCAGTGCTCCGTCTGTTCCTTATACCACAAATTCAGAGGGAAAAGGACCAGCCTGGGCAAATTCGCTGTTTGAAGATAACGCCGAATACGGCTATGGGATGTACCTAGGCGCCAAGCAAATTCGTGACAATTTAACGACTATAATTAAGCAAGCTTTAGAAACCTCCATCCCTGAAAACCTAAAACAAGCTTTTCAAGAATGGCTTGTTGGCAAGGATGATGGCGAGGCTTCAAAAACTGCAACCGAAAAGATTCTGGCCGCTTTAAAGACTGTTCCAGAGTCTGACAAGGCGCTCGCCCAAGCGATCTTGACTAAAAAAGATTTCCTGATTAAGCGGTCACAATGGATGATCGGCGGCGATGGCTGGGCCTATGATATTGGCTACGGCGGATTAGACCATGTTTTGGCATCCGGAGATGACATCAACATCCTCGTACTTGACACAGAAGTCTATTCCAATACGGGTGGTCAGTCCTCGAAATCTACCCCTACAGCGGCTGTTGCCAAGTTTGCTGCTTCTGGCAAAAAAATTCGCAAAAAAGATCTCGGTATGATGGCGATGAGCTATGGTTACATCTATGTTGCTCAGATTGCTCTGGGGGCTAATATGAATCAAACGCTCAAAGCCCTTACCGAAGCTGAAAATTATAAAGGGCCCTCTCTGGTCATCGCCTATTCCCCTTGTATCAACCATGGGATTAAGACTGGAATGGGAACCTCGCTTGCCGAAGAGAAAAAAGCAGTTGATGTTGGTTATTGGCATCTTTACCGTCATAATCCCCTGCTCAAAGAAGAAGGAAAGAATCCTTTTATTTTAGATTCTAAAGAACCCTCCGGATCATTCAAAGACTTTATCCTTGGTGAAGCCCGTTACTCTCAGTTAATTTCCACCTTCCCTGATATTGCTGACGAACTGTTTAAGGTAGCTGAATATCATGCCCAAGAACGCTATCAAACCTATAAACGCCTGACTGAAATGCAGTACTAAGTTAACTACAGAGAAAGAAATATAACGAGCGGGCGCACTAGCGACCCGCTCGTTATATTCTTTTCACACCATGTGAGTATCAGTTCGCTATTTCTGATTGGAGTCGACCCATTCTTTAGCATTTCCCACTTCAATTTCACTGGGGATTGCCACCTTTGATACTTCTTTCAATTTCTCGATATTTGCCCAAGCTGCCGTTGTATGCTGCTCAATAGGCCTTGTCTTTAATGGTTCCTTATCATTAATATTACACATAAATTGATATCCCTCCTTCTTCTAGTTAGTATGATCAAACCGCAGAAATAACATTCTCCGGGGCCTAGTTTCTCGATGAATGCCAGTTCTCATAAATTTTTATTTTCTGCTCAATTCACTTTGTATTACTCTGTGTTCAAACTATCAGCGTTATGATATATTGAAATTCAAAAAGCCCTCTCGAATATTTTTACATTCACATTTCTTTGAAAAAATATGGCTGCCTATATAAGCCAATTATACCGGCTACAAAAGGTGATTCACCAGATCACGGAAGAGGGTGTAAAACTATGAATCAAATTGTCAACCATGTTTCAACACTAGTTAAAGCTTCGCCCCGATATCGCTGGTATATTTTAGCAACCACTTCAATTGGCACATTCATGTCAACTTTAGATAGCAGTATTGTTAATGTTGCCCTTCCCACCATTTCCGGAAAATTACATACAGATCTTTCAATCATCCAATGGGTTGTGACCGCTTATTTATTGACAATCTCCAGTTTACTCCCCGTTTTTGGGCGTATCGCTGATCTTTTTGGGCGCAAACGCGTCTTTTCTTGGGGATTTTTAATCTTTACACTTGGTTCTGCCCTTTGTGGCTTGGCTCCCAATATTTGGTTTTTGATTGGTATGCGTATCCTTCAAGCAGTTGGTGCTTCCATGTTGATGGCCAACAGTGCTGCGATCGTAACTGCTAACTTCCCCTCTAAAGAACGGGGACGGGCGCTAGGGTTAACAGGCACTGTCGTTGCCTTAGGGAGCCTAACAGGCCCGGCTCTCGGTGGAATTTTAGTCGGGCTCTTAAACTGGCGCTCTATATTTTATATCAACTTGCCTATAGGAATTCTTGGCTATCTGAGCGCGCAAATCATTCTTCCCCTTGATAAACCCCAGGATAATAATGAAACCTTTGATTTTGCGGGCGCTCTATTATTTACATTTGGCATGACCAGTCTCTTATTTGCCGTCAATAACGGTCAGGATTGGGGTTGGAGTTCCTCTCCAATTCTTTCGGGTCTATTACTAGGCACTCTCCTTTTAGTACTCTTTTTTTACACAGAGTTACGGGTACATAACCCCATGATTAATCTCGCTCTCTTTAAAATCCGCCCATTTTTCATTGGAAACATCACAGGCTTTCTTTCATATGTTGCTATGTTTGCCAACACTATGCTCATGCCCTTCTATCTCCAACATGTACTGAATTATAATCCGACCCAAATCGGATTATTAATGACCGCTTTTCCTCTGACGATGGCAATTGCATCTCCGCTTAGCGGCCAGGCCTCTGACCGTATCGGGCCAATTGTTCTAACCACTAGTGGCTTGTTCGTAACCGCTTTGGGTCTATTATATCTTTCAACCTTGACCACTACATCCTTGTACTGGCAGATTATTCCCGGCCTTTCTCTGATGGGAATAGGGACCGGCCTTTTCCAATCTCCCAATAACAGCAGCGTCATGAGTTCCGTCCCCCCTGCAAAATTAGGCGTAGCCGGTGGGATTAACGCACTCGTCCGCAATGTCGGTATGGTGATTGGGATTGCCTTCTCTGTTTCCTTATTTGAAAACCGTCAAGTCACACTTCTGGCAAGCGTAAATACCCCGACCTTAGTTCAACAACTCTACGCTTTTGTAGGTGCTTATCATACTGTTATGCTGGCCGCAATGGGGGTCTCCATTTTAGCAGCATTGATCTCGCTTAATCGAACAGGATATACCAAATCTGAAACTTAAATTTCCTTTTTGCAGCTGAATAGGGTAAGAAGCCAGTACCCTTACCGTAGATAAGAGGTACTGGCTTCCTTTTCTGCATAAGTAAGTTTCAGGATAGAACCTTGATTCACCCATGTACGCGCTTCGCCTCTAAGACAGTCGCTGGGGAATCCTCAGTCCACGGTTCTTGATCATAGCTTCCCCATAATCCAGAAACTTCCCATCCAGTCTCGAGCAAGGCTGTTTTTAGAGGATCGCATTTGATAGGGTACAAAAGATTTACTCCCGAGACAACCTGTCTTGTATCCGGAAATTCAATTTTCATGGCAAAATCTAGTTTTCCATCCGCCCGTTGCGTGTAAAATCGGTAAAATATTAAGTGAGCGGTTTTAATAATAGGCAGTTCTTTAACTTGCTTAGCAAGAATCCGATCGTAGTTTACAGTTTGCAGTAAGAGGTGCGTTCCCTTTTCCCCAAATTGGGCCAAAACCTGTTTTAGCTCACTTTCCCCGGACACATGGGCTAAAGTATTTCCTAAGCAAATGATCCCCTCGAACCGTTCTTCTAGATCTCGGAGGTCTCGCATATCCGCTCTGGAAAATGAGGCGGTGCTTCCACTTTGTTGACTTTTCTTTCGGGAGATCTCAATCATCTCTTCACTTAAATCTACGCCGTGCAGTCTGGTACCTGTTCGACTTAATTCCAAAGCGATCGTTCCTGTACCACACCCAATATCCAAGACTGAGGCCAGAGATTCCCGCTTGAGATAACCATGCAAGAAGGTTTTTTGTGCTTCCTTTAACGGAAAGATCTCATCATAGTATTCTGATAATGCGCGATAAAAATCCATTCTACTCCTCCTCTCCTCTAGAAAAGCAAGTATCGTTTACACTTACATTGTTAGCCGAACCGTATGGTCATGCCCATCATCCTTTAATAAAATGACTGGTTCCAACAACACTTCTTCATCCAAAGTGATCTGTTCGCACCCGGTCATTCTACCATTTGGATTCTCGACAATAATCTCATATCGAGTCGTTTGGTACTGATAAGTTAAGCGATAGCCCGCCCACCGGCTTGGAATGCAAGGCTTTAAGACTAATTGATCCCCTTGACGTTTAAAACCTAAAATACCCTCAAGTCCCGCCTGGTACATCCACCCGGATGCTCCAGTATACCACGTCCATCCTCCTCGGCCTACATGTGAAGGCGTAGCATAAACATCCGCCGCCATGACATAGGGTTCAACTTTGTAGCGGTTCACTTCATGTTCCGTACGGGCATGATGGATGGGGCTCAACATCTGAAACAGCTCTGCAGCCTTGTCCCCTTCCCCTAAACTGGCATAAGCCAAAATTGCCCAAGTTGCGGCGTGAGTATATTGTCCGCCATTTTCACGGACCCCAGGTACGTATCCTCGAATATAACCGGGATCAGGCAGGAACTTGTCAAAGGGTGGGGTCAATAAAAGGAGAAGACCGTCTTCTTTACGCCATAAATAATGTTCTAAGGCCAACATGGCATCGTTGGCACGAGAGGGTCTTGCCGCACCGGAAAGAACTGACCAAGACTGAGCGATAGCATCGATTTGACATTCAGCATTTTGAGTAGATCCTAAGGGTGTCCCATCATCGAAATAAGCACGCCGATACCAACCGCCATCCCAACCATGCAGTTCTATATTTTGTTGTAGTTCTTCAGCGATCCGGCGATACCGAGCTCCTCTCTCAAGATCCTGGCGTTGATCACAAAGAAGAGCAAAACGAGTCAAGGTTAGATACAGAAACCACCCCAACCAGACACTTTCCCCTTTTCCCTTAGGACCAATTCGACTGAAGCCGTCATTCCAGTCTCCTGAGCCAATCAGAGGTAACCCATGTTCACCAAAACGCAGCCCTCTTTCAAGCGCACGGACACAATGCTCATACACAGTTCCTTGCTCAGAAGAAATTCTCGGAATTGAATACCGTTCATCTTCGTCCTCTTTGAGGGGCTGATCTTCGAGGAACGTGTTCGATTCATCTAAGACCCCAACGTCCCCTGTACGTTCAATATAATGGACTGTTACGAAAGGTAACCATAACAAATCATCTGAGAATTTCGTTCGAATCCCTTTTCCTTTTCCTGCATGCCACCAATGCTGCACATCACCTTCTAAGAACTGATGACCACAATGGAGAATTATTTGTTCACGGGTAGCCTCAGGAGTGGTATAGACAAGGGCCATCACATCCTGGAGTTGATCTCTAAAGCCATAGGCTCCCCCTGACTGATAGAAGGCTGAACGAGCCCAGATACGGCAGACAACAGTCTGATAGAGCAGCCAACGGTTTAGCAGTAAGTTCATAGACGGGTCAGGCGTATGAACCTGAATGTTTCCCAGCAACTCATCCCAATACTGCGTTACTTCCTGAAATGATTCTCTAATCTTTTCAGGCTGTCCATAAGCGGCTATAATTCTCTGCGCCTCTGGTCTGGTTTTTGTTTCACCCAGTAAGAACGTGATGGTCTTGGTCTCCCCGGGAGGCACAGCAACTATGAGTTGTAGAGCTGAACAAGGATCAAGACCTGCTCCAACTGTTTCTGAGAAGCGGTCCAGCTTTAACCCCGCAGGATCTTCTAAAGTCCCATTACGTCCAATAAATTCAGAGCGATCACCGGTATAACTCGTTACTTCGGCTCCGAGCGCCGTTAAAAACCCTGTCCGCTCTGCAAACTCTTCTTGGTACGTGTTTCGAATAAAAAAGGTATTGCGTTCAACCTCATATTCTGTCACGAGATAGGGAGCAGTCTGTTCGCGTGCCACGCCCATTACCCATTCAAGATAATAGACCGCACTTAAATTAATGGTTTGATCCGTTAAGTTTGAAATCATTAATTCAATAATTTTTACCGGCTCATTCACCGGGACAAAGAGACGCATAGTTTGCTTCAACCCATGACTTTGATGCTCAAAAATTGAATATCCTTGGCCATGCCGGATCGTATAGATACCCTTTTCACGTTTAGGATTAGCAGTAACAGACCAAGCCTCCCCGGTTTCTTCATTACGCAGGTATAAGGCTTCCCCCGAAGAATCAAGAATTGGATCATTGGACCATGGGGTGAGTTTGTACTCCCTACTGTTGAGAGACCATGTATAGCCAGCGCCCGCTTCCGATACTTGAAAACCAAACTTAGGATTGGCAATGACATTAATCCAAGGAAGGGGAGTATTCATCCCTTCTTGCAACTCGATTACATACTCTTTTCCATTTTCGCTAAACCCGCCGTACCCATTAGCAAACTGCAGTTGACCCGTTGTCCGTCCTAGTACTTCTTCCTGAAACTCACCTTTTTTCTTTGGAACAATTTGAAGCGGTTGGTCTTGGATATCTGTCCCGTTACGCTCACCATCCGCATAGATAATCTTCCCTTTTTTACGGAATTGGACGGAACACGATCCTCCATCTCCACTAAAAATCATCCGAGCCACAGCACAAAGAAGAATGACATCATCCGGGTGAACATGATCTTTTTGCAGAAGAAAGACGCCACCCGACTGGTTTAAAAGATCTCGGGCATGCCCCATTGAAATCAAATCACGCAAGTTTTCCTGGAAGGCTTGAACATAGCCGCTGTCATCTTCATTGAAAATGACCAAATCAGCGTACAGTCCTTTCAGCCTCCAGTATTCATGGATCGTCAAGAGTCGTCGCACCAAATCCATAGTTTCAGGATCCTTCACACGAACAAGAACGATCGGGAGATCTCCCGAAATAGCGTAGGGCCATAGGGATGTCTGCCCTTTACGATTATTTTTAATATACTCTGCTACATCTCGACGGCAAGGGCTAAGATAAAGCAAATGACCGCCGAGACTTAATCCCTCATTGGCCTGCGCCGCAGTCAAATTCAGATGGCGAAGTTCCATTTTGCTATGTGTCCAAGCCAACTCAAAGGCCCTGTTAACAGAGAGTGGATCCCGGTATTTTTCGGCAATCCGGAGGATTTCTTCCCGATTATCCGCGTAACCGACAGAGAAGGAGACCCGAACAGTTTGCCCAGGACCTATCTTAACCCGCTGACGCAGACTCATCATAGGATCCAACACTGCTCCAACAGTGTTGGACAAGGGGTGATTCGCATCTAACGCTTGGGGCTTAGCAAGACTTCTCCCCCGACCCAGAAAACGCGCACGATCTGTCTCATATTGCAAGGAACCCACCTTTTCTCCCTCCGTCGCAACCGTATGCATGAGCCATAACTGCTTTTGATTCTCACTGCGTGGTCTGCGGGATGCCAATAAAGACTCATGCGCAAATTCGGTTTGAATAAAGAGATTGCCAAACGCCGGATGGGCTTCATCTTCACTGGGCCTAGCCAAAACCACTTCAAAATAGCTGGTAACCTCAACCGTTCTGTCATATTTACTATGATTTGTCAAAGAAATGCGACGCATCTCCGCTTGATCTTCAGGGGATACAACAACTTCGGTACGAGTTGTAAGGTTACCATCCCTACGCGAAAACTCAACTCGATCCGGTGCATAGGTCACCTTATAGTCCTCACCGGAATTACGACATGGGTGGTGTGTCGCGGACCACACATCACCGGAATTTAAGTTTTGAATATAAAAATACATCCCCCAGCCATCTCGTGTCACGTCTTCTCGCCAGCGAGAAAGACTGATCTCTTTAAAACGGCTAAACCCTGCTCCGGCATTAGTCAGCATGACGGAATACTGTCCATTAGAAATACAGTGTGTGACAGGGATAGGGCTCTTAGCCGTATTCATAAAGATGAACTGGTTTTCATCTAAATCGACGCCCTTAACTTGGCGTTCTTTGGCAACATGCTCACCGACTAGTTGAGGCATAGCAGTGGCGGACTCCGGTAAACGTTCTTGGAGCAGAAGCTCTGAGGCTTGAATCAAGGCTTCGTTGTGTAACCGTTGCTGCATAACATTTTCATATAGCACATTGTCCAGTGCTAAGAAACTCATTCCTTGGTGATGGGCCATAAAGCTCTGGATCAGCTTAAAAGGACGCCCGGCAGGGATTCTCTCGCTGGTAAAATCAGCTGCTTCATATAATCCATATCGCCCTGCAAATCCCATTTGTTCCATCTTCGAAATATTTAACAAGGCCTCACGGGGCATAACCAATAAGGCTAAAAAGCTGGCATAGGGAGCAATTACAAGATCCTGAATTAACCCCCGCTTAAGACCAAGTCCCGGTACTCCGAAGGCTTTATACTGATAATTCAACTGGGGATCAAAGGCATAAAACCCTGACTCCGATACTCCCCAGGGCATGCTGTGTTCTGCGCCATACTTCCTTTGTACTGCCACGACAGAACGATACGTTTCATCAAGCAAGGTTTCCGCATAATTCCGCATGACCAAAAGCGGCATGAGGAATTCAAACATTGTCCCACTCCAGGAGACCAAACTGCGTTTTCCTTTAGCCAGCGTCAAAGAACGTCCTAGTTTGAACCAATGACTGTGAGGCACATCCCCTTTGGCAATGGCAATAAAACTAGCCTGTCGGGCCTCTGAAGCAAGCAAATCATAATAAGACTTATCCAACATGCTTTCAGCTACACGATAGCCGATCGAAAAGAGTTGCCGTGTTTCGTCGAACAAAGGACGAAACTCTGTGATCAAGGCCATCCTCTCAAGCCGCTGCTGTAATTCCTCTGACCTATGAATGTAAGCCTGAAGCTTAATAAGCGCTGTCTGGATCATCTCCCTGATTGCAGGGGGTAAACCATCTACGTTCAGTCCATCGGTATAGCACTCAGTGAGTTCACATACACTCGATGCTTTGAAAACCTGAGCATTAAGGAGCGCCTGGGCTTCGGAATTCTTAGTGTCAACGACCCATGGATAAATTTCTCCCGTTTCTTGACGAAAGGATTGTATCATGGCATCGAGACGTCCTGCCCAATATAGGCCCTCCTGGCCTAACTCATGGTCTAAAAAGGACGCTGGCCAGAGGGACAATAGATTCAGCCAACTCTGAAGATTCCACGCTTCTGAACTAAGGACATCATTCAGTGCCTGCTCAAATCCCTTAAGCTCAGCACAAGCATCCTGGCCAACCGCTTCAAGCAACAAGTTATAAGTATCCTTGAGACCACGGGCATATTGGACATCAAGGAGAGGTTTGTCACGTAAGGTTTCGCCCAGTCCGGATTTTAAGGTTAACAAATACAGCACAAAATTCCCACTATCAACGGTGGACACATAACGCGGCTCTAAAGGCACGAGACTTTGAGTATCGTACCAATTATAGAGATGTCCTTTCCAGTGTTCTAACTCCTCTATAGTTTGAAGCGTGTTTTCAATTCTTTCATACATAGTTCCTAAGGTAAGGTACCCGAAATCCCTGGCGGACAAATTTGATAGTAAAGCTAGCCCAATGTTAGTAGGAGACGTCCGATGCGCAACGCCGTTTTGCGGATCAATTTGCACGTTATCAGGCGGAAGCCAATGATCCTCGAGGCAGACAAATTCTTCGAAAAAAGCCCATATCTTTCTGGCCCAGCGCCTTAAAGCAAGCTGTTCTGAATAGGAAAGTCTCTCTTTTTTATGCTGATTAGGCAGGCTCACCCGATAAGCAACCCAAATAGAAGCCACCCAAGCAATTTCCAACGGAACAAATCGCCCGATCTTCGTTGTAAAAAAATAGGCAGTGGTTGAACCAGCTAACAAGACAAAGAGAAGAACTGACCACATGGAACTAAGCATAGTTTTGAAGCTGCCATCTAAACGTTTCTCTGTATCTGCGGCCGTTTCCCATTCCAACAGATTTTGGTGCGAAACAAACTGCCGATAGAGGCTGCGCGCGATGGCATCGATCATGATTAAGGCTTGATACGGAAGGAAAATAAACTGAAGAATAAACTGCGTCACCAAGGTCAAGAGATCTTGACCAACGATTCCCCATTCCGCCTCTTCGACAAATAGCCTATTGAGCAAACATAAAACCATCGGCCAGCACAGACTCAAGGAAACTATGCCCACCCAAATTAAGGGCTCACCCGGTAGGATTGTGAAGGCTAAAATGAGTAAGAGTAACTGAACCGGAGCCTCTAAACTTCTCCGCAAGTTATCAAAGATCTTCCAGCGCGAAACAAAAGGAATTGGCTTAAACAGCCAAGGTAAAAGCTGCCAATCCCCCCTGACCCAGCGGTGTTGGCGACGCATATAGGCGAGGTAGTTGGCAGGATAACCATCAACCAACTCAACGTCCGTCACGAGCCCTGCTCTGGCATACAAGCCTTCGATTAAATCATGACTGAGAATGGTATTTTCCGGAAAGGCTTTGTGGGTTACTTGGTGGAATATATTAACATCATAGATTCCCTTACCCGTAAAAATTCCTTCTCCAAATAAATCTTGATAAACATCGGATACCGCCGTTGTATACGGATCAACTCCAACTCTCCCCGAAAATATGCGGGCAAATTTAGACGCTCCTGCGCTCAGAATTGAAACGCCAACCCGTGGTTGAAGGAGCCCATAGCCTTGCACTACCCTGCCTCCATCCTCACTCAAGTGCGGGGTGTGGAGAGGGTGGGCGAGAGTTCCAATGAGTTTTTTGGCTGTTCCCTGGGGCAATTGAGTGTCAGCATCAAGCGTAATGACATAACGAAACGTGGAAAGAATCGATAATTCACCAATTTGAACATCATAACTAGTTGCCCTATCCTGACTTAAGAGGCAGTTAAACTCGGCAATCTTGCCACGTTTTCTCTCCCATCCCATCCAGACGCCTTCCGAAGCATTAAACATTCGTTTGCGATGAAAGAAGTAAAACCTATCTTCACCGTATTTGTGATTAAGATTCACAATCGCCGCAGTTGCCACTGCAATAATTTCCTCATCGCCTTGAACTTTTTCAGACGTCGCATCGGCAAAATCACCTAAGAGAGCAAAATGTAAATTTGCATCTCGATTAGCTAAATAATAGACTTCAATTTCCCCAATCAACTCTTTGACTCTGTCAACACTCGTTAACAGCGTAGGTACTGCAACCATTGTCCGTAATTCTTGAGGAATTCCATCCCTTAACTCTAGTTTTGGCAGGAAGGTTGGCTCGAAAAGTTTTGAAGACACCCAATTCACGGCAGGAATGCTCAAACTACTGGCCCAAATCAAAAGCCCCATCAGTAAAACAACGTAAATCAGAAAAGGGGGCTCTACAGGCAGAGCGTGCGTTAGAACCCAAGAACATAGACCGACTGTTCCCAGTAACAAAGCCCCAAAATAATAGAGAATGGGCCGCCTGCAAATAGCCCGACGAATCTTACTCCCCAAGTTCGGAGACTCGCCAAAGTCTTGTCTCAGTTCCTGCTCCAGCACAACACGACCTGCTCCAATCAAATCATAACCGACATGCGACGATAATGACTCGCCTAACGCATGGGCCTTTTCCGCTCTTGATAACACTTTCCGAGCAACAACCAACTCCGAAACTCGAAAATGTCTGGCGATCTTTTCCACCTGATGGCGATAAGCGTCTCGTGATTCAAAGTCCATTGCACTATAGACTCCACTTGGGTCTTGATTGAAGACGTTTTCCACTAGACTTACTTCCTCAAAAAATCGAGGCCAATCCTCAGCGGTGATCGAATGGATACTCAAAATAGCATGACCCATAGACACCTGATACATCGTCTGCCGTTGACGTTCAAGTTTTGCAAGTTCTTCAATCGTTGTGTCCTGCTTAGCCACAACTCGGTCGACCCAGTGTAAAAGCGGGGCAACGTCGACACCGAGGTCTCTCAAACGCTTGAGCATCTGTTCGGCATAAGCCGAAGAGTATTCTTCTTGCGGACTGAGTGTTCTTAATATTTTTTCCCAATCGTCCGGCCCATGCTCTGCTTCCAATAAAGGCAACACCCACTGATCCGCTGCTTCTCTTTCTGCTTGAGTAAAGAGGATTTGTTCTGCTAACCTTCGGATATTTTCCAGAAGGACAATGCGCAACATAATGGGAATCGCCCATAATTCTCCGCTTGATAAAGGCACATGGACCTGATACGCGTTGATAAACTCTTTGAGCGTGTCGCTTTGCAATTGACTATCCGTATGTTCGATTAGTTCAACTAATAACCCATAGATTCGCGGGTATCCTTGAAAATCGCCGCTGGCGTTGCAGGGTAATTGACGCTCAAATTTATCAGGGAGGCTTCTTTCAATCTCCTCTCTTAAATCTTTCAGACTGTAAAAGTTATCTAATAACCATTCCGTAGCGGGCACAATGTCCTGCGTTTTCGCTGAATATTCCGTAATTTCACGGTAAGCTTGAGTTAAATACTTCATATTTTGCTTAACCCTGGGTAACAAGGTTCGTTTGGGTCGGTTTGTTTCCTGGTGAGCATAAAATCGAGCAATCTCTTTGGCATGGTTAAGCAAATCTTCCCGGCTTAAGACAATATCTTTATATGGTTTCTCTTTCGTAATTGACTGTGTAAAAAACTTCATTCTTCGTCTCCATCTATTTTTTTACATCCATTTTGCATTATTCCCATTCTCTGCTACTTCATTCATCATAAAGAAACAGCCAAGCCATTTAGCGAGGCTCGAGGCACGATGTTAGAGGCTCGAAGGTTGAAAATCACAAAAAAACACTCTAACCAATCCATTATGGTTAGAGTGTTTACGTCTAAGACACGTATGTTAACAATCGCGCTTCTCGCCTCGTGCATCGTGCATCGCAATTATCCAAAACGATCATTAAATTCTTCTAAGGTTATGAGCACCTGCCGCGGCTTACTTCCTTCATATGCACCGACAACTCCTTGTTCTTCGAGCATATCCATCAAGCGTGCCGCTCGAGCATACCCTAATTTTAACCGCCGTTGCAGGTAGGATACCGAGGCCATACTCGTTCGGATAAAAAGTTGCCCGGCATCCATGAACAAGGCGTCATCCGATCCACTACTCTCTTCGTTTTTAAGAGTTGCGGCTGCAAAAAGCCGATCGGGGTCAAGATATTCAGGTTTACCTAACCCTTTCCAATGCATAATGACCCGTTGAACCTCGTCATCCGTGACCAAACAGCCTTGTACCCGCAGTGCTTTATTCACGCCTAGAGGCGAGTAAAGCATGTCTCCTCGCCCGAGGAGCTTTTCTGCGCCTGTGGCATCGAGAATGGTCCGAGAATCGATTTGAGACGATACTGCAAAGGAAATTCGGCTGGGTATATTCGCTTTGATTACTCCGGTAATTACATCAACCGATGGGCGTTGCGTCGCAATCACTAAATGAATCCCCGCCGCACGAGCCATTTGAGCCAAGCGACCAATAGCCTCTTCAACTTCCCCAGCAGCAACCATCATCAAATCAGCCAGCTCATCAATGATCACGACAATTAAAGGTAAGGTCGGCACACAGCTTGTCCTTTCCCCGGCCTTCAATTTGTTATACCGTTCAATATCCTTGACTCCTGCAGCGGCAAAGAGTCCATAGCGGTTTTCCATTTCTTTGACAATCCATTTTAAAGCACTGGCTGCTTTCTTAGGATCGACCACAACTGGAGCCAAAAGGTGCGGGATACCATTATACTGATTAAGTTCTACCATTTTGGGATCGACAAGCAAAAACTTTACTTCATCAGGGGTTGCATTGAAGAGAATTGAATTGATGATGGTCGTAATACAGACACTTTTCCCCGACCCTGTAGCTCCTGCCACAAGGAGATGCGGCATTTTTGTCAGATCTGCGATAATGGGTTGATCCGCAATATCTTTTCCTAAGGCAATTTTAAGTTTTGAGGGATGTTGTCCAAAACTAGTTGTTTCCAATACTTCTCTGAACGGTACCGAGCGGGCCACTTTATTGGGAACTTCAATTCCGACAGCCGCTTTACCAGGGATCGGAGCTTCAATGCGCACATCCCGAGCAGCGAGTCCTAGGGCAATGTCGTCAGAAAGATTAACAATCTTACTAATTTTGACGCCGGGAGCCGGGGCTAGCTCATAACGGGTAATAACTGGACCTCTCGTTACGCGTATAACTTTGGCTTTAACCCCAAAATCGAGCAAAACATTTTCTAGCTGCTTCGACGTTTCCGTATCCTGAATTATTACTCGTTGTATAACCGGATCCAGTAAATCAAGATCGGGATATGTCCACTCTTCGACCCTTTCAACTGTACTCAATACCTGAGGTTTGGCCGCCTCCTTCAGCTGACCTTGCCTCTGCTCAACCAATTGGGCAATCTGCCCTGCATAGTTTGGCTGTTGCTCCAGGGCGGCAGCGACCGGAGCTTCAAACTCTAACAGCTCTAGAGAGGTACTCACGTCCAGGAATAACTCTTCGTTAGAATCCGATAATAAAGGTTCAATTGACGATTCAGCTTCAAAATTTGTCACTAGGATGGGAGTAATCTGTGCTTCGAGCCCAGCTTCCAAACCAGAATCCTCAATGACTGGGACCACCTCTTCAGTCTCATCATTCGTACCGCTATCTTCCGTCGAAATGTCAGAATCGAACGTTCCTCGATCAAGAGACTTTTCGTTTACCTTAAATTGAGCTAAGAATTCTTCCTGATCCGATTGAGACTTAAACACTGAAGAAAATTGCGACGGGTTCTTGGCAATTGTTCTCGGTATCACCGTCGGTTTCAAGCTCTCTTGCCTTGGAGCTCGTTCTAATCTTTCCTCATGGTCTACTTCCTTGAAGTAATTATTAAGCCCTTTTAAATTTGTCATTTTAGAAAGTTTCTTTGGAACAAACGACTCTCCTATCCCAAAATAAGAAGGAAAATCTTTTCCCATTTCTCTCATTTCTTCTGCCTTTTGAATATCTGCATCCTTCATTTCTACCCATTCCGGCGAGGAAAAATATTGATTGAACCCCTGCAGGCTAACGAGTTTCCCGGCAGGCAGAGAAATACCACTGACTTCAAAGTCCTGTTTGGACTTTGATTTTTGCACTTGCGCTGGGCTCGTCTGCTCAGCTTGGATTTTTCGGCGTTTCCTAGGCACCCTGGAGCTAGCTCCAAAGGACGGTGGTGTTCCTGACGCCAAGGACGTCAATTTCGACGAATAAATCCAGAGCAAGATAGCTAAAACACAACATAAGATGGGACCTGTCCAGGCCATACGTCCTAGAACAGCCGTAAACAAGAAGTAAAAAGGTTTTCCAAGAGAAACCCCCAAGCCACCCATCAACCCGGTTAAAGAGAGCAACATTAAACAGACACTTACAAATTTAATCCAAAAAGAGTTTGGCTCTTTCTCCCAATTCGACACCTTTCAACCTCCATTAACTAAAGAAAACAGGATATTCGTAGACAATTTTCATTATAACATAAAGCCATAATATAGAAACCAATTACTTTTACATTTCTCAATATCAACGATAAAACCAGCCGACAATACCATATAAAACTGTACAGGCGGCAGCGACAATAAGCCCATAACGCAGCTTAAGCCGGGCATAGTCCATAACCGGTATTTTCATGACGGTGGCCATGGCTACCGTGTTATCGCTGAGGGGGGATACAAACCCACCAAAGGTGCCGCTGGCAAACACCGCCCCAGCGATTAAGGGCAAGGCGGCATGTTCAGTGGCCGCTAAAGAAAACCCTAAGGGCAACAAGATACCCCAGGTTCCAAATGATGACCCTATGACATAAGAAAGCAGACAACCGAAGACAAAAAAAGCGGGGGCAATAAAAGCAGCCGGAACCAACCGTCCCACAGTTTGCTCTGTATAGCTTACAAATCCCAGATCCGTGGAAATGGCAGAAACCGCCCAGACCAAGACTAAGAGAATGTTAACGGCCATCATTTCATTGCCGCCTTGCAGAAAGCCAAAAAGAGTTCGCTGGAGGGGTTGCTTTTGAAAAGCATACCACACAAAGGAGATCATCAAAGTGGATAGTAACGCTTCCAACATCGCTTTGGCAGCATTAGCCTGGATTAAGGCCCCTAAAAAATTGGCGGAATGCAAGTGCCCGTCCCACCATGTAAAAAACAAAGTTAAACTCAATAATAGTACTAGCGGCACGATAAGGTTCAACGAGTTCGGTGTAACCTGCTCGGCGACCAATTCCACTGGGTCTGGATAGGCGTCAGGCTCGCGCTTGATGCTTTGTTGCCGCTTATTTATAGCTGGCGACATTGCCAGCTCCATGGATGTTTCTGAATAGGCTAATTTAGCTGAGCCTAAGGCCCTCATCTTGGCAGTTGATTCGATAGGTTGAGAAGTTGGCTCGTTTACTTGATCCTTAGCGGACTTGCGAAACGTATAAACCATAGCAAAACCCAGCATACCTAAAGAGAAAAAGTTAAAAGGAATGCTGAGCAAGAACAGACTATAGGGTGAAGTTGCAACCCCTTGGTGCCGACTGACTGTTCCTAATAGCCCAATGCTATAACCGATAAACACTGTGCCTAAAGGCATGATTGCACACAAAGGCGTCGAAGTTGCATCAATAATAAAGGCAACTTTATTGACAGGCACTTTAAGTCGAGAAAAGATCTGTTTCATCACCGGACCCACCGTAATAATCCGAAAATCCGGTGCCATGAAGGTGAGCAACGCCGACAACCAAGTTACAATAAACGCAGCCCGACCAGAATGGATTCTCTTCTCCATAAGGCCGGCAAAACCGCTGACCCCTCCGGTGATTCGTACCAAACCAACGAAAGCCCCAAAGCCGTACATAAACACAATCAGCCGCAGGTTATCGGAAACTGCCAGTTCCTTCATGATATACGCTAAGGCAGTATCCACACCGCCCGAGGGCGTGGGATTGAGCATATACGCTCCAACCAATAACCCCACTACTAAACCAGGCAATACTTGCTTGGTGAGAAAGGCAAGTGGAATTACAACAAGAAAAGGTAATAACGACCCAATAGATCCATGCATCAGAACGCCTCCTTCAGTGTAAGATATTATTTTAATATCCCGCCCTGCAAGGGAATCTATGCAAAAACGTGAGTTGCGGTTTTTCTGACGGGCACAAGAAAAGAGGCTAGCTCAACTAACCTCTTTTCTTAAACCAGTCTAACGATCATCTCTCCGCCAAATAGCCCTACAAAGAGTTAACCTTTACTTGAATGTGCTGCTACTTTGATTGAATTATTGACATCGTGAATTCCCGGGATATATTGTATCACATCCTCCGCAAACTCTCGATGTTCTTCAGAATACACTTCACCTGTCAGAAAGGCAATACCATCTTGAACGAAAGCGCGAATTTGTCCGGAATTTAAGCGATGTTGGCCCAGCTTGGCAACTAGCTGCTCCGTCAACCACAAATCCTCTCCTTGCGAGCGGTGACGAGTAAAGATTTCGCTGACTACTGCCTTTACACCCGGTACCTGATACGCTGTTTCTACAACCCATTCCATGGCTTCCGGCGTGTTAACCAGCCCAGTTAAGGTAATAAGCCCATTCCGGGCCTCTGTTTTGATTTCCTGAGCGTCGACCCATGGAGATGCGACCAACGCGTTTTCTACACGATTGACCAAAGTTGCGTCATCCACAGCCTTTTCTAAGAATTGGATCTCACTGCGAACCTCTTTCACGCCACGGACCTGAGAAGCTAAGCGTTTCGCCAATCGTTCGGTGCTCTGGGTCTCGACATGCCCAAGCAAAGTCGCAATTCCTCGGCTCACACGACATCCCAAATGCGTGATATCTTCATAATTGGACCCTTGAAAACGTTCAATAATGCCTAGTTCAACGTCTTTATCCTTGATATTTCCGTCATTGGCCACAGTTAAAGAATTATCCAATTCTCTAACCCCGTCAATTCGACCTATCCGACTTCCGAAAAAGTCCTTCTCTACAAGGCTGTCAACGGTCCCCCAAAGTGTTGCTCGATCCCCTTTGACCTCTACGTGAAGTCCTTGGCCACTTTCCCCGAAATGTGTATGAATAAGTTTTTTGATATCCTTAAGGACTTCTTGTTCGGAACGTGAATTATGCATAAATCTACCTCCACAA
Organism: Desulfosporosinus sp.; assembly: GCA_031292075.1. GTDB lineage: Bacteria > Bacillota > Desulfitobacteriia > Desulfitobacteriales > Desulfitobacteriaceae > Desulfosporosinus. The sequence continues at coordinate 31,134 of JARLHW010000224.1, forward strand.
TGAAACTGTTGTATTTCTTTCACTTGGAGGATATTTTATCCTAAGACTTCCTTTTTTAATCTCAAACCATTAGTTAAATGTCAGATTGCAATTTATGTTTGCCGCGACCTCTTCTAAACGATGCAATTGTTCTCTCAACCCTATAACAATTAATAGATCTCCCTGCAAAATTTCTTCCGCGGCACCTGGATTACTAATAACCTTGTTATTGCGTAAGATCGCAAGTACCATTGCGCCCGTTTGCTGTTTAATACCGCTCGTTGACAATGTCTTTCCGACTAGACAAGAACCTTGGTCAATCTTCAGTTCTTCCATTTCCATTTCAATGTTATGATCATGAATCACCGTATCGATGTAATCCACAGTAATTGGCTTTAAAATAGACATCGCCATTCTCCAACCTCCTAAAATGGCTGGAGAAATCACCTTATCCGCTCCGGCACGCAATAACTTTTTCTCAGACTCTAACTGATCCATCCTGGCAACCACATGAATACCAGGATTAAGCCCTTTGGCTGATAAGGTTACAAAGACGTTTAAAGAATCTTCCGGTAAAGCTGCGATAAGTCCCTTGGCCTTCTCTATGCGGGCTTTTTTCAGGGTTTCATCTTGAGTAGCATCACTATGGATTACTAAAAACCCTTCATCAATAAACTGATTGGCGAGATCTTCGTATTGTTCAATAACAACACATGATGCTCCCTCTTTGCGAAGACGGTAAAGGACCTGTTTGCCCACCCGACCTGCTCCGCAGACAATAATATGGTCGTGAAGTTGTTCGATCTTCTTATTCATCTTTCTTCTCCCATACACACCAGCTAACTGACCTTCAATCAAAAAGGCCGTAATAAGTCCCGTAAAATATAACATTACCCCAACTCCGCCCAGCATTAGGACGATAAGAAAAATATGCCCGGCATCAGTATGTACTTTAACATCTCCATAGCCCACTGTCGTAAGCGTTTCTACCGTCAAATAAATAGCTTGAGCTAAATCAAGGTGTTCAGTTAAAATCAACCCAAGCGTACCAATAATTAGCGTCACAAGTAAAGCAAAAAAAGCAAGTCCTATACGCTTACCCAACAAATCGCTCCTTTCTGTCAGATTGAAGTTAGTTAAGGTAGTCTAGATTGTTAAGTAATTCTGTAACTTAAGGACCCCTTCAAGGGGGACATCCATCTGACCTAGCTTAATCTGTCCAAAAGGGCCATGATAGTCACTCCCACCCGTAGCTAAGATGGCAAATTTGTCTGCGATTTCCGCATAGTACGGAATAAAGGTGTCACGTTTTTCCCAGTATCCATAATACACTTCCAGGCCAATAGGTCGATAAGCCAAAAGGGACAAAACTATCTTTGGATCAACTAATAGGCCAGGATGGGCTATAACCGGGAGTCCTCCGCTAGCAAAAATAAGATCAACTGCATCTTGAAACGTATGTTTAAGATAGGGTAAATAAGCGACTCCGCCTGGCCGAAAATAAGTTGCTATCTGACGCCAGTCTGGCTGACTGTGACCACTCTCCTTATGAAATATAGCTCTCATGATATGACCTTTACTAACTGCCCCCTCAGCCCCGACTTCACGCTCAACATCTTGCCAATTTAAGGAAAGACCATCGTCTTTTAGACATTTAACCATATCATAAGCCAACGAGGTTCGCTGTTCACGAATCTCTTTCAACCGAGCCTGTAAGACAGGATGATTGACATCCTTAAAATAGCCAAGGAGATGAACCTCATGACCCTGATAGTTAGTTAGTAATTCCACACCCGGAATGATTTTAATATTTAAATCTTTCGCAAGGCTTTCAGCTTGGGCAATTCCATGGGTACTCTCATGATCAGTAATACCCAAGATTTGAACATTATTGACATGAGCGAGGTTTAAAACCTCTTCGACTGAAAGCAGACCGTCAGATTCTTTAGTATGGACGTGTAGATCAACACTCACGGGCACCCCTCCCTTTCATTTGTATTTATCACAAAGCCCACTCCAAAGGTCAAAGATACACTTACGAAACACATGCATAACTATGCCTATTCTGGCTTTTTCTCGGAAATCCTGCCTACCTGATTATGATTAATCATGGTTTTCAAGTCTCTAATATTTTATATTGACACATTCACGTTTATACGATATAATTCATTTCGTTGCTAAAAAACACAGGGGATTAGTTTAATGGTAGAGCAGCGGTCTCCAAAACCGCTAATGGGGGTTCGACTCCCTCATCCCCTGCCACAAAGAAAATAGGGTGTAAGGCGCATGAATAAAGGGAAAGAGAGGTTTTCTAACCTCTCTTTTTCATTGTATTAACATAACCGTATAGTGTTATTTACTTGCTTATATTGTCCGTTTAAGGTTATTTTTTAGGTACGTTTTAGGCACGCGGGCACGTTTGGGGCACGTTTTAGGCACTGACTTTTAATACATTCTGCCTCTAATCCCATGAATATTTGCTCAAGTTTATTGCGATATAAGCGTTTTAATCTCTTGGCTAGATTGAAAGGAATCTTACTTGCGTCTAACTCATACCGCATAATATCACATACAGCTATATCGCAAACCAACGCCACGTCTTCAATTGTGTATCCCCTCAATTCCCGCGCCTCCCTTAGCGTAATCTGAAACATTTATATCGCTCTCCTTTGTTTTCCGCTTGCCAAAGAAGGTTAAAATTGGATATAATCAAAGCATAAGAACCCCTTCTCTGGAAGATGGTTTTGGTGGTGGGGAATCCGTGAACTCTGGCCAGGGTGACGCGGGTGAAATTGCACTGATCTTTGAAAACAGAAAAAGCCCTCCCACCATTTCTGGCAAGAGGGCTTCATTGTGAGCGGTCCCTTAAAGGGTAGACTTAATATTGGGTTGTGTCAGATGAGGAAGCATCCGTTGAGGTGCCTTTTGGGGTACTATCGGTTGAGGCGCTACCTGTTTGAGGTATTAACAGACTACCACCCAAATCCTTCAGGATTGTTTGAGCGTCAGTTATCAGCTGCGTTCTGGCATCAATTTGATTATTTAAATCTTCGATTACGTTGCCCTGGTCATTCGGAACCCTCTGTGCTATTTTGGCCTGAATGTCTATTTGCAACTGAATTGTATCATTTTCAAGTTTCAACCCATCAGCATACGCCGCTGTATAGTCCTTTGCCATGGTAGTCTTGTCCCTATTCGCAGCTAACAGCGCGTTTAGACTAGCAGAATCATTTTGCACCCAATCAGCTTTGCGCCGTGCTTCAATACTTTGGCCTAAGCTGATTAACTGATCCGCTAACGCTTTGTCAGTTTGGCGTAGCGCTGTAATTTGAGGCGTAGAGGCGGCGTTAGGAGCGATCGTAAACACCTTATTATGAGTACCTTTAGCCATGGCGGGCGAAGCAGAAAGCAAACAAACACCTATAACCAATCCCGAGGTAAGTAAAGGTTTTAAAGTACGCATTAAACATCTTCCTTTCTTTTGCACGAAAAATTGTTTTGAATAAGTTGCCAATGGACGAATAAAAAAAACTGCTATTATTTAGACCATTAGCACTAGAACGACTTGGGTTTATGCAGTGGAATCAAACATGTGTAAAGAATAGCATGATTTTAGGATTGCGTATATATCAAATCGATATGTCTATAATCAATTATATATATCATTAATCCTATGTCTTATTTAGCATATACTGTATTTGTTAATCCTTCATGAACTTTGCGTAAAGAGTAAGTTAAACTTTAGAAATATCTAAAGCCAGTCTCTGCATAAGCAAGAGAGGGCTATTTTATTGAAAAACACAAATATATTGATTTGAGCTCACCCGGGATAATCGGGAACAAACGAAAGCCCTCCCACCAATTAAGGCAGGAGGGCTTTCTCAAAACTAAGCTGTTTGTTCTTCAGGGGTTTCTGTCGGAGCTTGGGCGGGAGTAGCTACTGAAACGGCTGCAGCCGGTGTTGATACCACGGATAATTTCAGCCTACCTAATTCTTGCTGAATGGTAGAAACAATATCAATCGGGGCGCCAGGAGCAATCTTAGAAACCTCGGCTTGAATCATATTCGTAATATCATCTTGGGAGACTTGCGTGGCCGTACTCGTGATCGGTGGTAATGCGTCCTTAGCTCTCTTGTATGCGCTTTCAATCATTGCTTCCCATTGGGAGTCGGTCATATTAAGTCCCGCTTTGTACTAAGTCTTTAAACATTTCTTCACCTCCCTTCAAATCCTCGAATAATCTTGCCCAGGGAAACCCGGAGCCGGACAATCGGCGCGATCAACCCCATCGATGCGGTTGTGACCTATGATCGTGTCCGGTCCCGGAACTATGACCAACTCCCCTAGCAGCCATCGGTGCAGGGACAGCGTGGATTGATATTGAGCTTCCGTGAGTGAGTCTCCCGTGTTGCCCTCGTGCTCGATGCTAACTGTGTAATAGTTAGGGTTTACTCCAGTAACCAATAAAGGCCATGACGGCTGGTCAACAATCCCGTTTGCCCAGGCTACGTTATCAACGTCGACATACTGATGTATTTCCCCGTTTTTACCCACGCCAAAATGGGCCGAAACCTGTGAGGATGGATTCGCAAACCAACCGTCGGTCCCATCTAGTGTCCCGTCCATGATGTGCTCCACAATGGCTATAACCTTGTGCCCACTCCGACCAGGAGTATTGTGAGGTAATCCCCAGTTCGGAGAGCTGATCTGGGTTATAGGTGGTTTAGTTGCCAATGCAATTACCTTCTTTCTTAGCGAGTTGTTAAATAGACGATCAGGCTTGAGCAGACCGTCATCAGTCCTCCAAGCGCTAGGGTCATTCCCCAGGACGGCCTCCCCCTGATCGCCTCATCGAGCTTCTTTTCTACGCGGTCAAACTTGGATTGGACATCTTTTTCAAGATTGCACAGACGATCTTATAAGAATGTGACTTGCTCCTGCAAGACCGCGATATCCGTTTCTTGGTCGCTCATGGTTCACTCCTTTCTGGATTCCGCCCATAAAAATAACGCCTATACCTGAGGCGTTGCTAGGATTGTATTAGCCTGGTCCTGGGTGATGTATCCCTTGGTTACACAGGTCTGGACTTGAGTCTGAGTAAAGCTTTGCATTACCCACATGTTCAATATAAAGCCGTACATCCTACACCCCCATTAAGGCCGTAATGGCCGCCTCGACTGCCGCGAGCCGATCAGTCGTAGTCGGTGGTTGTACTTCGGCCACTGGAGGCGTCAGTGCCGTAAATGTGCCATTCGCATAGAGCCACCCTTGATGGGTACCAGCGGGACACAGGATAAACTGTGTCACAATTTCATCGGTAAAGCACCCTGTTGGATCAAAATTAATAATCTCAATGACTACACCATTTTCAACTCTTGCCCACATATTCATCAACCCACCCACTCTACAACTACGATTCCGTTTGAACCGGAACTACTTCCCAAGGACCCATATACCGACGGACTTCCTGCTCCAGGTGCGGGCAATGCTCTCCAAATCGATGACCCCGCCATAGATGGTCTATTATTGAATCCGTCAAACACCGTCATAGAACCTTGCTCCCCGCCATTGCCAGCACAACGGGGATGAGGCTTGGAGAGGGTTCTCGGCCTACAGGATATAACCGTTGACTCAAAGAAAAGGATTTACGAAGTTAGACATGGACTTATGGGGGTTCGACTCCCTCATCCCCTGCCACTCACACCTTAAATCGTTGCTACATAAGGGTTTTGTACATTCTTCTTGAATGTTACGAGGCTCTTTTTGATTTGTTTGATTATTTGACACCGTTGGTTGGCTTGCTTCTAATCAGATTGATTACTTTACCAATGTTATGACTGCAAACGTGTTTTATATATTGACCGTTCCAACGAACCAACCAGCCCTTCAAATATTACGAGGCACTAAAACCTTTTACAGGTCGTTTTTATTTCTCATGCTTAAACCTTTGGCAATCACCGATTGCACTACTGGAGCACATCATCCACCTGCAGGGTTCTTTGTTATGCACTCACACCCTGTATTTGCTCCTGTGTGTTTTTTAATATCATCTAAGGTAGAACAACACTGTGCCTTAGCAACGTGGTAAAGGATTTCTTCTTCTGTTACGTTTGCACAATAACAAATAGGAATAGGGAAAGGAATATTTTCCTTAAACCAAATCTTGTTTTTTAGTTGTTCTTGGTTAATTACCGTCCCGTCTTCGGTGTAATAACCAACTTCACATTTTGGGGTTCGACATAGAAAAAACTGTTCTCCATGGGGTACTATATTATTTTTCATCTGATACTCTACAGTAATTTTCTTTACCTTTTGACCAAAATTCCCACATATAGGGCATGGGTTATCTGCTTTTGGATTTATGTTAAGTCCTAACAAAATTCATCACCCCCCCTAGGAATTTTGAGCTCTATATAATGTAATTGCAACTTGGAGTCTCCGATAACGAATAAGTTGGTGGATCAAGATATCGTACCACACTCAGAAGTGGTGGCTATACCCTATGTAAGAATCCGTCTCGCTCATTGCACAACTAATTGTCTAGTGATGGGTGGTTGATATCTACGCCACCACCTTTAGCAAAGGGTACTTTCCCTAACCACCAACTGACATTCCCTCGTGTTCCGCTGCTCTTTCTGCTTCGCTACTCAGCAATAATTACCAGTTCGACATGCATTTTGTTATTCCCTTTATTAACCAAAAACTCTCAAGCCTTTAAAGATTATTCCCTATTGAAAATATTGCTTGGATTATTTGTTTTTATGTTGTAGCATATTATAAGTAGATAATTATTGAATAGGCGGGCAATGAATCATGTTTGTTACAGTTGTGGATTTATTTTTGGACATATCGTTTAATAATACAATTGATATTTCTGAGCTTGAGCGACTTAACTCGTTACTTGGAGGCCAAACTCTCTATATAAGTTGGGGCGATTATAAAAGTAAGAAGAACAGTGAGGCTCGCTTTAAGGTCAGTAGCAAGTATAAGACTCACTTTATTAGTCATTTGCAGGGATTGGGTTTTATTGTGATTGAGAAGGATGCTGAAAAAGAGTCATAGTATTTCTCTGAAACACACTCGCTGTTAATTTATGGTGCAGGTGTCGTCTATTCATACCTCAAAGGAGTTGGAGAATATCCGTTACGAAATTAAAAATTATTCAGAAATTGTAGTCCATCAAGCACTGCAAGATTATCTTCGTGATAACAAGATATCTTGCTATTGTGACCGTTGTCAGGCTGATATTATTGCACTATCCTTAAATCGTTTACCACCGCACTATTATGTTTCCTCTTACGGCGAACTTATGTTGAAATACGAATCAGACCCAGTCCATGTCATGGCAGTTCTTCTCAGTGCTATTCAACAAGTCAGTGATAAAGCTTCGCACTCATAGGACGAGAGTAAAAAAATTGCCTCAGAAATTGCGTCAGCCACTACTTGCTGTCCACTAATAAGGATAAACATGACCTCTTAGAATAATTATGGGAGGTCTTTTTAATGCCATGAGGACAAAGTATAGTGCTCCCCAAAGAGAGATGGACTAAATTAAACGAACCTGTAATACGCCAAAAAGCCCTCCCACTATTTCTAGCAGAGGACTTCCTCATATTGATTTATGCTGTCGTTGCACATGTTTTGCATGGTATCACTTAATTTGTCCCTGCAACTCCTTTAAGGATGCTACTATTATATCATTAGCGTCTAACACTTTTAGTCCTTGGTCAATAGCGGTTATGGCTTCCGCTTTGTTTCCTAACTTTTGTTGACAAAGAGCTAGGTTAAGCCATCCATAGTTATAAGAGGGTTCAACTTGGGTTGCTTTTTCATAGTAAGTCAAGGCTATATTTGGTTTGCTTAAACCTCTAAAATAAACGTTCCCCAAATTATTAAAAGCTACCCCATTATTAGGGTCTATTTTAATTACATTATTGTAATATTCGATTGCCTTTGTGTAATTGGCATTAGAATAAGACGATATGCCAGCATTTATCTGGGCAGTGACATCGTTTGGATTAGCTTCAGCCAAGCTCTCCAATTTAGTGAGGTTTTGCGTCCCTGAATATTGCTCGCTATTAACCATTGTCTTAACGTTAATTGTTTTTGAACTAGTTGTATTTTGTTGAGTGGTAATATCTTTCTCCAATTTATAAACATCCCCTTTATGTCAAATTTAATAACCATTTTCATTATTATAAGATAAACTCCCCTAAAACACAAAAAGCCCTCTCATCATGGACGAGCGAACCCGCACAAACGGGTTCGCTCGTCTTGATTCTAGAGAAGGAATCGGAGAAGGGTTTCTAGCCCATTTGGAGGTAAGATATTATAAGAAACATTACCACTTAAAGGGAATAGTCCCCAGCACATTAGTTGAAGTTTGAGTTTTACCTGATGTGAATATTAAATTACCACTAGCAGTCGCTGAACCCGCATCAACAAAATAATCTCGTACAGCAGTAGGATCATCAGGGTTAAGGCTGGGGTAACTCACATTCTCACTTTGTAAGGTGATACTCACAGTGCCATCTTCTCCAGTTCTAAGAGAAACTACCGGAGCAGTCGTAAGATCATAAGCAGTTATCCATTGAGAGGACACGACTGAGTAAGCAGGCGTTTCATTACCACTCTGAGCAGAGTATACGAAGAGCGGAACAGGCGTATTCGTGGTCTGCATTTCAGTACCCATGTTAACGGCGGAGGATAATGTTTGGCCATTAACTTGAGTGATCCACATACCCAGAAGGCCGGATGTTTGCAGATATATTGATTGGTTTGCTAGGGGCTTACCAAAATTATCCAGAGAAGTAACTGTTATGGTATGGGGGTCTTTTAACACAGGCTCTGGAACTTCCCACTGTACATGGACTTCATTAGAACGAGCAGAGGTCGTTCCATTGAAAGATGGAGCTTGAGCAACGACATTGAAGGGTTGTTGTAAACTTGCCGTGGAGGTGAAACTGATTTTTGCAGTACCATTAGCATCGGCCGTAACGATGTAGGTTGCATTAAAAGAATCATTTCCAATAATAATGGGAGTGTTAAGAGTGGTCGGCACTAATGTTTGCCCATTACCCGTAGCTGTCAGATTGGCAGAATCAGAAACCAAGTACGTGACCCCGCCTGGATTAGTAACATTTGCTCCGCTAATTGTAGCAGAAATGTCTATCGTTCCGTGTACCGCCGCAATAGCCGGAGAACTCAGGGTTCCTGCTCCAGCCGTTTGACCGGCAACAGTCAGGTTACTAATAGTTACGTTACTGGTTTCTGAAGGAACCACTGGAGCAACTGCTGTTGCAGGAGCGACTTGTCCGGCAACTGCGTCAGGAACCACTGTGCTACCGCCAAGGGCAGTTACTACAGCATTCGCGGCCAATTTGGCATGGACGTCAGCAGCGGCAAATGCACTAGTGGTGTCACTGAGAACAATTGGAGCACTGGACTCAGCTGCAAGAGATGAAGCGACCAGAGAGTCAACCAAATGAGCGTCTGTACCATTAGCGACATAGGCTTTATCATACTTAAACGTTAAGGCTTTAAGTACGGCCTGATTGGTGGCGAAACGATCTACCCCAAAAAGACGTGTAGCACCAGGAATATCAGCTACGATGGTAGGTCCACCGATGATGTACGTATTGGCGCCTTTATAAGCAGTTTCCGATTCCGGAAGACTTCCATCAGGGTTAGCCACTAAGATCGAGTAATTATTAGCTGCAGCATAGGAAGCGACTGACAAGGCATCAGCCAGAGCACTGTAACCTACTACAAAGGAACCTGCAGGAGCGGTCAGTTTAGCAGAGATAGCAGCCGCTGTACCAATACGATCAGCCCCTTGGAGTACGGTAACAGATACGCCGCTGATTGCCTTCACTTGATCAACGACCGTTTGGCTTACCGCACCAACCACATAGACATTTTTGACACCTAGTTTGACTAATTCGACTTTAGTAGCATCCGTCAAGGAGGTGTTATCTGTCAATAATATGGGAGCTGTCTTACCGGCCAATGGGGCCGCCGCTAAAGCGTCAACTAAGTTAGCGTCTGCGGCTGGAGCCAAGATGGCCGTGTCAGCAGTCGTCCAACCAGCGTTTGCAACTGCTACTGCGGTTCCAACTCTGTCCGAACCAAAGAGCCGTGCAGACGTTACTCCAGTATCCGCTAAGGCATTAAACGGGGTCATGGTCATGGCCATGGCCATTCCAACTATAGCTAAACTGGCTATAGCTTTTTTAGCTTTGTTCTTTTCCATATTGCACCAATCTCCTCTTTTGTTTACAACGTGTTTTCTTTCTGGAAGCGGAATTTATAATCATATTTATTCTACACTCAACTTTCGCAGAGCGAAAGTTTGCTTAGGGCCTTGGTGTTAAAGGAAAAGGTGCTCCAACAATATGCTCATTGACGATAGAAAACACCTCATTTCTTTGGTATAGTGAATTTGTCCAGAACCCACTACCAAATAGAA
>JARLHW010000225.1 GCA_031292075.1 Desulfosporosinus sp.
AGGCAAATTATCGACGTATTTCAAGAGATTACGGTATATATCGTTGCAAAGCTAGACTTGACAATTGAGCATTAACTTTATGCAAGGCTAGTGATCCAAGCTAATCTCACGCAAATAATGTGTCTTTTCTGACTCCGCAAGTTCCATTTTCGCTAATGGATTTGAATATTGATCAAAAAACTCTATCCGTTGCACAATGTTCTTAGCCCGATCTGCAAGCACAATTGTAACGGGATCAACTTTCTGTAGCTTCTTCCAATAAACTTCCATAAATCCACTTGGCGGTAAGGCGACAATATAATTATCTTGGTTACTATCAATAATTTTCTCTAACACCAAAGCTGCCTTTTGACGAAAGGCATCCATCGTAAAGAATTCCTTTATGAGGAATTCAATTGGTTTGGCATAATATATCTCTACCTCATAATCTAGATCAAAAAATTTGAACCCAATTTCCTGTGCCAACTGCTTACCAATAGTTGTTTTTCCGACACAGCTTACCCCACTGAGAAATAATCTCATTTATTCTTCACGCTTCCTAGTTTTTCTTTATTAATCATTTAGATCCTATCTTCTTCATCTAAGCGCCGTTCAATCTCTTCATCAGTCAAGTCAAACTGGCGAGCGTATTCCCGTGCCCGTTGTCTCTGGGCATAATAATCCTGTTTGCGTTGCTCTCTTTCAAGTAAAGGATTCTGCTTTCTACGCCCTACATTTCGTAAACTTCGATAAATAACGTAACTGATGAGTGAAGTGAATAGCAGCATGATAATACTCTGAAGTGGATTTCCAAAGCCAAAACCTATGATCACACTGTTCACCTCCGAAAAGTCTTGTTTCCTTATATTCTACCATAGTGGTACTTAAGCATTCTAAAGAATTTTCTTCGCTTCGTACGCAGAAACCGTTGCCAGCCTGCTTGCGTATTGCTTCTTCAAATGATATACCATGACGCAGAAGACTCTCTGTAAACTGGTAATTCAAATTTGTAATTTAGGGGCGTTTCCATGGAGGAAACTATAATTCAGGCCATTGTAAAAGCCCAAGCTTCGCAAGTAAAGCAAAAATAAATCAACCGTCGGTTGATTTTTAAAGTGTATTTTTACATTGAAGTATATTGAGTATATAAAAGCATCTTGTATAATCGATTCACTAAATCTACCTATGTGCCTTCGTAATAATTCTGTGCAAGTTTATCTGAATTTTCAGCATAACAATACATACATTGATGGACCCAGGTATGTCAGTAATCCTAGTTCAGGGCGCTTAAAAGCAAGTGCTTTGCCAGGCGTTTTGCCAAGGCCAGCACGGTAAGGGTAGGCGGCAAACCCCACTCTGTCGGGATCACGGAACAATCACAAACATATAAGTTGTCATACTCGCTCTTTAAGTTGGAATCAACGACTTCTCCTATCCTTACCGAACCCCCAGGATGGGCTGAAGTCCAGACAGTATTGTACAATCTCTTGGCTCCGGCATGCAACAAAATTTCTTTGGCCTTGCTCTCGCCTAGCTGCATCGTTCGTTTGTCAGCCTCGCTAAAGATCTTGTGAACTTTCCCACGTTTAATACTACCCCCAAGGCCATCCCTCACCTTTACCATAATCCCCATGGTTTTCCCGTGTTGCCAAACTCGGTTTGGCCGAAGTGCTTGAACGCTAAACAACTGGTACACCAGTTTGGGCAGGGTAAGGTCTGTGAGAACAAATCCTTCTTTTTCAAAAATCATCCCGGCAGCCATCGGTATTTCTTTACCTGCCTCGAAGCCCTCCGCCAGCCCCTGTACAATCGTGATGGGATCACAGAAAAATCCTTCACCCGCTTTATTAATTTTACTGGCTTGAAGAATCTGGGCAGTTCCAAGCCCTCCGGCAGAGAGCACTATTTGAGAGGCGTACATTTTCTGGCGTTCACCTTGTACTCTTGCTTCCACCCCTATCGCTTGTTTTCCATTCACAATAACACGGGTTACTTCTGAGCAGGTTAGCAGCACCGCGCCTGCTTCGATTGCATCTCTTACATAGCGAGTGGCATTCCAGAGGGCCTCAGCAGGAAAATGTCCTGGAGCACATAGATCTTGGTAAATAAACTTGTCCAACTTCCCCCACGCAAGACCTAGGTTAACTGCGCTTTCCCAAATTTTTTGTGCGGCAGGACCAATTAGTTCATCTCTCAGAGGACCTAAAGGCAGTTCCCTTCTCAGTTCTTCAAGTTCACTGGACAAATCGATTCCAAATTTGGCAAACAGTTTAGCTGGTGGATCATAAGCCGTTCCGTAGTACAGAACCGATGTCCCTCCGGTCCGAATCCCTCTTACTAAGGTCTTACCTTTGCCAATGAACATCATCTCTTTAGTCTTTAGCATTCTGGGTATGTTAATGGAAAGGTCTGCCTGCCCCTTTTCCAAGAGCAGAACCTTTTTGTGGTGCCTAGCCATTTCTCGGGCAATACAGGCCCCTGAAGGACCTGTTCCGACAATTATTACATCCCAATTCTTGTTTTCTAAACTCATGCTGTTCATCCCTTTATCTGTCCGCTTTGCTTACCTTCCGAAGTTGGCCCTTAATTGGCGTGTTTTGCAGTTCTTGTCGCGCATGCCCACTAATTCGCAAATAGGGATGGCATATTATCCCACTCACCAAAAAATAAATTGCAAAGCCAAATAGACCAAGATAAATAATTAGGAACAATAATCATAATAAGTAAATTAAAATTAAAGGCAGCAGGATTTGCTTCCATTTCAAAACTCCTCTCCTTGCACAATTATAAATATACACTTTTATGATGAAATATGGGATAGTTTACTAGAGATGTTCTTTTATCTGATATAAAAGCTTCGTCAATGCTATAATATTAGTCAAGATGTAATGCGTGCGGAGGGATTAGATATGGATAGATGGGACTACGAAGAATTTCTAAATACAGAAATCAGAAAGATTGAAGATTTAAAAGCTAAAGGGTTTATGGCGAAAGAAATTCTAGATTTAAATGAGTTTTCTTATGAGGCAATAAGACTTTGCGGTTTACCACATTATATGATTCACAATTTCAAAAATCTGTTCTCTCCTATCTGCCGTAAATTGATCCATATAGCTGTACATTTTCTAAGGGACGATGGGTGTAAGTGCATACCTTTTATCAAATCGAACTGAGAAACACATTTTCTAAAACTAACATAATAATCCTTATTTCCATATATTATTAATCAATATTAACCGATATTTATTTACGGAGGTTCTAAGATAATGAATTACGATCCCAAGGTAAAGGTAACATTTGGAGCCTTGGTTGATACTATCATTCCTTATACGCCTAGGCTCGCTTACGGCCAAGGAGCTATCCAGACTGTAGGTGGATTGTATTCACACATTGATGAGTATTTAATCTGGTCTTTGGATCATTTATTATTAAATGTGCCCTTGGCCTCTCCTACTGCAGAACTACTTAACATAGCAGCCGGTCAGCTTATTGCTCTGGGGGCAACTGAAGTGAGTTTTAACCCAGATAATTCCCCCTATGGTAGTATCTTTGCTGCCCTTTCTCAGGAGGACCGTCTCAAAGCTATCACTCTCCTGGAACGGCTTCAGATTGATCCCATGATTCTGCCTTTCCCTTTCCACAACAACCCTATTTATGCGCAAATGATGGCTAATAGCTTAAATACCTTGACCGTGTTTGGTTATTATTCCGAATGGTCCGAATACGAGGTAACTCGTTTGGCACAGTTCGAGGAGCACAAGTTGGAGGAGATGCCTGTCAGTTGGAAGCAAGTTGGTTATCCCGGCAGGGCCTATCGTTATCATGCCTTGCGTGGATATTTAGTTGAAAAATTTATAGAATAGGAGTTTACTTTATGTCTTATGACGCTGATGTTATTATTATCGGGGCGGGCGGAGGCGGTTCGGTAGTTGCCAAGGAACTTGGAGAACTAGGTATTAACGTACTAGTTCTTGAAGCAGGCCCCTGGTATGGCAATAAAAAGTGGCTCAAGCCCAACAGCGAGTCAGGGGGCATTAGCAGTTCCAGCTTTAAGGACCTAGACAAAGGACTTTTAGATAAACAATTTACTGATTACGAAGCGGATATGAATGATTTAATTTCGGGAAAATTACGTTGGGGACCGGCTGACCGCAGACGGAGCCCATGGTTTAGAAACCGTGCCCAAATTGGCCCCCCTTGGCAGAGCTCAGGGGTAGGAGGCACCACTCAGGTATACTGGGCCAATTCTCCCCGAGCTCTCCCCAGGGCGGTAGATAATGTTTGGCCTATCCCGTACCAGGAGCTTATCCCCTACTATCAAAAGGTGGAAGCAACACTGCCGGTTCACCCCGCACCTATGACAGCCAAAGAAGAACTGTTTTTTTATGGATGCGAGATGGCCGGATATCCCCTAATAAAAACCCCGAATTTAACAATTCCCGGTTATCGCCCTCAACCTGCTGCCATCTTACGTCCGGATCCTCGCATCAATGATCCTAATTTCCCCTTTGGGGAAAAGCCTGTCGGCTGTACTCTCCGAGGACATTGTGTCAATGGATGTCATATTGGACCCTCGGTAGAAAAGGTAGCTAAACGCTCTACCCTGGTCAGCTATATACCTCTTGCCCTGAAAACGGGGATAGTAAAAATCATGCCAAACTCCTTTGCCACCAGAATTATAACCGAAAACCACCCGAAAGAAGGCATCCGGGTAGCCGGGGTACAGTTTCGCAATACCTGGTCAGGAGAGTTTGGCGAACTTAAGGCTAAAGCGGTAGTCATGGCAGCCGGAGCAATAGAAACACCCCGCCTTTGGCTGAATTCAGCGCTGCCACCTAATCCATGGGTCGGGAAAGGCTTAACAAATCATTGGTTTGACGTTGTCTCAGGTATCTTCGACGAACAGGTTTTAATGAACATATTGGGAATACCTGAAGTCCTTCCCTTTGTAGGGCAAACTGCAGCAGCGCGTTTTGATTACCCCGGGCTTGGAACAATAGAAAATTTTGGAATGAGCCCAGGGTTATACGCTTCTATGCTCTATGCTCTCAGTCAAGATGGGTATTCCTTCTTGAACCCACCTGACCCAAGGGAACCGTGGGATTTATACGGGAAGGAAGTGGGTGAACGACTGAAATTTTTGATGTCACAATACCGAAAAACCCTGAGTTCTATAATATTCGTTGATGACGAAGTAAACTTCCAAAATGGGATTACTCTCGATCCGGTGTTAAAAGATGAACACGGACCAATACCTTTAATTCGTTACTCCCCCAGCAAAAAGGACAAAGAGAAACGGGACCAGTTAGCCAGAATCGCAGCGGATTTCCTCCGCAAAGCAGGTGCGAAGGAAATTATCCGGGCCGATTGGCCCACCGGAGTGTTTCTCCATTTGCATAGTACAATGCGCCTCGGTTATGTAACGGATACTAATTGCGAGGCTTACCAGGTTAAACGTTTATTCATTGCTGATAACAGTGTCTTGTACAATAGTATTGGTGGACCTAATCCAACTCTGACGACACAAGCTTTGGCGACCCGGACAGTTGAGAAAATGGTCAAAAGATACTTCAGTTAACCGAAATATAAGACCGAGTTTGTACCATGAATAAACATTCCATTATAGAGCTTGCCTCGATTTGGTGACGTCTGTTCCTCAACCGGAAATTTTTATAACAAAAATTTAAATCGTCGTCCACATAGTATTCGCCGTATTTGCACTAAGTTCTTCGCGTTGTTTCAGCATTTTTTCGCGGCGGGTAAACGCCTCTATATCCATGACCACGAGATCGCCTTCGCCATTTTTCGTAAGATACACAGGCTATAAGATTAACACTTCTAGAAATAAAAGAATAGCTTTAATTGTAAAATATTGGTGACGCGGACCGGTTGGGAGCTTTTTTTAATACCAAGATAGGCTAAGCAGAGTTCTGCTTAGCCTACTTTAAGTGTTCTCCATAGCAAAAATATTTAAGTGGGCTGGTGTGCCCGAATGAAAAAGTGGCACTGGAGACCGGGGACGTTGTGCTATTGGTGTTTTGAGATTTCATTAGCGTTTCTGACAATTTCTACATACTTTAATAGCTCTTCCTCAAGGTATTCCCCGACAAGAGAAACCATCTCTGATGGATCTTCCCCGTTTGTGTGATAACTTGTGAAGCAATCATAGTATCGTTTTCGATCACTAAACTTAATGTTAATGGGAGGATAACCCTCCTTCATCAACTCAAGGTTTAAAAGCAAGCGTCCGGTTCTGCCGTTACCGTCAATAAATGGGTGTATGGCTTCAAATTCCAGATGAAATTGGGAAACACGTTCAACCACATGAGATAAGGAGAGTTCCTTGTATTTTATAATAAGTTGTTCCATTCGAGCTGGTAAAAGATATGGCTGTGGCGGCGTATGGACAGCTCCCATAATTGTTACAGGCACACGTCTGTAAACTCCTCTATCCTCACGGTTGTCCATTAGAACCAGACTGTGAATGTCTTTGATGACCCTTTCGGACAGCGGAACTTTTTGCTTTACCAATCCCTCAACATAGAGATATGCTTCCTTATGGCCTACTGCCTCTAAATGGTCTTTAAGAGGCTTTTTATCGATTGTTATTCCCTCTTTGATGATTAAGGCGGTTTCCTGTAAGGTAAGGGTATTGCCCTCTATAGCATTAGAATTATACGTAAAATTAATCAAAAATTCCTCGCTTAATCTTAATAATTCACCTACTGTAAGTGGCCTATATGAATTTAACTGACGTAAAAGTTCTTCAAATTTATTAAAAACAACTATATTGCATACACCTCTTCTTCACGTTACCAATTTATTATATCGTAGCATAGCCAGTTAAATATTGCCAGTTTAATCTCAATTTAGCTAATATTTGATATATTTGTTTCATCGATGATCTCGAGAAACAATTGAAAGTCTTGCAGTATTACTTGCGCTAGGGCAGGGATAAGTTGGTCTTTCAGTACGCTATTTTGGATGTGAGTATGTATTTTCAACTTTTTCTGTTCAACAATATGCGGGGTCTAGTGAGGTTACACCACCACTGACGCAGGAGCGAGTTAGATGCTCAACAATCGTTAAATGACATTGATTACGGGAAATATAATTAGACAAATCGAACAATATCCTCAAATGCTTTTCTATTTTTGGGACGAATATGTTCATCTGAGGGGTATCCTAAAGCGATGACTGCTCCAAATTGCTTTTCAATCGGGATATTCAATAAGGAACATATTTTTTCGCGATCGTATAGCCCTACGATACAGCTCCCCAATCCTTGTGCTGTGGCTTCCAGACAAACGTATGCAGTTACCGCACCTAAATCACCTTTCGCGTAATACTGGCTGTCAATGAAACAGCGAATAACTGGACTTAAAACGGCATGCTCTTCAAGAATAATAATAAATGCCTTTGCTTTTGTAATGTAAGAATTTTAGTTCAATTGCTGACAACACTTCCCCACCAATTCCACTTTCTCGGGGGTTTCTACGACAATAAAGCTCCACGGTTGAGCGTTGCAAGCGGAATGTGTTAATCGACCTGCCTCTACGCATTGTTTCAATTTTTCATGTTCAACTATCTGAGAAGAAAAATTACGGCAACTTTGACGCCTTTGACAGAGTACTAAAAAATCATTCATTTTAAAATTTCCCCTTTTCACTCTTGAGCTTTGTTATTTCTATTTAGGAAGATTTAGTTGCCACGAAACTCCAAAGCGGTCATTTAACCAACCAAATTTTTTACTAAAACCATAATCGTTTAAAGGCATAAGTGCTTCTCCACCTTCATTGAGTTTCACATAAAGATTGTCAAGTTCTTCTTCAGTATTACAAGTAACAAAGATTGAGAAAGAAGGTGTAAAGGAGAACTGATGTTTTATATAACTGTCAATACACATGAATTCTTGCCCTTTCAAGGTAAAAGTAGCCTGCATTACAGTGCCTTCTTGTCCAGCTTCATTAGCCCCATATCTAACAATGCTTGTAATTTGAGAATCCTCAATGATGGATGTATAAAAATTTATCGCTTCTCCTGCCTTACCATCTTGAAACATTAAGAATGGTATTACTTTTTCCATTTTGAATTTACTCCTTTCCATATCTATATTTTACTCCAGGTCAATAACTGCATCCATATCATAAAACAAATCTACGATTCCTACCTTCCAGTTATCTTACTTACCATTCTTTAAATAAAGTGAATAGCTATTGCGGCTAACACACAAGGTATACCGAATAAAAACAATTTGGTTGATCTACCTGAACGTTCATTGAAATCTTTGGAATCTAAATAATTGCCTCTGACTCTATCACCGCTAACATACGCCCCCGTCATAAAACCAGAAATTATTATTGGAATAAATCCAATAATAAACAAAGAGTACATTACCCTATCAGGGTTGTGTAAAAGCAAAGAAATTATCAAACCAATAATTCCAACAACTAAACCTGTCAAAAATGAACGCATAAACCACCTTTCACTCCTCACACTTATTAAGGGTCACTATGACGACCTCAATAAAACCTTATTTCCGTTTTTGTTTCCTTCACATTTGCAGAGGGAAATCGAATAATCAAAGTCTTCAGGTAACTTCCTTATTTTGTAGGTGGTGTGGGAACATCACCTTCGTTATTTGGGGCTTTAACGGATATATTTCTTGCTAATTTTCATAGATTCCACTTTCATAGGCAGGCTTTTCAATTTATTAAGTTGAATATAAAGTTAATTGAATTTTGGAGGTGTTCTACAATGGTTGAATTGAATCAAAGCTGCCCTTGCAAAAGCGGATCAAAATATCGAGATTGTTGCTTGCCTCTTAAGGGACTGCCTGAATTTCTAGTAACATCAGGAATGTGCAACGAATTTACAATTTGTGCTGAACGCTATACCTTAAATACTATACTCAAAAAATCAAAGGAATTTAAAGCATATTTCATCTCGGAGAGATCAAAGATAGCTAAGCCAGTCATTTGGGGCGTCGACCCGACTTTATCAGCAAACATGAGAACTGGTGAAATTAAAGGTTTTCTTAATCTAATTATTTTAAAAAAATCGCCAATTAGTCTCGATGATGCTTTTGAGGCAGCGCATGAATTAAGACATATTTTATTAGCTCAACAGGGCTTTCCCAAGGCTTCAATAACCGACCTTGGCTTGAAGATTGGATTTGATACAGCCTTTGCCACGCTTTTATTAAACTTAATTATGGATCCCCTTGTTAATTCTGGCTTAACTCAATTTGGTTTTGATTTGTGGGCTTATTATGATAAAGCAAGTCGCGAACAACGCATAGTGAAAGAACGGGGTCTCAAAGAGCCGCTGCAAAACAAAGATAGGTATTTAGAAATATTGTTTTACATCCAAAAAGCTTTAGACTTTGAATTGGCTAATACTCAGTCTAGCAGATTATCCGATAATTTCTTAGACTGGTATAAAATGATGTATCCAAATACTGTTCGCGAGGCAACACAAATTATTAATGATATAAAATCTTTAGGTTTTGATACTCCTGACAAAGCCAGATTAATTCTTACCAAAATAGTTAACCAATTTAATCTTAACAACATCATTATAATTAGTTAATTATCCTCAGAACTTAATCCTTTTCTGAGGAGATTTTCCGTATGCTACGTATGATTATTACCAGAAGAGCGACCACGACGATAACCAGAATCCCCTGCAGCAGCCAGGAATTTCTCTCAGACCATGGACGGCTATCTTTAAACTGATAATCTTTATTTTCCTCGGCATGCCCCAGAGAGGCCCTAGGGGTTTTTGAGTAGTCCAGGTTACTTTTGAATCTTTGAATATCATAAACCGGAGCTTTAATTTGGCTATTGCCCCAGAACAAAATAGGCTCTTTCGTCCGGTCGGCTGGAAAAAGCAACTGGGGATTGGAGCCTTTAATGTTCATTGCCTGGATGTTCAATGAAGGGTTGTCATAATTATATATTTTTAATTTGAGGTAGCGGAGATGGGTATTGAACTTGAGGTCGAGTTGCTTTGCAGTCAGTTTATCCAGCTGGTATACGAAGAATTCTCCCTGATTGATCAGGTTCCAATCCTTATTGTTTTCACTGGCATAAAGCTCAACCGTTCGGTTGAAATTCACTTCATCTGTGATGATCTCCCATTCCATGGAGGGAAGATTGGGTTGCTGTAAATCAAGCGTATATTCTTGAATCCCACCCTTGTTGCTTTGACTAAGAAGAGTATAGGGGCGTTTTTTTGTTTCTGCTGCAACATTAGTTTGGTTTTGAGAGAAAAGGTTGACGCCATCTAGATGGAAGGTGCCGTTCCCTTCATTATAAATGGTAATCCGCAGATAGGGAAAATTCGTGGGTGCAAAATTGACTTCCAAGTGTCTGGCTTTTTGTTCATCCGTCAGGTCAAATATTATGCTATTTTCGCTCAGGGTCAACCAATCCCGCTGATTAAGGCTGCCTTCTAACTTCACCCTACGGATAAAGTTTTTATCAGAACTAATGACCGTCAATTGTTTGACCCACTTATTAGAGGGAATAAGTACTTCAAATTGCAAGTTTCCCTGGGCATCCTTTCCTCGATTAAGGATTTCTGCCTGTTCGGACTTTGGGGTCACGCTGAGATCCTGTTCAGTGACCATCGCATAAGGAATCTCTTCCTCACCGCTGTATATTCGCAAATCGGAAGACCCATTTTGTGTTTGTCCGAGAACATCATCTGTCAGTTCCAGAAGATTGTAGGATGCAACGGAATCATTGATAGTGATCGGTGCGCGATAGCGAAAGTCGCTGACCGCAGCGAAGGTCTGAACCGGGGAGAGCACAGACAGAATCAGGGTACCTAGAAAAAGTCTAGTCAGGAAATAGGTCAAAGGCTGCACTACTTGCCTTTTATTCTTCTTTAGAGTCTTCATGATCCATCTCCTCCCCTGATCTGATTTTGGAAACGCTGGTAGAGCCAAGACACGGCTAGTAGGATAATACCCAATCCCATAAAGGAAAGAATTCGATACGGGGTGTTGAGATTGGACAGATCATAAAGGAATACCTTGAAGATCACGATACCCAGGAAACCAAGCCCAAACCAACGGATGCCTTTCAGACGACGCCAGAATCCCAGAAGAACCAGAACTGCTGCATGTAAGCCCCAGATAATCGAGAGCATTAGATCCTGAGGATTCTGAAATAGGGATAACCCATTATAATTAACCAAACGCCAGCGGTAAGCATAATAAGCATTGATCTCCTGCGTAAAAAAAACGATAATCAACAAATTCAGCGTAATCTGCAAGCTGAGAAGCAGGGAGCGGTTCAATTTCGTACTAGAATTACGAGCTTGTCGTTGAAAGAGCCACACGATGATCGCCATAGCTAGGATTACGATAAGATAAGTAACCGCGGCCTTGTTCAGGAAAATCCAGCCTTCCTCTCCGGTCATCATAAATGGTTGCTTGAATAGGGAAATGATAGTTAACACCAAAATCAGAAAACCAGCCAGCGGTAGTTTTGCAGGATTGATTTTAAGACTCAGGTAAAAAATGATCACTGCCTCGACCGCCCAGGCCATGGAAATCCAGTATCCGTCCAGCTGCAACGGCACCGCAAGAGTAATAAAGCCAGCAGCGACAGCTAAGAGCGTCAGACTTAGGTTTCTGGTTCCGGTATACCGCCGGTAAATGAACGTGCCCATCAATAGATAGATCAGACCGAGGAAAACTGCCCAGAATCCGATCCAGTCCTTGATAAAGTCGATTAATAAGCCATAGGATAATGCGAAATAGATCACGGCATTTAGCAGAATCAAGCTCATGTCCATCTTAAGGAAGGTTTCCTTCAAGCGGAGATTCCGTGTAAAACTGATTCCTAGGTAGATTAGGAAAAACAAGGTCAGGTAGGAAAAAGAAACAGCATCGAAGCGCCCCATATCATTTGAAGTAGGGTTACAAAGTCCTACGGTAAATGAAAGATAAGTAAACAGAAACGTAAGATAATTAAATATTGGCCATTTTTTAAAGTAGGCAACCAGTAGAACCCCGGCATCGAGGATGGCGATATAGGTAAACAGGATAACCTGGTTATTCTGACCGTTGCTTAACAGGAAGGGGGTAGCGAACCCGCCAACGATGCCGAAAATGCCAACAGTGGGGGAATCATACCGGACTGCGAGTAAAGAAGCGGTCATGGTGATCAGAACCATCAGTACAAAAGCGATGGGCTGTGTGATCAAATGGTAAAAGGTAAATGCAGCAAAGATGGAGAAATATAGGATGGCAACTCCCCCGCCTGTAAAACCCTGGCCGTAAACTTGAAACTTTTTATGTTGGAAATATTCACCGATTCCTAAGAAAGCTAAACCAAAAATGAGGCCGATGACAATTCGTCCCAGTTCGCCGATCAGATGGTTATCGAAGGACCATTTAAGAAAGAAAGCGACTGCCAACATAATTGCCAGGATCCCCAACCGGCTAAACCAAGTTCCAGCCAGTTCCTCCTCACTCATCCCATTTTGCCATAAGGTTCTTTTAGTGGGGATAGATTTTGTCTCCAGTGGGCGCAAGCTCTGCGCCGTGATTTGTTGTTTATTTTCAAGAAAAGCAACCCTATCTTTTAATTGCTGGAGTTCTACTTGTAATTCCTTCAGTTGATTATCCATATCTTCCCTCCAGTTTTTTCGAATTACTATAAATAATATCAAATTCACACAAAGACAGGTATGATATCCCTCACATAAGCCTTTAACCCATAACCCCAGTATCCCATGATCTCAATCACTAATAGACGGCATCCAAAATTCGCCATTCCTATATATTAATTCTTTAAAAGTTTTTATATTCCTCCAACCAGTTTAGACAAATATTTTGACAAACAAAAAAGACGCATAGTTTCAATTTAGTTACTAAAATGAGCTCCGTCCGAAGACAGAGCTCATAATGTTGTATAAACGCTCCGGTGGGTATTGGTAAAATGACATATTTCTTAAACTTCAAACGTTTAATCCATGAGCTCTCATAAGAGAGACCAACTTTTCACGGTTTGTATCCTCCATTGTAGTGAGAGGCAATCTGAGATAATCCTTACAGAAACCCATAGCCGCCATAGCTGCCTTGACCGGAATAGGATTTACTTCACAAAACAGTGCGTCAATAAGGGTATAAAGTTTATATTGCTGCTCTGCACTTCCGGCTATGTCATTATTAAAGAAACGGGTGCAAATCTCACGTGTCTGTGCCGGCATAATGTTGGAAAGCACAGAAATGCCGCCAACTCCACCAAGCGCCATAAGTGGAACTATCTGATCGTCATTGCCTGAATACAAATCAAGCTTGCCACGCACACGTGCCATCGTTTCAACAATTTTTGAAATGTTGCCATTTGCTTCTTTAGTCCCTACTATATTTTCGTGTTCAGCTAATACCTCGTAGGTTGCAGGCTCAATATTTATACCTGTCCTTGAAGGTACATTATAGAGAATGATAGGCTTTGTACTCTTGTCGGCAATCTGAGTAAACATTTTAATCAGGCCTTTTTGCGTAGCCTTGTTGTAATAAGGTGTAACTACTAGCATTGCATCCGCACCTGCTTCGCAGGCATAACGAGTGAGATCATGCGCATATTCGGTGTCGTTACTACCTGTGCCTGCGATGATCGGCACTCTGCCTCCTGCGTACTGAACTGCAAATGTAATTGCTTCTCTGTGCTCCGCGTCAGTTAGGGTTGACGCTTCACCTGTCGTTCCACAAATCACTAGAGCATCAATTTCCTCTGCAATTTGCCAATCAATCAATTGGCCAAACTGCTCATAATTAATTCCTGTTTCGTCCAGCGGAGTGATGAGAGCAGTGGCGATACCTTTGAAAACGGTGTTCTTTTTCATGTTAATTCTACGTCTCCTTTTAAAAAATAGCAGTTAGGCAATTCATGTAGATTATTTCTGACATTGGCTATTCTTATTCTCTTGGCCATACTCCCCCTCCTTATAACCAAAAATAAAAAAAGCCTAAATACAAATACTCAATTTTATAATAATTTCTTATCCTTCAAAGTTTCGATGTATTCGTTGCCCCAAATTGCCAATTCAGCCAACACTTTTTTGAACTTTAAACCTATATCACTTAAAGAGTATTCGACCTTTGGGGGGACTTGCGGATAAACCTTTCTTTCAATCAATCCATCCTCTTCCAAAGTGCGTAACTGTTTCGTCAGCGTTGACTGGGTTAAATCGGGCAACTGCCGCTGCAATTCTCCAAAACGCATGGTCCTTATCTCGAGATGGTAAAGAATAAGTATTGACCATTTACCCGAAAGAACTTTCTGAGCTGTTGCATAAGGGCATTTTCCAAATAAATCTTTCTCCAAGTCCATAATTGCCTCCCAATAGTATCATTTCAGATACTATATATGATAATTAATCGTACTTGTTATTTCAAGACTTTTATTGTAAATTAATTATATAAATTTTGAAAGGAGATTTCGTATGCAAGAAGTTTTTGATTTCTTAAAGAAATGCCAGACTTATTATTTAGCAACAGTTGATGGGGATCAACCTCGGGTTCGTCCCTTTGGAACTGTCAACATTTTTGATGGTAAGCTTTATATTCAGACCGGTAAGGTAAAGGACGTTTCAAAGCAATTGATGGCAAATCCCAAAATTGAAATTTGCGCTTTTAACGGCCAAGAATGGATTCGTATTCAGGCCGTTGCTGTAGAGGATGAACGTGTTGAAGCAAAGCAGAGTATGCTTGATAGCTATCCTTCACTTCAGTCTCGGTATTCTGCAACAGATGCCAACACGCAGGTATTGTATTTGAAAGATGCAAGCGCTACGATTGCTACCTTTGCAGGCGAACCAAAAACTATTAAGTTCTAATTCGCCAAGAATGTGACAGACAAGTATTTCCGGCAGGCTCAAATAGGAAAAGACCATTCAGAGAGGATTTAATGAATGGTCTTTCCTTTTGAATCAGGATATACTTTTGAGATGGCCCCCATAGCCCTTCAAGAGCTTTTGGCAACAAGGTCGCAGTATTCCAACTTTTTCTCGGACTTCCATTGATGGCAATTACTTTCATGGCCCTAATCATCTCCTACACATTCCTTTTAGATAGTATCTATCCTAAAAGTGCATACTATCTTTTTGTGATATGTTAGATATAATTATAACGTAAAGTAAGTTCCTAAACAAATATTAGAATCCAGGTAATAATAGGTTCAAAAGTTGTTTTAGCAAGAAGAGGAGGAATTAACATGGAAATTAAAAATTGGCATACGGAAACAATTGGTCGCAAAGCAGTTGAAGCTTTTAAAAAGAATGAGTTTGATGCGGTGTATTTCTCAACTGCCGAGGAAGCAGCGGCTTTTATTATGAATCACGTCAAACCGGAAATTACTGTGGGTTTTGGTGGCTCAATGACCATAAAGAGCATGGGCATTCAAGATAAGGTTAAAGCTGTTGGCGGCAAGGTTTTGGACCACGGCACTCCAGGTATTACCCGCGAAGAGATGATAGCTATTGCCCGAGAAGAAATGCTAAGTGACTTATACCTTTGCAGCAGCAATGCAATTACTATGGATGGTATGCTTGTAAATATTGATGGCTTAGGGAATAGAGTAGGTGCCATGAGTTTTGGCCCCAAGAAAGTAATTATTGTAGCTAGTGTTAACAAACTATGCAAAAATGAAACTGCCGCCTTTGAAAGATTAGAAGGCATTGCCGCTCCAATGAATAACAAAAGACTGGATACTCCAAATCCCTGTACCAAAAATGGTGTATGTGTTAATTGTCAAGCCCCAACTAGAATATGCAGGGTATATTCTGTAATGAAAAAAAAGCCAGTGGCGACAGATATAACTGTAGTAATTATTGGTGAAAGCTCCGGATTCTAAGCCTTGAATTACCTAAAAGAGCACTTTCCCGCTGTAAATTCAGCGGGATTTTTATTATTGTTGCGACTGAGAGAGGGTTTTCTATTTCAACCTTGTTATGTTATAGACTTAACAGTGGTATAATTCGAAAGTAACCATTATAAAGTTAACTAGAGGTTTAAAGGGGATATTACTGATGGGGAGAACAACACAGCGCAAAATGGTCACGATTGCAATGCTTGTATCTATTTTGCTGGTTGCTATCGATACGACCATCATTACTACCGCTATGCCGCACATTGTTCAACAGTTAAGCGGCTTGAATCTACTTAGTTGGGTTTTCACAATTTATCTGCTTACATCCTCCGTAACCACACCGATTTATGGTAAACTTGCGGACCTCTTCGGAAGGAAGTCCATTTTCATCTTTGGTATCCTGCTTTTTGTCGTCGGTTCTATGATGTCTGGAATGGCCCAGACAATGTATCAGTTAATCTTATTTCGCGGGTTTCAAGGCCTCGGGGCCGGTGCCGTGATACCACTGACTTACACAATCATTGCCGATCTGTACCCGGGGGAAGAGCGCGCAAAAATGCAAGGATTATTCAGCTCAGTTTGGGGCGTCGCCGGACTCCTAGGTCCTTTAGTGGGAGGACTCTTTGTTGATCACATCTCCTGGCGCTGGATTTTTTATATCAACGTTCCGGTTGGAATTGCCGCCATTTTATTAGTGCTCAGTTTTCTACACGAATCGTCGCTTGAAAAAACTAAGAAAACCATTGACTATTGGGGAGCGGCGCTGTTTGCGATTTCCATGGGATCTCTTCTCTTTGCTTTAATCAGTGGGGGACAGATGTATGCCTGGGGTTCAATCGAGATCATCTCCTTATTTACCGTCGCTGTGGTTTCTTTGATAACATTTCTTGTTGTAGAGAACAAGTCAAGTGAACCGCTGCTTCCACTATCCCTCTTTAAAATACCGGTTATTGCCGTATCTAATTCGGTCGGCTTTGTAGCCAGCAGTGTCTTGATCGGCGTCGATGTGTATTTATCAATTTGGATTCAGTCCCTGCTAGGCCACAGCGCCACGAGCTCGGGGTTGACGATAATGCCGATGTCACTCGCCTGGCCGCTGGCGTCAACTTTAGCTGGCCGGTTCATGTACAAAATCGGCTCTAAAACCACGGTTGTATTCGGTGCTCTGCTGATTATGGCAGGTTCAGCCTGGCTGCTGCTTGTCCATCTTGGCTCCCCTTATTGGTATTTCGTAGGAATCATGATTGTCATCGGTTTTGGTATGGGATGTTCCTTTACGCCTTTAACGATCTTGGTGCAGTCTGCTGTCGGTTGGAATTTGCGCGGTGCGGCCACTGCTTCCTACACTTTTTCACAATCGCTTGGACAAACGATGGGGATTGCAGTGTTTGGTACAGTGTTTAATAATACTATGAACCAAAGCGGTATGGCCCAGGGCGTGCACATGGTCTTTATCTTAGTATTCGCCGTTTCAGTGGTCACTTTGCTGATTAGCGCTTTACTGCCCTCGCATCGCAGTATTATTGCTCAGCAACATGCCGATTAACGCCTAATATTTGAAGAATATTTTTCATTGCCACCAAGTCATTATTTAGATCATCTGAATCGATCCATACATTATACGCCAAATCATACCCTTTTATTGGAATTATAGCATAATATTCAGTCCTACATGCTGTCCCAATAAAGGTGGATACCGGCATAACTTACTTAAATGTTCAGTCTGCGACTCCGAGGGGAGTTCTGAAATTCTTTGCTGCGGCCTCGCACCATCCGGCCACTCTCTGAATGCGTTAGAAAACAGTACTATTCCTCGTCAATGTCTTAAATATAAAGCTAATTTAGAAGAGATACCCTTGGGAAGCCATGGTTACTTCCCAAGGGTATCTCTTCATTCCCATCCAGTTATGTCTCCCGTTTTGGCGGTCATAATCATCGCCCTTACCAGACATCCCTCTAAAAAAGCCAGGCATTCAAACTCCATAAAACGTGAAGCATTTTTATCAAACAAAATCTGAACTTCGCAAGGAAATTCCTCATCTCCCTCATAATAAACAATTTGGAGAAAGATTTTCGGCAATGCTTTCAGAAACCAGGAATAACCACCCGATCTCAACTTACCGTCAAAAACCCCACCTAATCTGCCCATAGTTTCGCTGAATGTTGCATAATCTTCACTAAATGTTTTACCGAGCGGATCGGTCATCCATTTAATATTTGAGCTGAATACCGAACCGGCAAAATAATAAATCGGCACATACGAAAATGCAGGTTCACCCACGCCTTTGGACAAGGTATAGTAGGCCAGCACACTGCGGTTGTTGACATTAACTGGCGTTCCATCCGTCGGATTAATACCCCGGAAACTAATCTCGTATTCTCGACCAAGAAAATTGACCGATAAGGCACCATTCGGCTGAGGTGACAAACCCAGCCGTTCGCCAACCTCTAAAAAATCACATTCACTTAATTTAGGTATAAGGGTTTCATAAATTTGTTCATAACCACTCCTCATAAGCTACTCCTCTCACGGTACGCCGCAGCTGCTCATTCTCCAGACCAAACAAGAACTTGGGATTCAGAAATCAATGATTTCGGCTGTAAACTCATTAAATGGTACTCAGGGATAATTCGGTAAGACAGCGCTCTTATTCCGCTTATTCTATGCAAATGGCGTATTTTAGACCATAAAATATGATTCATCAATTACTCCGTGTGGGGGAATATTGATAAAATCCTCTTCAGGCCAAGGTCCATTGACTAACTTGTCAATATATATTAAGTTTCCCTGTGTGATTTGATGATCTAAATTCAATAATTCTCCTATTTCTCTCGACCGCTGCAAATATTTTTCTTCATTCGGAATTCCCGTACGGATAAATAAAACGCGCTTATAGCCACTATACATCAGGGCATAAATACGAGTCGTCTTTTTTTCGCCATACTTTTCATAAGTGCGATTATACTCCCCTACAACAGACCCTTCACTATTCGTCCAGCCGCAGGACGTATATAATGTACCAGTCTCTTCTCTGCGGTGTTTCTCAAAGCTCGCTTGAGAACCCAACAGCAGTGGAATACAGTCATGGACCCGCGGGATTGTCAACGTAAAGTCAGCTGCCCGTAAATTCTTGGCCGCGCCGCCGCATAGCCCAAAGGCCAAAATAACTTGCGAATAGCCGGTTAGGCCATTCAGAAGACTTTGCAATTCCAGACCTAATTTTTCGGGATGATTATGCCGTCCTTGGGGAAGAAACTCGAATTCGATAGTTCGACCCGAAGCCACAGCAAGCAGTTCTTCTTTCATAACCTCGCAGGCAATGATTTTTAGAGTCATAACCCTCTCTCCTTCTCACGCATTAAACTAACTAACCGAAACATTTGATAAATTGTCACAGATTGTTTCAATTACCTTATTTATATTTTAATGTGTATATGCACTAATTTTTTTTAAATATACCCTTTACAATCTTTCATGTCAATAGCAAATCTTTGTGACGGTGGCTGACCGATGGTGACCATTTTAGTAACCATCAGCTTTAGCAAATCCGATAAATTTCCAATATGGTATGCAAAGGACCACTTTACTAAAACAGAAATTTCATAGCAAAGGGCAACATAACGCCTTGCCTGTGTTTAAAAGCCTTCTCACCTGTACTGTGTGGTGATTGATATGAGAAAAAGAAGGGATCGGTTGTCAAGAGAATCAAATCAAATATATAAAAAAGCCGTGCGTCCCAAAATTTAGAAAGCTCGGCTTTTTGTAGTTCTACTTAAAACGATAGTTTCTTTATATATGGGCATACTTTAGCTATAGTATAATTCAACACAAAGAAATAGTCTATTCTTTTCTTAATATTTCTGATACTATTGACAATGCAGCTGCAAAATTTAGTATTTAGAGGTAGAATCGTGGAAAAAATCAAACTTCATAATAGACCTTATGGCCCCTTTCCAACAGTGCTCGTAGGTGCTGATGTTAATGGTAAAGCAAATTATGCCACTCTTGGGGCATATGGGGTTGTAAGTTTGAAACCTGTTCTGTATATTTCGCTGAAAAGCACTCATCATACAACTTCGGGTGTTAAGGAGAATGGATTTTTCAGTGTTAATATCCCCTCTGCAGATTTAGTTCAGAAGACAGATTATTGCGGTATCGTGTCGGGTAAAACAACAGATAAGTCGAATGTTTTCACCTCATTTTACGATGATCTTGGGAAAGCACCAATGATTAGCGAATGCCCCCTATGTTATCTGTGTAAAGTTATTCAAATAATACCAATCTTTGATTTTGAGATGTTTTTGGGAGAGATAGTTGCAGTATACGCAAATGAACATTGTCTGACAGAAGGTAGCCCTGATCCTCTAAAAATTAATCCGATAATTATGATGGACACTAATTACTGCGATCTGAATCATGTCATCGGCAACCTTTTTAAGGTCGGTCAAAATACTGTGAGATAATTTTAAAGCATAGAGCAGCAATCTGGGCACCTAGTGGAAGCAATAATCAAAGCTGGCTGTTTACCGCAGTACAGAACAAAGAAGCTCTTGCAAAGATTAGCGTAAAAAATCTGTTCTTCCGAAAAGGGTCCAAAGGTCATGCCAGATTCTTCAATTGTTATTGCCATTATTCGAAGGCCTCACTTATTTCTTCCTTGTAGAGACGTATCGATTCATTAATAATTGAATTATTAGGCATACCTTGTAATAAATCGGCATATACCACTTCGTCGTTTTGGTTGTTAGGTAGTGAAATGACAGAAAACGAAGTTGATCTGTTTTATGCTCAGATTCACAACTGGATTCTTAGAGTTAATCAGTGTTAAGGATTTTCGACTTTTCAACTTTGACTGAATCCTACAACTGGTTAATTTTCGTACACTATCCATGAATTCTGCATTTTTTTGTTAAATCCTTTCTCTGAACGATATTCTTCTGATTTAACATTTGTGATTATTTCGCAGCTTTACTTGACAGAATTCTCGAGACAGTTAAACTCGTCTTCGACAGTCCTTAGGCATAAAAAGTGCCTCAAAGCCTCACTACATCCGGTTTTGAAGTGATAGCTTTCTTTATTCTATTACCTGCTATTTCGAATTCTTCTATTTCGCGCTCTTTGAACCTTGTATATCTCTCCATAGCTCACTAAGAATCCCCTCTTGATATCCTGCTCGAGCTGTTCTCAGAATTTCTTCCTTTAAGGGCACTAGTTCTAGTGAAACCACACGGTCGAGTTGCTTCAAACGTTGCGGACTTATCACCCGCTCCGAGTGAGCAAGCTGGTAGTCAGCGAGGGTATAATGCCAAGGTTTTGCCTGGCTAGGATAACGTAATAGGAGGCGTTCCATCATTAATAGCCCTTCTGGATCAAAGTCACCCGAGTAATAAATTAGAGTCCCGCTGGCGGCTAATTTATCCAGTAAAAGCAAACTGGCCAGTTTGAATTGTCCGTGAGTGCATAGGAGGGGTGGGTTTGCGCTCTCTATTCGCTCCTCATTCTCATAACACTCACGAAAACGGTCCACAAGAGCCGAAAAGACGCCTGAATTCTCGACTACAAAGACCACCTTACCCGATTCATTTAACCATTGTGCTCCCTTGCTTGAGCTATTCAGAGAAGGACGCGGGACATTTGTCTCGCAGTTCTCTATGGTTGGAAGTCCAGAGTATGCCTTACCGATGCGTACGACTTCTCTTAACGGCAGGTTTAAAGTGACATGTTGCAGGTAGGCCTCTGACAAATAACTGAGTTGCTTATTCCCGTCGTCTGTTGCTGTAGCTGTTATCCCTGTGCAAGTGACAAAATTCCAGAGGTCATCCCGTAGAAGACCAAATGTATAATAAAGTTCCGTTAATTCCTCGGCCCCAGTTAAAGGGAGTGTCAACGGATCACGCTCAGGTAGCTCGCTGTCTAAACTCTTCAAAGCTTGAATCAGAAGCCGACCCGTGTCACTGCTTGGGTCAAATCCATGAGGGTCTTTGGTAATGCGCCGGGCAAAAATCGGTAAGCGTTCAATTTTATTGGGGGCCTGCTGATTCAGATCGGCTAGAGCCTTAAGGACCTGGTCCATTTGAACTCTTAACGATTCCATGTTAGACTCAAAAGTTGCATGAATCGAACGAGTTCCCGGCTTTTTAGCGATAATTGCCTGAAGCCAACGCTGACAATAAGGTTGTGAGTATCGGCATAACAAATCTTCAATAAACTCCGTTTTGGCGCGCTCTTTGCTGGCTATTCGTTCGGCATTAGAAATCAGTGACTCCCCTTGCATGGCTTCAAGTAAGCTGATCGGGGAAACATGACTGAATCTTGTGAGCTCTAAGGCCTTGGCGAACCGTTCCAATGAGATCGTAATCGATTTTTGGCGAGAAAAGTCTGCTCGAAACAACGTAGAAAAGGCGTCTCGTTCCTCTTCTTTAAGGGATGTCAGGGTCACCGACCCACCCCAGCGCCCTAAGCTCTGATACTTTTGCGCCATAGCCTTGAAAAACCTCGCAAATCCCTTGGTCGAAGTAAAATATGCTTCGGCCATTTCTAGTTCGTCGGACAGCAAAGCATCGCTTCCTTTCATCAAACGTCTAAACGTCGGACTTTCCCATCCCAGCGGTAGCGGATCACCGTCACGAAGGAGGCATTTTTGGGACGAACCAGCTCTGCTATGGCCAATTTAGAGACTGTATCATAGTCACCCCAGAGGGCCTGAGAATTCATGATATAGTTAAAACCCAGTTTCTCCAGCAGATCAAACATATCTCTGATATTATTTTCGTCTACTCCGGCAAAGGCTTCATCCAGGGAAATGATACGAGGCGCATCCGGTCGGGCATCGGAATAGCGTGAGTAGGCGGCAGAAAACAGTGGAATATACATCGCCATCGCTTTCTCTCCGCCACTGAACTGATAAAACGCTCGGTCTGTCAGTTCGCGCCACGTCTCCCCTTCTTTTTGGTAAAACAGTCGAAATTCAAACCAGTGGCGATAATCCAACATTTCTTTAATGATCTGATGAAAGCTTTCTCCGAATCCTTTAATTTCTAACTGTTGCTTCGCCCGCTCAATTTTGGCCCGGAAATGGTTGGTAATGCGCGACATATCGCTTTCTTTGAGCAGTCGTGGATCGGCTTTCAGCAGCTCAACTAAGTCCTGAGTATCAATCTCATCCTCTTGCTCGGCTGTCCTAGGCTTCCAGCGAATGCGAAAGCGAAGCCCGCTCGACGTATCCCGTTCATCCATCAGGCGATTCATTTCCTCAACCCAGTGTTCAGCGCGCTGAATTCGTCCGCGAATAATTCGGCCAACACTATTCATAATGATCTCTTCATACAATTCTCGATCCTTCTCATTGAGAAGCTGACGTTGCAAGGACATGTTTTTTCCCAGTTGAGCCTGTAGATAGTAAGGATTAACCCGCTTGCCATCATACTCCAGCATCAACTGCAAGCGTCTGGCCTTCTGGCGAAGTTCCTCCCAGAGCTTCAGCCACAATTCGGGACAATCTTCGGTCTGTCGGGATAACTCATCAAGGGCTTCAAACAACGTGTTCTGAGTCAAGCGATATTCAACTAAATTACCCATTTCCTTGGTAAATGCTTCATTAATCCGTTCCCGCAAGGTTTCCCTGTCCGGGGAATTCGAGCTCTTGGTATCTTGAGCGCGAAGAAATTCTTCCGCACGCTGCCTGAGGTCCGCTAAGTGACCTGCGGG
Source organism: Desulfosporosinus sp. (assembly GCA_031292075.1). GTDB lineage: Bacteria > Bacillota > Desulfitobacteriia > Desulfitobacteriales > Desulfitobacteriaceae > Desulfosporosinus. Next base: position 23,578 of record JARLHW010000225.1, read on the forward strand.
TAGAGGGGCACTGCTCAGAGTTTGAGCTTGGGCATTGGCATCAGGTTTAAGCTCACCTTCCAGATCCTGTTGAAAGGAAGTCTGAAGGGTCTCCTCAGCTTGAAACACCTTCGCCCAGCCTTGTTGGAGATTTTCTGCCCAAGTGCAATCCTGCTTCTGCTCCAGAATCTTCTGGGCATAGTCTTCAAGGTTCTTAGTGAGCGTGGTGCTTTGTTTAATGCACATTTCTAGTTCAGCCGGAAGATCTCTGAGTCTCCGAATGACGATTTGAATACGCCCACGAATCTCGTCAGCCCCAAGCTCCTGCAAGCGCAGTTCAACTTGCTTTAATAAATCCCTCAAAGTCATAGCCTGGTCTTTAAGCTCGTTAATTTCACTGCGTAGTTGATCCACAGCCTCGGAAACATCCTCGCGATGAGATAGAACCGCACTCCGTTCCCTGCGGATCGAATGCAGCTGTTGATGCTTAGATTCCAGCCTAATCAAACCCTCTTTGTAGCTTCCAATAGCCCCAAGAGCTTTTTCGTAGGAAAGCTCATCCAGCGGTAGGGTTAGGGTCTTACTCAGTTCTTTCACTTGGACTTTGAGGTTTCTCCAAGCGTCTAAGGTCTTGAGCAGGATTTCATTTTTGCGCTGCAACTCTTCTTCCAGTAGTTCAGCCTTCTGGCGAGCCTTATAGAGAATATCCCCAGCCTCTTGGATGGTTACTTCGCTCGGAAACCCTCGGTATTCTTCTTCCAGCGTTTCACTTCTCTGCTTTAAAGTCTGCAGTTGACTCTCGAGTACCTGGACTTGTTGATAAAGCGCCTCCCGCTCATCCTCAAGTTGCTTAATTTTCCGCAGACGAAGTTGCAGTCGGGCTTCCTTTCCTATATATAAGGCGGATTCCTCCTGAGGGGCATGGCCTTGCAGCGCGCCAATCCGGTAAGAACCGCTTATCGTTAGGCACGTGCTGCCATTACTCACTGCCTGACCTACTTCAACAAGGATCGTGCGAAGAATGTTTTCAATGTCTTCAGCCATCACCTGGCTGCCCTCTACGGGAGTTGGGTAGAGATAATCTGCCAAGCTGTGAGCGAAAATCTGAGGGTCTGGCTTGAGGACACGATCATGGACAGGAGTACTCTGCAGCACTTGCTTTTGTTCCGCCGTTTTAGGCACCAGCCGTTCGGGCAGTATCAGAGCGTCGAGAATACCCATCTCTTTGAGGGCACTCTCGAGGCGTTCCCTAGTCTCCTGCGCAACATGATCTGAGAATTCTACGGCAGCGTAGAAAGGAACAAACGGTATATCCACAGACTGCAGGCCATGACGAGCCTGATTGGTCAGCTCATGCCGTGACGGCTCGGGGTCTTTGCGCTGACGCCAGACCTCAATCTCCTCAATTTTTGCCTTTACTTCGTTGTAAAGCTGGTCCTGTTGATGGCGAACTTGGAGTATCTCAGTACGAATCTTATCTCGAGCCCGAGCTGCCGCATTCTGCAGTGGTTCACGCAGCAGAGTTGAGCTGACCGCTTCGGGAAATGATCTGGCTCGTTGAGCTAAGGTCTGAAGTTCTATATCTTCCAGAAGTAATTCTTGATTCGAAGGCTGCCAAGCAAAGAGATTCTCTACCCATTTGGACTGCTCCTCGTGGAGCACGTCAGCCCACTTTTTTTCTTGATATTGGGCCTCATCCCAGGCCTTTTTACTCTCACCAAGCATCAGTTCTGCTTCTTGATATTTTTCTCGCGCTTTAGCTTCTTGGCGAAGGGCTTTGATCACCCTATCCAACAGACTTTGGTAATCCCAAGCCTCCTTCTTCCACAGAGCAAAGGAAAACATTTGATCGACGTTCTTGTTAAATTCCCAGACCGCCACCTCATGATTCAGAAAGTCAGTCTCCTCTGCCAAATGCTCGAGTTCTTCAAGTTCCTCGTGGATCGTGTCTAACGTACGCTGCTCTTTAAGTTCCAGTTGGCCAATTTGCTCCTTAAGCTTCCCTTCTTGGGACACATTGCTCGATAGTTGGTTCTCTTTAGAAACCATATTATCCTGATTAAGCCGTTGTTTTTGCAGAAGGTCTGACTTCTCTTTTTCAGCCTTGAAGACATCATGCTGCTCTAAGGCTTCCCGTTCCTGCCCTAAAACGATCTGTTCCCGTTTGAGAGTCATCTCCTCTTCCTGATACTTTGCCAGGGATTGCTCAGCCTTGTCCCGCTCCAGGTGCAATTGTTCCAAAGTCCGAACAGCCGCAAGCAGACGCTGGTGGGCTTGCAAGCAGCCTTCCGCCTTTTCCGTTCGTACTTTATGGTTGTATTGATCATAATAGCGGACCAGTCGTTTGAGCGCTTGCTCTTCCTTTTGAAGTTGATCCAATTGGCTTTTGATTTGATCCATAGTTTCGATCGTATCTGAAAGCGGCCGCAGCTCATCATCCGATAAGGACGGCAGGGCTTCGTTCAAGATCTCATAGACCACCGTTGGGCGAAAATCTTTGGATAGTTTGGGACTGCGCAATTGAATCAGCAGTTTAATGAGATCATCATAATCCTCAACAGCTTTAAACCCGAACAGGTAACGGTTGACTCGTTCCATATAGTCTTTCTGGGTCCTGACCACCTCACCGCCGTCACCTAAGCGATGTTCTAGTTCACGGCGGGTAAAAGGAATTTTTTCTAAAGCTCCGTTCAAGGCCCGTTCTGTTTTAAACAGTTGAAAGTCATGGCCAATCCGGCGGTTATCCCAGAGGATAAATCCCCAAAATTCTAAACTGCCTTGGCGTTTTGCTTTTAAACCAATCCCTGTCGTTAAATATTCTTGGGTACCTGGCCGATGATATTCAAGATAGAGGTACCCCGTCCGTTCATCGAGATCGGAAACATCTTTCTCTCCCAGCAAGTAATCTTCCATACGACGAGCGCGGGAGCCAAACGGATCCAGTCGGTCGGGGGATTTGCGGCCATCCAGCAAGACGGGAATTAGACTTTGCATGGTCACGGATTTTCCCGAGCCGTTAGACCCACGCAAAAGCAATTTGCCATCCGCAAAGTGAAACTCTTCTTCATCGTAATACCAAAAATTGAACAAACCCGCCCGATTTAACTGCCAACGCATGAATGGTCCTCCTTAATTGTCCTATTATCCTATTTGTTTACTCTTCGTCTAAGCTTTCGGTTTTGGCTTGATGTTTGTTCCGAAATTCCTGAGGATAATCTCCTGCTAAGCGGCCCAGAGTTGGCTGCAGAAGGATTACATTTTCCTCATCACTGCGTTGAGCAAACCTCCAATCCAAGAGATAGTCCAACAGTTCTTCGGCTGTATTTCTTATTAAACCTTCGCGGAATTGCTTACTCCAGCCGAACCCAAAACGCTCTTTACAAAGCTTGACAAGTTGCTCAAACTCCAGGGAAGTTATGGCAATACGACCCAGGAAATCTGCTGTACGGAGTCCCTCAGTTATTTGCTTCCTTAAGACGGAGCCAAACTGCAAAGCAAGGTCGGAGATTCCTTTCTGATTGGGAAAAAGAGTCAAGGCGGATTTCGGTTCTGGCGCAATCATTAGAGCCGTGTTGCGATAGAGTTCCAACTGTAAGCCAGTGTGTTTTTCCAGATCATCCTGCAAGCGGGCGCGGTAGTTGCGCAAATAGAGAAAATCCGCATCCTCAGCACTACTGCGGTACATGGACGGTGAAAGCAAAAGCTGCCGATAAATCCGATAGCGCCGGCGTGCTCCAAGGAGTTCATCTTCTCCCTCGAACACCTCAGCCGCCAGAATATCTTCTTTCGATTGGAATTGGAAAAGATCCTTGGGATAAGAACGCATGAAATAACGGGCCACGACTGAAACTTCATAGAGAACTTCGCTGGTTTCATTCTGACCAAAGGTCGTAGTTTCTCCATCGACCACAGTCAGGATTCTTAATTCAATCATCAGCTGGAGAACCCTAACTAAGGATTTCCGATGCTCATAATTTCGCCAATCTAGGGCTAATTCCCCCGGAAAGAGTGCTTGCACTTCAGCACAGAGATCCGAAAGAAGAAATTGCTCATACCCTGTGATCCCCTCCAGGTAGGCGAGCACACAGCATAATAAAGCATAATCCCTAGGTTGTTGGAAAAGCTCGATTCCCATCCACGCTTCAGGCACGGCAGGGATCTTTTCCAGTTTGGCGAAGTGCCTGTGCATAATCAAATGATAGCCTAATTTATCCAACACATAATCTTTCAGGGCATTTTCTCGATCTCGAATGAGTTGATAGGTTTCCGGGTCTTGCTCGCGAAGAATCCAAAAGTTCTCAAGCAGTGCAATTAAGCCCTCTCGAGCCACCTCGTCAAAGCCTTTCTTTTCACTCATCGGGCCGCCTCCGCCAGTTCATCAAACAATAAAACGTAATCCGGCATTTCGAGCAGCCCATCTTCACAATTCAGTTGGATTGGACGATCACTGACCCGCTTCAAAGAAAATGAGCGTCCGGTTTCCGTTTTCCCTTGACGATCCGGACTCGCCATACACTTGCTGATCCAAGTAAGCAGGGTTTTGCGAATGAACGTCGTCAGCTCCGGTAGGTTGCGCAGGACAATTTGGTTATCGCCAATGAGATTCTCGAGCAGTTGTTGTTCTAACGCCTTTTCTCTGAGGTAGGCCTCCAGAGCGGCTTTCTTGCGTTCTGATTGATCTACAACGGCATTCGGGCGACTTTTTTCTTTGTAGCTGCGCACTTTGGGCCGAATCTCAAGTTCTGAAGGAGGTTCATGCCAAACTTCCACATCGATGCTTTCTGTCTGCTTAGGAGAATCAACCCATAAATGGCGCGTATGAAAGACCCCAAACACACAGGCGGACAGTTCATGGGCCTCTGGAAGTGTCTCAAGTGAAGCAAACCACTTGGCCATATGTAAATAATCCAGCCGCCGATTGCGCAGGTTATGATGAGTCTCCCCCAGACGTTGGGCAAACCGAGTCAAACGACGGATCGTCTCATTCGTCGCATTCTGGAGATAGATCAGATCACTTTCCCGCCCTCCATCTCCCAAAAACCAGATTTTCAGGTTATCCCATTCATTATGAAACCGTTCCATCAATTGTTCTTTGGCAGGACGGACATCTAAGCGCGGTATAGATAGCTCATATTCGGCAACGCATTCCGTGAGTTTGCGGGAGAACAGCACGGGAATTTCTTGAAGTAAGCCTTCAATCCGAAACGAAGTTCTCTGTAAACTCGTCATGAAATTGCGCAGGTACTCTGTCAAGGCCTCTTTATAGACCAGAAAAGCCTCGGTCATCATTTGTTCCTCAACTTTTTCACTATGTAGATGGGCTAAATAATCAGCTGCATTATCCGTTAATTTGTGAAAGTTGTCATATAAATCTTGCCGGAGCAGATACATCTCTTCGTTCGTTTTATGAAATTCCCCTTCTTTGGCCGCCCAGGCTGCCGTGAGGTCCATTAGGTTGCCGAGCAAGCGGTCAAAAATAGTTCGTTCCAGTGAACCGCCAAACCCTTCCCCTAAATGCTCTAGGCTCAAGACCATCCGTTCAATTTCAATGGTGTAAGGCGTCAACTGATAACGAAATTTGCGCTTCTTAAATTCTGCAATGCTGGCTACTCGGCCTGTATCTTGACGTGGGATAAGGTTTTTCCAAGCCACAAGTTGATCTAAGTCTTGCTGAAATTGCTCTTCTGTAAGCTCCTTAAAGTGAGGATCTTGCTTTAGGTACTGAAAAATCTCTTCGAGAACGATATAGTGACGCAATCGCTCATGCTGTTGATAGACATAACGCAAAATAGAACGGTAACGCCAGGCATTCGGCACCGTCAAATAGGTTGCTTCTTGAATCGGTTTGAAAAGTTGTTCGTTCATTGAATTTACCTCATAGATCAAATTATATATTACTTCTCTATATTTCGCCGAATATTGCTAAAAACCTACTTAGGGTAGAAAATTTATCACCCTGCCAATATCCTCACCTGGCAGGGTGTCCTTAATCTAAATCTATACAACTCAGGCTATTTACACAATCCGTCACAGCACCAACCACCTATAATCCTGCCTGCAATCAACGATACAATCAACGTACACTGTCTGATCTTTAATCTGATACAAAATCAGATACCATTTTTCTACGAAAATTTTGTGATATTTATTCGGCGGAATAAATTCCGCCTCCATAAACGGAAAACGCTCCGGCATCTGGCGAAGGGAGAGGATGGCGTCCATCAATTCGTTTTTTACTTTTCGGGCGGCGGTAGGACTTTTTTGTGCCATAAACCGGACATGATTTGCCAGCATCTGACGAGAGCGGTCGGATACAAGGACCTTATAATGTGGATTCTTTTCCATGCTCCACCTCATCAATGATGCTTTCCAGATAGCTGTCCAGTTCATCCGGCGTAGTTCCGACGCGTCCGGCCAGACGATCTTCCTCAACAGACATTAGTTCTTCCCGCAACTTTAACATTTTCTCACGGCGGGCAAACGCCTCTATATCCATAACTACAAGATCGCCCTCGCCGTTTTTCGTAAGATACACAGGATCTCCGGTAGACCTGCATAAATCCGCGATTTCGTTGTAATTTTGCCGGATACTTGCGGACGGTTTAATCTGCATGGTATCAGCTCCTCGTAGTATCATTCTAACCATATTATACTCATTTCTTACTATGAGATCAACAGGTGATTATTTTACACCCTTTTAATTTCCTGCTTACTGTTTGCTCTTATCTTTTACTCTATGCTTATACTTCCTTTTTTGCAGAACATCTTACTTTTATTTCCAATATTCAAACTTTCAAAACTATACACGAATAAAAAATACCAGACCTTAATCTTTTAGGAAATACCTTCTCTTCATTTCCATCAACATCCACTTTCCAGCCTTCTTGAATAATGCTGCTTGAAGCTGATAACCTCTTGGCGGCGGGGTACGTTTCTTTATCCAGTTAATTATTTTGTAGCGCAACTTTTAAGGCTGTAATATATTCTTTTCGAGCTCGTTGGCTGATTTCAGCAGTAGGAACAATTCCATCAAAACCATAAAAGCACCCTGGATACAAATGAAATTCCGTAGGTACACCAGCTTGCCTTAGTCTTGCTACATAATCGATCGTTTCATCACGAAATGGATCTAAATCACCAACACAAGTATATGTCGGCGGGAGCTCAGATAAATCAGCCGCTCGGGAGCAGCATATAGCGATACTTCTCCTTTAATGTTCCCTAAATACATTTTCCACGCTTTTTGGCAAGATTTTTTATTCCATACTCTTCCATCAATTATTTCGTTACTGGATGGGGTCATGATTCGATCATCAATCATCGGGTAAAGAGGCATTTGAAATACTATAGGACCCTTTTGCGCTCATTAGATCACATCAAAAAGACTCATCTGATCACTTTCCGGAATTCCTTTAAAGCAGCCAAATTTCCGAAGTAAATCGATACTAGCATTCCCAATCTTAGCCCGTTTCTTGACATCCTCTATGGAGTTGAAGGACTTTTCTTGGGCTGCGTTATAGAGACCTTCGGCTGCCACTGTTCCCATGCCGGATATGCTGTTGATGGGCGGCCTTAAGCCCTCCTCCTCGAGCAGGAATTTTGTGGCATGGGATTTGTATAAATCCATGGACAGGAATTTAAAGCCCCTTTCATACATTTCCAAAACCAATTCCAAGTCATCGTACATATCCTTATCCTTAGGGGTAGCAGCGTTACCCAGCGCCTCAATTTCCTTCAGCTTGGCCATGACCTTTTCTTTGCCGAAAATCATAAATTCAGCGTCAAAAGCTTTGGCTCGAATGGTGAAGTAGGCTGCATAATAAGCTTGGGGTATATGCACCTTAAACCAGGCTATGCGGAAGGCCATCATGACATAGGCTGCAGCATGGGCTTTAGGAAACATGTATTTTATTTTTCGGCAGGAATCGATATACCAGTCCGGTACCTTATGTTCCCTCATCAAAGCTTCATATTCAGCCCATTTTTCAGGGTTTGATAAAGCTTTGCCTTTACGCACCAGTTCCATGATCTTAAACGCCGTATTGGGCGGCAGGCCCTTACTAATCAAATACGTCATAATATCATCTCGGGTACAGACCGCTTCACTTAAGGTCACGGTTCCTGCATCAATTAAGTCCTTAGCATTTCCCACCCACACATCGGTACCATGGGAAAGTCCGGATATGCAGATTAAATCCGCGAAGGCTTTGGGCCTGGTATCTAAGAGCATACCTCTGACAAATTTCGTCCCAAACTCAGGAATGCCAAAGGTTCCGACCTTCGAATTAATCTGCTCCGGGGTTACCTCTAAGGCTTCCGTGGAGGAGAAAATCGACATCGTTTCCTGATCATCCATCGGTATCTTTAGAGGATCCACACCGGTGATATCCTGAAGCATTCGGATGACCGTCGGGTCATCATGACCCAGGATATCCAGTTTTAAGAGGTTCTCGTCAATGGAGTGATAATCAAAATGGGTGGTTATGATATCCGAATTGGAGTCATCGGCAGGATGCTGTACGGGACAAAATTCGAAGATTTCTCGTCCCTTCGGCACAACAATGATTCCTCCCGGGTGCTGCCCCGAAGTTCTTTTGATCCCGGTGCAGCCTTTGGAGACGCGCAGAGTTTCTGCCTTGTTTACAGTACGGCTTTTCTCCTCATAATACTTTCTCACATAACCGAAGGCTGTTTTTTCGGCGATAGTACCGATAGTTCCGGCCTTAAAGGTTGTACCCTTGCCAAAGATAACCTCTGTATATTTATGGGCCTTGGCCTGATATTCTCCTGAGAAGTTTAAGTCAATATCAGGCTCTTTATCGCCATTGAAGCCTAAGAAGGTCTCAAAGGGGATATCGATGCCATCCTTGGCCAGCTTTTCTCCGCAAACCGGACACACCTTATCCGGCAAGTCAAAGCCGATTTTAACACCATAATCGGAGAAATCTGAATAACGGCAGCCTGGACACCGGTAATGGGCCTGCAGGGCATTGACTTCCGTAATACCGGTCATATAAGCAACAACTGAGGAACCAACCGATCCTCGCGAGCCAACCAGATAGCCATCCTCATTTGATTTCCAGACCAGCTTTTGAGCGATGATATACATAACAGAGAAGCTATTTTTGATGATCGAATCCAGCTCTCGATCGAGCCTTTGCTGAAGAATTTCCGGCAAGGGGTCTCCATAGAGGGCATGGGCCTTCTCATAGGTAATATCCTTAATAGTCTGCTCGCAGCCTTCAATATGCGGCGCACACTTCTCCGCTGAAATAGGGCTGATCGGCTGGCACATATCAGCCACCAAATTGGTGTTGGTTACAACCACTTCATAAGCCTTGGCCGCTCCTAAATAAGAAAATTCCTCCAGCATCTCCTCGGTGGTTTTTAAATATAAGGGGGCCTGATTATCGGCATCCTTAAAGCCTTGACCCGCTTCGAGGATTCGCCTGTAGATCTCATCTTCCGGATCCAGGAAGTGAACATCCCCCGTCGCGACGACAGGCTTGTTTAATTTTTCACCCAGAGCCACAATTTTGCGGTTGATTTCCTTTAAGTAGTCTTTATCGGGCACCTGCTCTGTTCTGACTAAATAATCATTGTTCCCCAGAGGCTGAATTTCTAAATAATCGTAGCCCTTAGCAATGGCTTTAATTTCCTCAGTAGATTTTCCCAGTAAGATGGCCTGGTAAAGCTCGCCTTCACTACAGGCACTGCCCAGAATTAAACCTTCAGAGTATTTTTTATAAAGGCTCTTTAGGATCCGAGGTTTTTTATAAAAATAATCTAAGTGGGAATAGGAAACCAGCTTATATAAATTCTTTAATCCCACATAGTCTTTGGCTAAGATGATCGCATGATACGTTTTAAGCTTCTTATACTCTACGCTTTTGGCGTCTTCATCGGAGCCATAACGATCAATATCCTCAAGGGTTTCTGCTCCACGTTGGGCTAGTTTTTCAAGCATCACCTTAAAAACTTTAACTGTGGTATCCACATCATCTAAGGCCCTGTGTGCTACCTCCACCTTAAAACCCAAGTTCTTAGCGATTCTTCCTAATTTATAGGTTTTATAATCCGGAAAGAGCTCCTTAGCCAAGGACAAGGTGTCCAAATAGGTGTAATCAAAGTCATAACCTAAGACCCTGGCATTATGCTTTAAAAAGCCCAAATCAAATTCAGCATTATGGGCCACCAAAACGCTTCCCTCGATAAAATCCAGCAGTTTAGGAAAGACCTGGTCTATGGTTTCGGCATCCTTTACCATATCATCGGTGATGTTGGTAACCTCTACAACCCTAGCAGGAATCGGTTTTTGCGGATTAACAAAGCAGCTGAACTGGTCGATGACCTTGCCATCTTCGAGTTTCATAATTCCTATTTCTGTGATTTTTTCAGTTGCAGCTGAGAAGCCGGTGGTTTCCAAGTCCAACACGCAATAGGTAGTATCCATACTCTGGCCCTTAGCGTTGGTCACCGAGGATTTTTTATCCGGTGCCAAATAGGCTTCGACTCCATAGATAACCTTCATGTTCGGATTATCTCGCCCTAAGAGCTTATGGGCTTCAGGAAAAGACTGCACTACGCCATGATCCGTAATGGCGATGGATTTCATACCCCAACTCATAGATCTTTTAATCAGATCAGTGGCACTGGTCATGGCATCCATCTGACTCATTTGCGTATGCATGTGCAGCTCGACCCGCTTCTCCTCAGCTCTATCCTGTCGCTGAGCCTTCTTCGTGCCTGCTGTTTCTACGATCGTATTAGCAATAAGCTCAATTTCCTTAGAAAACTGGCTGAAGCCGGCATTTCCGGCAAGCTTGACAGCCTTAGCCTTTTTAAGCCTGGCTACTATCTCACCATCTTCACCGGGCTTGATGAACGCCTTACAGGTCATAGAACTTGAGCCGTCATATAAATCAAAGGAAATTAAGGTCTTGCCGCTTCTTAATTCCTTGGCTTCGATATTGGATAGTTCACCCTGGATAGCTATCCTACCCTCATCCGGTGTAATGTCCGTAATTTTAATGACCTTGTCCTTGATAGTCGCGTTTCTGCCTAGGATCAACGAAGGATCGCCTTTTTTCCCGTCGGTTTCTCCTTTGATTTCCGGTTTTATCGGCGCAGCTTCCTTAGGTAATTCAGAAGCATAATTGCTTGGTGTGGCATCCGCTTCCTTTTGCAGAAGCAGAATCTCCGTTTCTTGGGTAGCTTCTTGCAGCCTTTTTAAGTCTTCACTGCTGACATTATCCACAAAATTGATTTGATAGGTGGCGTCGTAGAGGTTTTTTATGGTCTCTTGGATTTTTTTATCGTAACCTCTCGCTTTTAATAAGTAGGATACTGCCGTATTAAACGTAAATTTGATCGAATGATTTTGGGCTATTTCATAGTCGCAATTTTTAAGAGCTCCATTTAAGACCGGATGTTTGTCAGCTATCAGTGACAAAATATTTTCGAGTTCCTCTTCTAAGGGTTTTCTCGGGGTTCCCTCAGTGTAAACTACCGTGATAATTAAATCGTTTACGGCTAAGCGTTTTCTTATAAACTGATTAAGGGATTCAATTTCTCTTGTTTCAATATATTTATCCGAGCTGATTTCCATCTCCAGGATTTTCGTACGTTTAGTTAAGACCACTGCTTGTACCATAGCAGTATTGATGTTACCCTCTGCTTCATAATCACTAAAAATTTCACTTATTCGTTTCATGTATTTCGTCAGTCTTTCCTAAAGATTTTTCCGGTTAAAATAAACATGGCTTGGTGTTAAATCCCTGCCTTATCTAATCTTATCATCAATGACCGTCCTTCGAAAAGGTAAATTTTTCAGAAGAAGGTCTTTTGAAGCCATTAGCATTCTTGCCTGGCCTTGCAATTCTCAGCCAATAACTTCTTTAATTGACTCAGCACATATTGATACCGCTCTATCTATCTCTTCTTCATTGATAATTAAGGGCGGATTAAAGTATAACACGTTTCCAAGCGGCCTTAAGATCAGACCTTTCTCCAAAGCTTTCTTGTAAATCTGATAACCCATGCGAAGTTTAGAATCATAGTCTTCCTTTGTATGCTTATTGCTTACCAATTCCATAGCGTTCACCAAGCCAATATGTCTGATTTCACCAATATGGGGATGACCTAATAAGGTTTCATTTAATTTATTATGAAGATATTCAGCTCTTACTGCGGCTTTCTCCAAAATGTGATCTTCTCTTAAGAGTTCCTGAACAGCTAAGGCTGCTGAACATCCCAAAGGATTTCCGCTGTAGGTATGGCTATGCATGAAGGCTTTTCCTTCACTATAATCAGCGTAAAATGCATTGTAAATCTCATCAGTCGTTATCGTTATAGCCATTGGCATGTAACCGCCTGTCAGACCTTTGGAAACGCACATGATGTCAGGGCTTACCCCCGCATAATCAAAAGCAAACATTTTTCCGGTTCTACCGAAACCAGTGGCGATTTCATCAGCAATTAAGATCACCTGGTACTTATCACATAATTTACGAAGTTTTTTCAAATAGATTGCAGGATAGATTCGCATACCTGCACCTCCTTGAAGCAACGGCTCTACTATTATCGCACAGACTTCATCGGCCTGCTCAGCAAAGGCCTTTTCGGCATGTTCAAAGCATTCGGCATCACAATCGCTTCGGCATTCTCCATAAGGACATCGATAGCAGTCAGGTGCTTGCACAGGAATGGTATCCATTAACATAGGCTTATAGATTTTGGCATACAAATCCATGCTTCCAACCGACAAGGCTCCAATGGTTTCTCCATGATACCCTTCTGTCAGACACATAAATTTGGTTCTCTTGGCGTGGCCTGTCTGATACTGATATTGAAAACTCATCTTTAAGGCACATTCTACCGAAGCAGAACCATTGTCCGAAAAATTAAATTTGGTAAGTCCTTGGGGTATAACCTCCATTAACTGTTCGCAAAGAGCAATGGCAGGTTCATGCGTGAAGTTGGCGAAGATAACGTGCTCTAGCTTATCCAGTTGCAGCTTGATAGCTTGATTAATCTTTGGATTACAATGTCCTAAAAGATTACACCACCATGAACTTACGATATCGATGTATTCCTTACCTTCTTTATCGTATAAAAAGACTCCTTGGCCATGATCGATAATAATCGGCTTTAGTTCTTCATAATCTTTCATCTGTGAACAGGGGTGCCAGATATACTTTAAGTCCTTTTCTACTAAATTCATCTTTATCCTTCTTCCCTTGTTCTTCTTTCTTATAGCAGTTTTCTTCTTTCAATTTACAGTTTATCTTCAAGGTTATTAATCATATAAAGCCGCGAGTTTGTCTGCATCCAGGTCAAGTTCTGGATCATTATCCTTTACGAAAGCTATTACAGGCAGACCGGTCATGATTTCTACCATCTTTTTATTATCTTCTTCCATAACATTGCCTTCATGATAATGATTGAATATAATC
>JARLHW010000226.1 GCA_031292075.1 Desulfosporosinus sp.
CGTCGAGCGCATCCTCGCGCAGCGTGGCACCGGCCGACGCACTCAGTACCTCGTCAAGTGGCAGGGCTACCCCAACGAGGACAGCTCGTGGGAACCGCGCGGCAACCTCAACTGTCCCGACCTGCTTGCCGAGTTCGAACGGAGGCAGCTCCTTGCTGCCGCACTCACCGCTGCCGCTGGGGCAGGGTGACCACAGTTTGGAGCCACCGGGACGGACGGCTCCTAAGGGGGGGAGGATGTGATGAGGCAAGAACCTCTATAATTGTATTATCTATCATTCTCTATGCTCCCCTGCTATCTGTCTACCTCCCGCAGCATTCACGCACTGCCGCGTGCACCAGACGTCGTTCGCCAGTCATTTATTTCCTTTCGCCAGTCATTTATTCAAAGACTTTGAATAAATGACTGGCGTTGACGCGCACCGACCGACGTTTGGGCGCTCGCCTCCCGCTCGCTTTGCGCTTCACTTCTCATCCATACAGCTCAGCTACCAGCCCACCGACGGGTCTGCGACTGCGACACAGCTAGGGAAGCGGACTGCGACTATACGATAGCGCACTCCTTTCATATACACACCTTCACCGTCTTCCAAGCTCCATGTCACACCAATCTTTCGTTCACCGAGCATCTTATGTCTAGGCAACACAGGAATACGAATATCCTTCGGTGGACTGAAACGAATCTCGTAGAACCCCATCTTCTTATCGCGATACTCTTTTAGTGGTTCATCTGACCATCGAGAGTAACCCAGCGGGTATTCCACCTCCATATGATCAAACCCACTCATGGATGCAGGACACAAACTCGATGCATCTGCATTGAAAATAAAGTCTTTGGACTTATCTGCAATCAGCTCTGCATACTTCATCTCACCACTCTTAACAGCATCATAATGCTTCGACTTGTAGTGCTGTTGATGCGGATAACAACGGCCACCATACACCGCCTTCGCGATGTAATCCATCTTCTCCAAGTCCTTAGGAATTTCTACAATCTTATCCAGCATGTTCTGCCAGATACAATAGCCCATATGCAAACATGTTAAGAATCGAGTGATATTGGTACCTTCGATCTCATAGATTTGATCATTGAATATCTCAAACAACTCCTTCAATCCCATAACATCTAAATTAACGTAAGGTAACACTTCATCCTTATACATTTCCACATTCTCCCAAGACTTAAACTTTTTATGTTCCAATTCACTTTTTTGATTCTCAATCTTGAAACCCTTGCATGCATCTTTCAATGAGACCTGAGTAAACAAGTATAGATCGAATACCTTGTTCTTCTTCTTTGCATCACCTACATGATATGAAAATGCCATCAATCGGCCATTGTTCATAACCATATCTTCAATGTAAGCTCCTCTTGCAGTTAACTCATCCATTAAGAAAATGTAATCGAATCCACTGCCATTGTAAGCATTAATGATTCTATTCTCCATTTTCAAGAACCGATTGATGGACTTTTCTCCTGCCTCTTCACCATAGTACACCTTATATCCACGATCGTAGAATCCAGATGCATAGATCACATGTCTAACACCATCTTTCCCACCAGGTTGAAAAGTCTGAGTATCCCAATGCACGATTGATTCATAATCGATCTTATCCTCCGCAATCTTATTGGATTTCACCATATCTTTCTTCTTGGAGATCTTGGTGTTGTAATACGATGCAACATTCTTGTTACACTTATGAGAAATATCCTTGGTCTTCTGTCCGCATACATCACACTTGCGATAGCACACCACCTTATACGTGTCGTAATGTTCATTCATCAAACAAATTCTCACCATATCGTTATCTTGATCTTCACTGAGCTTGTATTCTTCTTGAGAATATAACGGATGATCAAACTTCAATATATCGAGCTTCTTATTAATCAATGCTACACCTCGCTGTTGCTTGAATCGCTTGTTGTACCATTTCGTCATAGGAATGACATAATCCATATCGATCATCTCTTCAGCACCAATCTTCAATTCTTTTCGCACCTTTGCAGCTTTCAACTCACGTCCACTCACACCATAAGCATGATTAAAGCATTGAATCAGACAGTTGTTGTTCTTGCTCTTATGACTCGTGAAATGTACCTCACAATCCTTACTTACTTCAAGCTTGCTCTTGCAAGTGTTATTATCTTGGCATCCACCCTTACGTGGAAAACTGCTAACAAGAATCATAACCTCTGTGAGATCAAGAATGTAGTTAGTTGTAGGATAGAGCTTGTTGCTCCTGCGACTCAGTTCCGTGTGAATAACATCTCGCAACTTATCCATCTTCACGTTACTCAATTTTATCGTACAACTAGCTGCAATTTGACCATTGTCAGGATTGGTGAAAATAGGTCTCATAAATATATTTGCACCTCCCTTGTTGTTCTTATTAACACGCTCAATCTGAGAACGTGGGAGATTAAACAGCTCTTTCGATAGATACCGAATCGTGCTCTCCGTCAACGGATATGGTTTCAAGTGGTACCGGTAGTTCATCACCTTTCCATCGAATACACTCTGTTGTTCCAACCTCTTGGCTTTCAGAACCTCAAAAGTAGAATCCAACTCCTCCCGCTGATGTTTTCTACTTCTATGACTCTTACTCACTTTTCTACTACTTTTCTTACCTTTGCGACTATTGTTCTTCTTCCTGCTGGAGCTAGTCTTCTTTCGACTTCGGCTTCTCCGTTGCTTCTCCTTGACCTCGTTCAGCTTAGCTCTCAGTTGATCAACAATATCGCTCAGAGACCGTAATTGATCTTTTGCATTCAGATCTGCTATTTCATCTTGCAGTTGTTGGAATTTTCTCTGATAATCACTCATGGCGTTCCTTATACTATACCTTAGATAGATTTTATTTCTTATACCAATTTTTCTGTTGAAATTTAGCTAAACTATACATTTTGCTAATAACCTATACATTTACTTCTTACTAGATCTCTTATTCCTTTTCTCCTCCTTCTTCTTCTCTTTCTTGATTCTCTCATATCGATCCTTCATATACACCGA
>JARLHW010000227.1 GCA_031292075.1 Desulfosporosinus sp.
AGTTAAAGACGTTCTGAGTATGGACTTTAGCTCGATCAACGCTGACTGGGCTAACAATTATGCCTCTATCTTTAACAGCAGTCAAGCCGCGAAAGATTATGGCAACTCAATGGACGCTGCAACCTCAGCAGCAAATGCCCAAGATGCGGCCCAGAAAGCCCTCAATAAATCGGTCAATGCTAACACCATGAGCTTTGACCAACTTCACAACATCACGAATAGTGGAGCAGTCGGCGCGCAAGGCCAAACGGATGCTGTCAACAATCTAGCCGATGCACTGACGAACCTAAAGACTAAGAGCATGGACAATATCACAAATACAGAGTCCAAGGGGATTGTTATCCCTGTAAGTTTTAAAATACCACCGATACCTCCCATACCGCCACCTCCTCCGGTTGTTTTCCCTGCAGTCGATAATGTGACTCCGGTCGTGGAAACCATTAAAACGGAATTAGCTTCTCTGCCCGGTAAGGTGACGGTTCCAATTGGGGTTGACGATCAAACAGAGCCTGCCTATGGGAACGTTCGTAATAAACTGGACACCTTTACACCAAAGCTCATCAACGTTCCTGTTTCTGTGCTGGGTGAAGCTCTCCTAACCTCAACACTTCTCTCGATGCAGAACAAGCTCACAGGGTGGCAAACGGCAGCGGTTACTTGTTTTAACGCTGTGACTCAAACAGAACTGGCCTGGGAAGCGAGTGCCGCAGGTGTTTTTAGTAGCGTTCAGACCTATATCCAATCTTGGGAGGCTGGTACGGTCTCGTCCTTTGCCCAATTTCAATCCTCCGTAGCTACAGATTTTAACGCAGCAGGTTCATCAATTCACACTTGGTCTGTCGATGCATCGCAGGATTTTGACGAGTTCACAGCCAATGCCGGATCGTGCATCTCGACCTTTATGAATAATCTCCATAATGATCTTAACCAAGTGTTCACTTCCACCGAAACTATGGCAGTATCTTGGGCCAACTCGATCGGCGAAACGATAACCAAAGCCCTAAACCAAGCCATTGACACAATGTCCAAGCTCGCGGCGATTACCGGGACAGTGATACCCTCCGTTAGCCAAAGCATCTGGCAATCCGTAAGTGGGGCCTATACAGGAGTTGCAAATTGGGTGGAAAACAATAAGTCCTGGCTTGTCCCCCTTGGGGTAGCAGCCGGGGCGGTCGGTGTAACCATTGCAACAGGAGGGGCTGACTTATTAGCAGGTGGTGCTGCAGCGGCGGGATCAGCCTTGGCTGGCACAGTATCCAACATCGGAAGCGCCATCCCCGCGTTTGCATCCGGCGGGATTGTGACCTCTGCAACACTTGGTGTATTCGGTGAAGCGGGTCCGGAGGCAGTAATACCCCTGGCCCAATTAGACAGTATGTTAAGTGGTGCATCAAAGTCCTCGGGCGGCAGCAGTCAATCCACCTCAGCTCAGCCGATCAACGTAACCCTTAAACTGGATGGAAGAACCCTAGCAAGGACTTTGTACCAATACACTGTTAATGAAAATGATCGACAGGGAACAACCATCGGCTATAATTCCAGCTATAATTTGCCGAAATAGGTAGGTGATCATGTGGCGGCAACCTTGACGATCAACGGTTCGGTCCTTCCGGAACCCCAGAAGGTCACGAACAACCTCTTTATGATTGGGGACAGCAAACGAAACGCTGCAGGAACCATGAACTTGCAGTATATCGCCAATAAACGAACCTACGATGTACAGTGGGGCACGATGAC
>JARLHW010000228.1 GCA_031292075.1 Desulfosporosinus sp.
TCTAGGCTGGCTTCCAGAAATTAACGTTAGAGGTCATTGTTCGGATTTTTCAATGGCTTAGTTTGCAATACCTATTTTTCGGAATCGAAAAACAAAAGAAATAATCAACCAAACCCTTGACTTTTATTAGCTGGTCTTTTTTTATTATCGGCTTAACTGCTTTTTGGCAGTCCGCCGATTATCTCTTAGGCAATTTCCAGGGCAAGCTCCATCATCTAGCGCAGTGATATCTGCCGCTCTTCGGATGTGCATTGCTCTCCCGTAAACGGGCAGTCGGAAATAGTGCATATGCAGAGAGCATTCTTGCTGCTTCTCGCTGCGTTCACAACAAAAAAACAATAACATTCGGCCTTCTGAAAGTCAATGAAATACTCGCAATTGTCCCACATTTTATAACTGGTATGCTATCGGCAAAGTCTTTAGAAACCGGACAGGTTGACTCTTGCCCTATTTCCCATTATTTCTGAGGCGGCCCGGTGCAAATTAACAACGGTTTCTCTGCCGCAGGGTTTCAGGTTCTGCATCCAGCTTTTTACTCCGAGAGGCCTGAAAGGAATCAGCCTCAGGATGGTGTAAGCGTTCAAATCCCGGACATAGGCCGCGAGCTGGCTTATTTCACTGGCGTCATCCGTAAAGCCTTCGACAATCACAGTTCTGATTTCATACAACAGCCCTTTGGCCGAGACATAGGCGAGGTTCCGGAAAACAAGATCATTGGAAAGACCTGTAAGCCTCTTGTGTTTGCGATTGTCAAACGCTTTCAGGTCGAACATGAATCCGTCCGCTGCTTCACAGAGCGCTTCCAAGGCTGAATGCTCCATGAAACCGTTTGTGTCGAGAAAGCAGGTGATCTTGGTCTCCCGTTTGAGCGCCTGAAAAACAGCACAGACAAACCGATGCTGCAAACTGCATTCCCCACCGGAGAAAGTAATTCCGTCCAGGAAGTCCTGATTCTTCTTGACCAGTTCGACAACGCTCGTGTCGTCAAGCACGGTGCACTTGGGGGAAGAGAAATTCGGGCAGACCTCAAGGCATTGATCGCATTGAACACACCGGGCTTGATCATAGTGAACTGCTCCCCCGTCAAAACTTAAAGCACCGGTGGGGCAAGTCCGGACACACTCGCCGCAATGGTTGCACAGGCGCTGGGTTTCCGGGTTGTGGCAATACAAGCAGCGCATGTTGCAGCCCTGGAGGAAAAAGGCCATTCTGCTGCCCGGCCCGTCAATAAAGGTGTTCTCTAGGATTTTGTTCAATAAGGCCTCAGTCAACAGATCTCACCTTTCTAGCCAAGGGTTTTTGGGTTATAAAGCTGTTGGCGCCTAACTGGACCGTGTCCTCTCTCATTTGCTCATGGTTGTGATAGGCTTCAAGGTCGCTCTTTTTAACGAGGTAACCGGTTATTCTCACCAACTCCGAATCGGAGCCGGAAAGGGCCAACATTTTGATGCCGTTTTTTAAAGCGCCCTTGATTATGGTAAGCAGACCGGCCACATTTGTTTGGGCCGTGCTGTCAAAGACATAGATGTCGCTGACACCGGTATTAAAAGGTCTCTGCAGCCTGCTTTCAATCCTGATTTGGTCAAAAATTGAAGGTTCCTCTCCCACCCTGATGCGCACGCCGGCCGTGACTTCCACGTCGCTGTCGATCAGGGACTGGGCATGGAAACCAATTCTGCCGCCGGTTCCATAGCAATAAGCCCCTTCCGTAGCGTTGAGGCATTCAGCGCCGGCCTCAATGATTTTTACGGCAGCCTGGTTGGCCGCTTCGTCACGTCCGACTTTCAATCCTCCGGTAAGCTGCTCCACACACTCAAACAAGCCGAAAATGCCTGCCATGGAGGTAAAATTGCCGATGTCCAACAGTCCCTCCCTGACGAGGAAGGAATTCTCAAAGAAGCGGACCTCTTCAACCAGGAACCTGGCCCGGGCATTAATAATCTCACATTGGGCTTTTATAATATCCGGCAGGATGTGCTTGATAAAATCATCGACTCCGCTGATTTTTTCGGCGGCCTGTTTCAGGTTCAGCCGTACAAGGGTAAAGCTTCCTCCTCCAAGTTTGAGGGAATTATAGCAACTGGCAATACCGTAATTATCCCCGAGGGCCTCTCTGATCTGCCGATCGTTAGCAAAATAAGGCTTGCCTGTCACGAGCGCCGTCTCAGCGGCCAAAGCGAGGAAGGAATCAGGCGTCTCTTCATTAATGATCAGCGACAGGTTGGGAACAGCCTTTTTCAGCTCCTTTTCCAGCTCCAATACCAGCCGGCCGATCATTGTTTCTTGAGGACCAATATTCATGTGTACAAACCCATCCGGGAGAGTCCTGTCAATATAGATCAGGAAATTGCGCAGCAGATTCCTGCATTCCCTTTCCGTCACGCTCTCGGAAAAAGGCTCCAGCAGCTCATCAATCCTGCCCAGGAAAACCGGCAGGCCGGTAACGGAAGGCACAAAATTGTACAGGATCTGCAGAGCGGTGATTGCTTCATACAAGTCGGCCGGAGGCTTGAGATCCAGAAAGCGGCTGCCCTGCTTGATGAATTTGGCGTAGTCAGGCAATAGATAACGCGGCGAGCAGGGAGCATGGCCCTCGTTAAGATCATCAAGCACACCGCTTTCCATATAAGACCGGGCTTCTGGACTGATCCTGACATACGGCAGCGAATTTTGGGCCAAGGCTGCCAGTTGCGCTTTCTTTTGTTTCCAGTCTATCGAAACATTCTTGATAATCTCCATGGCACCGTTCATGCTTCTGCCCCTTTCTCTTCTTCCGTTCGCAGTCTTACTCTGCTCTATGTTCATTTTACCCGGACTGTTAGGCCAGTTCAACCGCCAAATCAGCTCCCACCGCGGCATTGTTATAGATGAGCTGCACATTTGAGGACAAGCTGTCCCCTCCGGTAATGTCTTTGATTTTGGCCAGAAGATAGGGTGTCAGCTCTTTGCCTGAGATCTTTTCCTTTTCCGCCTCCGCCAAAGCCGCTTCAATCGCTTTGTTAATGACATCCCCATCCATCTGGTACTCTTCGGGAATCGGATTGGCAATTACCAGTCCGCCGTTCAGGCCTAGTTCCCATTTGGCTTTCACGGCAGCGGCTAGTTCCGGTAGAGAATCAACCCGGTAATCCACTTCAAACCCGCTTTTCCGCGTGTAAAAGGCCGGCAGCTCATCGGTCCGGTAGCCGACAACAGGTACTCCACGCGTTTCAAGATATTCCAGCGTCAAAGCCAGATCAAGGATGGACTTGGCTCCGGCGCAGACTACGGCCACATTGGTATGGGCCAGCTCCTCCAGATCAGCGGAAATGTCCATAGTCTGCTGCGCACCCCGGTGCACCCCACCTATTCCGCCGGTAACAAATACCTTGATTTTGGCAAGCGCCGCTATGATCATTGTGGCTGCCACCGTCGTCGCGCCGTCCGCTTTTCCGGCAATCACAAAAGGGATGTCTCTCCTGCTTGTCTTAACGACTTTGCCACTCCTGCCAAGATACTCAAGTTCACTGTCACTTAGGCCTACCTTGATCTTGCCGCCGATAATGGCGATCGTTGCCGGTTCAGCCCCGTGTTCTCTGATGATCTGCTCCACTTTACGGGCGGTCTCCACATTTTGAGGATAGGGCATTCCATGGGAAATAATGGTCGATTCCAGAGCTACTACGGGCCTGCCTTCCGCTAAAGCGCGCCGGACGCTGTCTTTGACTTCAAGATAATTTTCTAACATAATTCATTCTCTCCATTACTTGATTAATGTTCTCCGCTGAGATGCTCGGGTTGATCGTATTGACATGGGACAACGCCATCACTGCGGCAGCCATGGCGAATTTCACTGTAAGTTCGGCCGGATACGCGTTGACGTAGCTGTAAATAAGCCCTGCCATAAAGGCGTCTCCCGCTCCCGTCGCATTTACGGCCTCCACTTGATCCGTTTCAAGCAAGAATTCACTTTTTCCGTCGTTATAGTAATTTCCGCCGTTGCCCAGAGAAATGACCACCTGTTTGACTCCTTGCTCCAGGAAATACGCTCCGCATCTCTTTAAATCGTCCAAATTCCTGATAGCTAGGCCCGACAGTTTTTCGGCTTCCAACTTGTTTGGCTTGAGAAGATAAAGTTTAGCCAAGATACTTTTCGCCTTATCCGCTTTGACCGTGGAAACAGTGTCCAAGAAAAATTCTTTATCCGGAAAGCTCGCCGTCAGATATTCAAGGCTCTCCTGAGCCAGGTTTGTATCCAGGACACAGAGCCTGGCATTTTTTATGACTTGCCTCTTGCTCTCCAGAAAGTTGGGATCGATCTTTTTCAGGACGTCCATCTGAGAGATAGCCAGCTTCATATCTCCGTCCGTGTCAAGGATTGACAGGTACATAGAAGTCGGGAATTCATCCGCTGCCACAGAATATTGGCAGTCCAGCTCCCTGATGTCGGCCTGATTCAGGATGCTGTGGCCATAATCGTCGTTCCCAACCGCTGTAATCAGCTTGGTCGCAATACCCATCCTGGCAATGTTTTCTGCAATGTTTCTGCCTACGCCTCCGAAAGATATCCGAATCCGCCCCAGGTTGGAATCAGCAGGCACCAGTGTCTCATTGGGGAAACCTTGGATATCGATATTGGAACCCCCGATCACACATAGGTAGGGAACCTCATCCAGGATATAGCATTTTCCCTTAATGAACCCCTTTTTCATCAGGTTCGTAATATGGACAGCCACGGAGGAACGGGAGATTGCCAACTTCTCGGCCAACTCGTTTTGAGTAATCATCGGATTCTTTCTGATTAAGTTGATAATTTCCTTTTCTCGATTTGTCATCCTGTAAACTCCTAAAAAATAAGCATATGTTTACTACGATAAACATATGCTTATTATAAAGTTGAGCCGGGTGAATCGTCAAGGGCAGTCAGCCCATAGTTTGTTAAGGCCTAGAGTATTTCTGGATGATGGTAACGCTACCTAAGCAACGAATCAATTTTAGCTTTTATCTTTTCAGCTTCTTGAACAAAACTTTTACTGAGATCAAAAAGAATTTTGCCATAAAAATCAGCGTCTACAACAACGGGATCATAGGGAAAATGCCCTAAAATCGGCAGAAAATTGATCTCCTGTTCGATCTCAGCGAATTGTCCTTCATGCACTTTGTTGATGACTGCGAAGACATTTTTAACCCCTAGGTCATTAGCAAGTTTTACCACTGCATGGGCCGTTTCTATACTGCGTCGTCCCGGTTCTACGACAACTATAAACGCATCAACACCCCCGGCGGTCCCGCGTCCAAAATGCTCAAGCCCTGCTTCCATATCCAGAATAGCAATTTCGTTTCTTTCCAGGACAATATGATCCAAAAGACTTTTTAAGAGGGTGCTTTCCGGGCAGGCACACCCGGTTCCTCCTTGGGTAATCGACCCCATCCGGAGAAGTTTAATCCCTCGATATTCTGCAACATAGGTATCCGGAATATCATCCACCCGGGGATTGAGACTGTAAATAGCTCCAATCGTTCCCGGTTCAGCTCCGGTACGTTCTTTAAGAAGTTTTCGTTCTTCAGAAATAGGAGTTAGCTGGACTAATAATTCCGGAGGAAATCCCAGAGCGGTTCCCAAATTCGCATCAGGGTCAGCATCTACCGCCAGAACTCTCTGTCCATCTCGAGCGTATAAATAGCATAATAGTGACGACAACGTCGTTTTACCCACGCCACCTTTACCAGAGATGGCAATCTTAAGGCTTTTCTCCCTCATAATACTCACCCTGTCCTTTATTTTACGGCAATTTCCTTAATTTCCGGGCAAACAAGTCCCAAAGCCTTGCGTTTTTTAATAATACGAGCAATCATGATTTGGGCAGCCTGAATTGGGTCAGCTTCGTAAATTAGTTTTCCCCCGAAAAGCTCATCGGTAGTCACGGAAAACTCGCCTTTATTAGCTGTAAGGGCCTGTTCTACCAGCGGTGAGCCCGTGATAGGGGCATTAACCCCTATATGAACATCCACTCCTTGAGCAATGAAGAAGGTTCCAATTGATAAGGCTTTGGGGCTATGATTTTCAGGACTGGAGCCTGCCACGGGTAATTCTCTCACAGCCACACCCATTCTCTTGGCTAAAGCAACCAGCAAATCATCAATTCTGGAATTATCAACACAACTTCCCATGTGAAGAGCTGGGGGTAAGGCCGGTAAACCGTTTGCTTGCCCAATGGCCGTTAGAACATTGGCTAGTTTTTCGCCGCAATATTGCAAGCCATCGGGTGACAATAAGCCATTTTTCCCTAAGGAGTGAGCTGAACATCCGGTAGCTACGATTAATACATTATTCCTCATAAGCTCTTTGGCCACTTCCGTATTAGCCCAGTCTTGTTTTACTTTAGGATTTGTGCAGCCGACAATAGCAACGACCCCTAAGATATCACCTTTAGCAATGGCTTCTATCAGGGGAAGCAAAGGATCTTGCCCATTTAAAGCGGCCAAAAGCTCCACAATCTGCTCAACGGAAAAACCGGCGTAGGCTTCCACGGTACCCTCCGGGATCTGGACTTTAGATTGGTCTCTCTCCGGATAGTGGGCAAGTGCCCGACGGACAATCTCCTCCCCCATTTTATCCGCATCTTCCGGTGTCCAGTCTACATGGCTTGCTCCTTCTATCTTAATATTGGGCAAGGTGGAAATAAGTTCTGTGTGATAGCATTGCGCCACTTGAGCTAGGCCAGGCATGATACATTGGGCATCAACCACCATTGCCTCTAAGGCACCGGTAATAATCGCTAATTCCTGACTTGCATAATTTGTCGCTACGGCAACTCCTTGGCGCATTAAAAGTTCATTGGCACTACAACAAATCCCGACGATGTTAATTCCTTTAGCCCCTAAGGATTTGGCCTCAGCATTTAACTTTCGGCTCCACTCCAGAACTTTTTCTGAGACCATTGGAATATGACCGTGCACGGCAATATTGACATAATCCTCTTTAATAACACCCATTCTGTATTGGGTTTTGACAAGCCGTGGCGTACCAAACAAAATATCCTGGAGATCTGTAGAAAGATGCAAGCCATCATATCCTTCGACTAATCCCATTTTCATAATTTCCAACAAGAGACTAACCGGATCACTCTCACAGCCCATAGCTGTTTTATTGATGGCATTGGCTATTTCCAAGTGAGCGTTGGAGGGCAAGATATTCAGTTTTTCCCAGGTTTCAATCGATTGGTCTGGGGCCCGCAGACGCAGCCAATGGGACACTCCGGATTGTTGTTGAAAATCTTGTAAAGCGATTAAAGCAACTTCCTTGGCTAATTTATCTAACTCTACGCCATCAACCGTTAATCCCAGTTTCTTGCCAATAGCGATAAGCTTTTCCTTTCCCTTTATTTCATAAGGAGCTTTCCCTTCGGCAGTTTCTAAAAGGGTGTGGAGTATCTCCCGGGCATGTTCTACGTGGGGAGTCGTGCCTTCCACAATCAGTGAGAGCAGATTACGTGCCACAATCTGGTCTGCAGTAGCCCCACAAACTCCACGTTTTGCCCCTTTATTCCCATTAAAGGTCACTCGACAGGGCCCTTGAAGGCAACGGCGGCAACAAACACCCGTTAACCCAAATTTACAATGGGGTTCTTGCTCCTTCGCCCTTTGAAACGCCGTCTCAATCTTTTCCTGTTCTGCTTTCACTAATAATTCCTGTACTCCGGTATCCATTGAAAGATCAGTAATTAATACTTGTCTTGACATCTTATCCTCTCCTTGTCAAAAAAGTTTCTCTTCTCTGATAATCATCTTAGGGGATTACAAATAAAAAAACCATCAAATATCTGACGGTTTTCATACTTTTTCGACAATATAAATTTATTCTGTTCTTCCTCCCAATTCTTGCAACTGAAGCATGTCCAGCAAGAACACAGTTTTGCGATTGCGCCTGATAACCCCATCCCTTTCCCAGCGATTCAAGAGCATCGAAGCGGTCTGCCGAGAACTCCCAACAGCTAGGGCAATATCTTCCACTGATAAACCTAGATTTATAAACGTCCCCTCCTGTCCAACAACTCCCTTTTCCTTGGCTGCATCCAGTAAAAAGCGAGCAAGACGTTTATCTATATCAAGAAACGCCAGATTTTCGATGATACGAAGTGTATTCCCTAAGCTGTCTCCTAAAGCTTTAACCATGCTAATAAGTATGGCAGGGTTATTAAGCATAAAAAGATGAAAAGCCTGAGCATTTATCGCCAAAATCTTGGCCGGTACTCTCGCTTCGGCGAAGGTCTTTGAATGACTGCTATAAATATCACCTTGTTCTAAAAAGGCGATGGTAAATTCTTTTCCATCAGGATAGGCGAGATAAATGCGTACTTTACCCTCCAGCACGATCATGATGAAATTATCCTTGCTATCTGGTTCAAAAATACGTTTATTCTTTTTATAATCTCTTACCTGGGCATTGTCTTGAAGAATTTCCAATTGTTCATCGCTTAAAGTTCTTAAAAGCGGAATTTTCCTCAGTTCATCTAAATTCATGTAGACAGAACTCCTAGCGTATTTAATTACTCAAGTACATCAATTAATTATATCATACAAGATATAAGCTCCACCAACCGCACTAACCGCACTAACCTTGATGTCCCTTCCCATCATTCAACCATAATAAATCATACATAATGTACATAATAGTCATACTATACACTATGTACATCATATGTTATATTGGAGGTGAGGGAGGAATGACTATGCTATCCGAACTACAGTTTACTGAAGCTAGAAACCAATTTTCTACGCTTTATGATTCTGTCTTTAACTCTTTTAACCCTACTATTGTAAAAAGAAAACAGACGGAACAAGTTGCTTTACTAAGAGTTGATCTGCTTAAGATGATCTTAGCTGATTACAAACTAAACCCTGAAATTATTCAGGAAGATGATGGCTCGATTACGCTTGCCTTAGATTCTCTGGAAATGTACGCAAATAATTCAACATTAGATTTAGCAGCTTGTGATTTAGTTGAAGAACTTAAAATATATTCTCAAGATTATATAGATCGCTCCCAGCTTTTCCTTCAAGCACCTAACCGTAAGTCTCACTTTCCATATGTACTAAAAGTCTTGCTTTGTGACAGTGGTACAGAGATTCGTGCACTCTTAGGTCTATAAACATGGCACCTAAATTTGGAGATTTAAAACGCTATTGTGATAAGAATGGTTGGGTGATGCTTCGCAATACTGACCATTGGTATTATGAAAAAATGCTGAGTGATGGGACTTACCTAAGAACGAAAATAAGCCACGCTGTTAGTAAAGAAATCCCTAAGAGTTTATGGGAAAGAATCCGTGAAAAGCAACTTCAAATAAGTGAAACTACTTTTTGGGATGGCCTCAAATAATGGCCCTGTTTCAAAAGTTTTCCGATGAGAGCCGAATGATTAGGATTGCTTCGCTTGGACAACTTGGTTAGGAAATACTTCTCATCATTTCTTCTGTAGTAGGTACCTTTAAAAACCTATTGCGAACAGCCTACTAAAAAGCACCTGCGAATTGCGCGGGTGCTTTGTCTTATATTTATAGATTTGCGGTTTTTTTCTCTAAAGCCTTAATTCTGCTCTCGAAGTCGTTAAAACTATTATCAGCAGCAATAACGAATGACTTAATTATTTGTAAATCTGATTTTACTTTCTTCATATCAGATTCTAATAATTTCTGTCCATTTTCTAGTACTTTCTGTCCTTCTTCTACTTTGCCCATCCTATTTTCAATAATCCGCTGTCCCTCAGCCAGGGTTTTGAACATATCCCGAACTTCTTCAAGTATTACACCCACCTGATTCTCATTCATAAGCTCACCGCCATATATATGTTCTAGCCTTTTTATTAGTAACTATTCAGGTCGCCTATGAGATCAGCCATTTAGTGCTGGACTCATGGCGGCTTTTCATTTATTATTGAACTATGATGGAAATAACGATTCAAGGACGACTACTTACTGAAAA
>JARLHW010000229.1 GCA_031292075.1 Desulfosporosinus sp.
AGATTAGGGATGAGCTTGTTCGTTCCTAACTGTTCTGTCTCATACTTTTGAAGGAAACTTTTGGAGTAGTCAGAGAGCATCTCATCAGAAACACTAAGGGATTCCGGATCCAGAGGATAGTCGTTATGAAGATCATGAAGCCCTTTCGGATAGTGTAGATCCACCTCGAATATGTACCCATGACTAGATTCATCAGAGAGGCTGAGGATTCTCTCAGTAGTCCACTCATCTAGATTCTCCTCCCATTTGTACTCTCCAGTCGGTAGCTTTTGAGACTTAGCCCACCCATAGAGATTGTTAGCATCAAGGTATTTGATCGTAGAGGATTGTCGATCGGGATTATACGACTTCATCTGCTCGTTATTTCCTTCAGCATGACGATGCGTGATAGTACTGATTCCTCCTCGAATACTCTTCTCGACCCATTGATACATGTCATCTTGACCGTCTTTGAACAGATCGATGTGCCATTGGAACTTCTCATTGTTCTTCACAATAAACTGGGTTTGTTTGCTGATGAACAGTTTATCAAACGAGAATGAGGGAAGACTCACATACCAACTCGGTTCGATTCTGCTCGTCTTGATACAGAGTTTTCTAAAGTTGTCCCAAACCACTGCCAGAAGCATTACATCAGTCTTCAAGTAGAGATCGGTGTAGTCTCCGAGGTCCTTGATAGCAAACTCCTTCCACACCTTCTGAGCATGTGCATACTCCTCGCTGGTGATCCCTTCACGTCTCAATGAAGAGTAGAAGTCTTTTTGGGGAGGAAGAGCTTGCTCCAGGAATCTAGTCTTATCATTCATGTACTCGTAAGGGTACACTCCCTTCTTCTTGATAAGATCCAGTTTCTCGTTGGATAATCCTTTGAACTCCTGGTTGAGGATAGAGAATCCGTCTGCCGGGATGTTGGATGCAAGGGTATCAAGACTTGCTTGCAGGAAATTGAGAGAGTCGATAAATCTCACATCACAGAAGGATAAGGTTGTAAACTTCTCAGTCGATTGTGGAATGCAACTGATGTTTTTGATTTTCTTGTCGAGAGCCTGTATGATGAAGTGAGAATCATACCCTTTGAAGTTATGAAGAATCACAGGGACTTTCCAAGCAGAGTAGTTCAATTTTAGATTGCAAGTGGAATGAGCGGCTCCACGAAACTGATTCGAGAGATGGCAATGATCTCTCACCTTCTTATCATCCGATTCCTCATCAAAGACTCTCTGGCAGATCCAGCAGATATTCGAATGGTTGTATAGATCCTCCTCCTCTTCAGTCATAATTAGAGTAGAGACATTGTTCTTCTCACAATGCTTAGTGAGGCTCTTCTTCAACTTCTCAGTCGTCTTCAAAATCGAGTCTAGGAAGTGCTTCGGAGTATCTTGACCTCGATAGGAAACATAGTCTTGCGATCTCTTAGAATCAAAGGTGCAGACTACTTTATAACCATATGCGCAAGGAATGTGTTGATGAGACTTGATAGTTTTGACTCCAGTTGAATCCAACACCTCCTCAAGAAGCGACTCGAAATCAGCAACAATAAAATACGGAGTGGGAAGTAGATTGCGATAGTTCTTGAAATCCATGAAAGCCGCATCCTCTTCGGGTAGCGAGGTCTTCACCTGTGAGAAGTTACGACAGAGGGCATCTGCGATATGAGTATTATACTTCTCCTCGTTGTGGAAGCCCTGAAGACAGTAATCACAATACATCATCTTTCCATGATGACTAGTATACTGATTTGCGAGTAGTCTCGACATATTCTTAATCCAAGAATAATGGCCTGCAATCTCACCACCATCTCCCATCTCCATCTGATGCAGGAAGAGATTCACATGCTTATCCTTCTTTGA
>JARLHW010000021.1 GCA_031292075.1 Desulfosporosinus sp.
ACGAATCACTGGTGTACCAGTTGTCTCGCCAGAGGCACCGCTGGGTAGCTATATTCGGAGCGGATAAGCGCTGAAAGCATCTAAGCGCGAAACCGACCTCAAGATGAGATTTCCCACAGCATAAGCTGGTAAGACCCCTGATAGATGATCAGGTTGATAGGCCAGGTGTGGAAGCACCGTGAGGTGTGGAGCTGACTGGTACTAATAGGTCGAGGGCTTGACCTAAAAATCCTACGCTAGGTAAGTGGCTCAGGTTCGAGTAGACGAATTACTAGATAAGACACTCTGTGCAGTTTTGAGAGAACAGCGTTCGCAAGGACGAAGCCATCTCAGACATCTGGTGATCATGCCGGAGGGGTTCCACCCGTTCCCATACCGAACACGGAAGTTAAGACCTCCAGGGCCGATGATACTTGGGGCGCAAGCCCCTGGCAAAGCAGGTCATCGCCAGGTAACAAGCGAAAGACTATCTCGC
Source organism: Desulfosporosinus sp. (assembly GCA_031292075.1). GTDB lineage: Bacteria > Bacillota > Desulfitobacteriia > Desulfitobacteriales > Desulfitobacteriaceae > Desulfosporosinus. The sequence continues at coordinate 476 of JARLHW010000021.1, forward strand.
AAGAGGTAGTCTTTTGCTTGTTTTGTGTTGTTGGTCATCTGCTTCTCTTATGTGTTAATTAAACGCGGGAAAATAAATCAGAAAACGATCTAATGACAAGCATTAATAAGCATGCTAAAATGTAAATCAGAAAGTTAAATATTGGGAGTTGTTTATATGGGTGAGTTTCTCGCGAAACTTCCAGAGGAATTTCAAAAAGATATATACTCTGCAATTGAGATACTCAAGAATGCCGGATGCAAAGAAATATTCATTTTCGGCTCATTGGTTACGGGTACTTACAATGAGGATTCGGATATAGATATTGCCATAAAGGGATGTTTACCCGAACACTTTTTTGCTTTGTTGGGGAAGTTATTGACTACTTTAAGTCGCCCTGTTGATTTAATTAATTTAGACAGGGAAGATGCTTTCTCGAAATACCTTGAAAAAGAAGGTGATCTTTATCGTGTCTCATGAAAAGGCAATATCTCAAATAATTTTTGAAATTCAGCAAATTGATGAATTATTTACTTCCTATAGAGAGCTATTGGAGAAGAGTAAAACGGAGGAACCTACTTTAATAGAACTTACCGCAATAGGTTCAATACTACATTCCTTCTATAATGGAATCGAGAACATATTTAAAACAATCGGTAAAGATATTGACGGTAACATTCCAAATGGTAACCACTGGCATAGCCAACTCATAAATCAAATGACTGAATCTACATCTATACGTGATCCTATTATTTCAGAGGTTATAAAAGAGAAGTTGGTAGACTACCTAGCATTTAGACATTTTTTTCGCAATTCATATTCCTTTTTTCTAAAATGGAATGAGTTAAAGGAACTGACTGCACTGGTGATGATAGTATGGTCAGAATTTAAGGTTGAAATAAATAGAGTCTGTCATCTTTGGAATGTCATAAGATTGGCGCCACTTTGCAGCATGTTGTCTTACTAGGAGCAAAAACTCACGCAGCGCAGGGGAGAGCCATTTTTTTGTGTGATAGGCAATTTGGGTGGTAAGTCGTTGCTGGCGGTCATCCCATGCCAGTAGCATCAGTTTACCTTCTCGCACTTCATTTTGTACTGTGATAAGAGGCAGAAAAGAAAGGCCAAGTCCAGACATAACACAGTTTTTAATGGCCTCAATACTCCAGAACTCAAGGTTGGGATTAGGAAAGATTCCGTGGTTGTTAAGATGTTGTTCAAATAGTGCACGGTAGGTGCATCCTGGCTCGGTGTGAAGTATCGTTTCGTCTTTCAAATGGGCAGGTTCAACAGACCCATAGCGGACAAGTGGATGGCCTGGTGGTGCGATGAGCGCCATTTTTTCATGCACGAGGGTTTCAATGTGCAGATCCCGGTCTTCAGTCTCCGGTTGGAGCAGAAAGGCAAGATCTAGCTCACCCGAACGGATAAGGTCAGGCATTTCCCAGCATACGCCCGGTTTCAATATAATTTTAACGTCTGGATATTGGTTTTTGTAATCGCGAACAATACCCGGCAAGCGAAAAGCTGCAAGGGATTCGGGGGCTCCTATCGTCAGAGTACCAGTTAGTACAGTATCCGACCGGATCGCGTCTTTTGCCAAGTTGTGCATTTTAGTAATCTCATGAGCATACGGAAGAAGTCGGCGACCAGCATCGGTGAGGTTAATCTTTTTGCCTAACCTGTCAAATAGAGGTGTCTCAAGCTCTGCTTCAAGCGCCTGGATTTGAGCAGTTACACTTGACTGGGCGTAGCCTAGTTTAGTGGCGGCGCGGGTAAAACCACCAATTTCTACCACGGCAATAAACGTAAAGAGATGACGCAATTCCAATTCCAGTCTCCCCTTTTCATCGGCAAGGCCGATGTATACTATCGAAATCTTTCGTTTCTCTGATGCTACCATTATCTGATACTATTAGAGGCAATACAAGAGAAAGAGGAGCGAAAATTATGGAGAATCACAATCAATTGAAAGGTACTATCGGACTGCCACAGGCAATAGCCCTATATATCGGAGCTGTACTTGGCTCGGGTATACTTATCGTGCCTGGGCTGGCTGCCGAGATAGCCGGTCCGGCTTCCCTACTGGCGTGGGGGCTTATGACTTTGCTTGTATTACCGCTGGCACTGACCATGGGCTTGCTATCTGCTAAATTTCCGAATGCAGGTGGTGTTTCCCATTTTGTCACTTTAGCGTTCGGACCACAGGCTGGATCGCTTGTTGGTTGGTTTTTCCTCATGTCGGTACCGATTGGCGCTCCTGTGGCCGCGCTGACAGGAGCTGGCTATATGACAGTTGCTATGGGCTGGAGTGATAGTGCCAGAGTAGCACTAGCAGCAGGAATGCTTGCAGTTGGGCTATTAACCAACCTTGTCGGTATGAAAGTAGTGGGCCAAATACAAATTGCAGTGGTACTTGCAATTGTTGCCGTGCTGGTGCTAGCTATTATAGGAGCTGTGCCTCATATTGAAGCCGCAAATTTCACGCCTTTTATGCCCCATGGTTGGGTAAGTGTCGGACGGGCGGCTGCTATTCTATTTTGGTGTTTTATCGGTTGGGAGGCAGTCTCTCATTTATCTGAAGAATTCTTGGACCCGCAACGGGCAGCAGTAAAAGGGGTAACCATTGCCGCTGTCATAGTCGGGTTATTGTATTTTCTCACGGCCTTAGCTACAGTTGGAACACACAGTTACCATACAGCAGGAGCAGATGCTTCGCTTGTATTAGTGATAAGCAAACTACTCGGACATTGGGGGGCTTTAGTTGCGGGGTTAACAGGTGTGTTCATCTGTACTGCAACCATTATCGCTTATACGGGTGCCACTTCTCGCCTTGCGTATGCTTTGGCGCGAAAGAGAGACGCTCCCCGCTGGATGGGCATTTTGTCGCAGCGATATGGTACGCCTACAGGCGGAATTGGCTTTCTTGCCTTGTGTTTTGTAGTAGTGCTAGTCTTGTATGGTAGTGGGGCGATTTCCTTAACAACCCTGATTCAATTTCCCAATGCAACCTTTATTCTGACCTATCTTGGCGGCTGTGCTGCAGGAGTTCGACTACTTAAAGGGAATAGCTGGGGAGTGGTGATTAGCTGGGTTTCCTTTCTTTTGACAGCTGTCATTTTTCCATTCGTTGGTTGGGCGGTGCTGTATCCACTGATGATTATTATTGGATACTGGATAGCCAGTCAGGTTAAGGATAAAAACGCAATATTTTATAGGTTCCTTAATTAAACAGTCTAAAGGCAAATTATGTTTTCAACTTTGTTTTAGGTAATCAATAAATTGTACATGGAATAGAAGGGATATGTGAGATTCCGCCGAAGTGTGATGAGATAGGAAAAAGAAGAGGGGGATAAGATTTATGATAGATTTAAGATTTCCGATTGGAGAGTTTAATTTTGAGAAGGAGGTTAGTGAAAATCAAATCTGTTCTTTAATAGACCAAATAGAAGCTTTACCTGTATTGTTAAAAAGAGCTATCGAAGAATTGGCGGTGGAACATCAGGATTCTCCCTACAGGCCAGGGGGTTGGACTATCCGACAGTTGATACATCATATCGCGGATGGTCATATGAACGCGTACATTAGAGTTAAGCTGGCCCTGACTGAAGATAAACCAACAATTAAACCTTTTGCGGAAGTGTTGTGGGCTGATTTGGACGACTCTCGCTTACCCGTTGAAATATCATTGGAATTGCTGGAAGTATTACATAAACGATGGGTCACGATACTTAGGTCATTATCGTCTTTAGATCGTCAAAGGGAGATAAAACACCCAGACATCGGGCTGCTCACAATTAATCAGTTGATTGGGCTTTACGCCTGGCACGGAAATCATCATTTGGCTCATATAACTTCATTTATAAGTAGACTGGAAACCAATTAAAGCATCTTTACAAACATTAATGAAAACAAGGTGGGATATATTACTACATCCCACCTTGTTTTTGCACAATTCAAAATTTTTTTAATTACCAAGAGGAAGATAGCGAATTTTGGCGAATTTATATTAAAGAAAGCCGGGTCGCTGTATCAAAATGAGAAGTAACTTAAAGGTCAATAAGAGTAAAACTAATGAGGGGATCAATATGCAGAGAATCGCAATAATTTCAGATATTCATGGAAACATGCCTGCTTTAGAAGCTGTTTTAGAAGATATTAAGAATAGAAATATTGCAAGAATATTTTGTCTTGGGGATCTTGCCGGAAAAGGTCCGAGTTCAGCTGAGGTCGTAGATGTAATTAAAGAATATTGTGAAGTAGTCATTAAAGGGAATTGGGATTATTATATGACAGAACAAGAGGGCAATGAAGCTGTAACGTGGCATCAGAAAAAACTTGGGGTTGAGAGGCTGAAGTATCTAAAAAGTCTTCCAATTTACAAAGAATTATATATCAGCGGGAATTTATTAAGATTATGCCATGCTTCGCCCAATGATCTTTTTCATAGAGTTTATATTTCATCGGAACAAAGTAAGCGAATGAAATTGTTTGAAGCAACGCCAACCCTTAATCTTGAAGCAGACGTGGTTGGATATGGAGATATACATGGTGCTCACATCGATAATATTAAAGGCAAGACTCTTTTTAATGTTGGAAGTGTGGGAAATCCTTTGGATATGACCTTAGCATCGTATGGGATCATTGAAGGGGAATTGGAGGATAAAAATAAACAGCCGTTTGCAATCTCTCTTGTCAGAATACCTTACGACATAGACTTAGCGATTGATCAGGCTAAGTTAACAGATATGCCAGAGAAACAAGAATATATTAACGAATTAAAGACCGGTATTTATAGAGGGCGGAAAGCCTAAACAGTGAGAGTCTTTAATTTTTTTTGTATTATATAGTAAAAACAGGTATTTTAGGGTACAATAACAATGCGCACAAATACCGAAATATGGATGAATGTGGTACTAATGCGGAAACTAAATAATTTGGTTAAATAGGAGGATACATTATGATTGCTGAAGTAAACAAAGAAGAGTGCATTGGGTGTGAATCATGCCCAGAATTCTGTCCTGAGGTCTTTAAGATGGAGTCTGACGGGTTGGCAGTAGCTTATACGAATCCAGTTCCTCCTGAGTTTGAGGCAGCAGCTAAAGAAGCTGCTGAAGGCTGCCCCGCGCACTGTATCAGTATTGAATAATTATGAATTAAATCAAAAGCTAGTAAGAAGCAGTAAAAAGCGGATGAGTAAATCATCTGCTTTTTACTGTCTTTTTATTTTCTCGAGACATGATTAAGTTGATCAGGGTAACCTCTTAAGTATTGCTCAGCTAAACAAAACAAGTTCACTTCATGATGGGATCCACCTGAAGTTGGAGAATGGGCGACAATTCTCATTATTAAATTCATTGACCGGATAAATCCTGGACACCACGGTAAATAAGGTCGAAAAGATCTTTAAGTTCCTCTTCCTCGACACATGAGAAGGCAATGCGCACATCGCTTTCCCCAAGTGCAATCACTCCCACACCATATTGCTCAAGAAGGTGCATGCGCAAAGCTTCTGCCTTGACCGCTTTTAGTTTAATACACATGAAGTACCCTGAATTAAACGGATAGTAGTCCCAAGCATCGCGATATTCTCCATGATCAAGTATCTGTTTAACCTTACAAGCACGTTGCTTTAATATTTCGAATTTATTTTGTTTCTGAGTCTGAAAATCAGAGGATTTAAGAGCATTTAAGACAAAAGTTTGCGCCGGATGAGAAGCACTGGAAATCGTGCCCCGGATAATACCTAAAGTCTTTTTTTCCAAGGCATCTAATACAGCGGGATACTCAGACCCGTAGGTAATAAATCCTACCCGAAAGCCCCACAGATAATCTTCTTTCGTAGCACCATCTATTTTGATGGCTAATATTCTGGGATGAATATTGGCGAGCCGAGCAAACAGTGATTCCTTGATTGAGTTCTCATAAAACAGCCCAAAATAGGCATCATCAGTAACGACAGCCAGGTTTATTCCTTGTTGGGCGACTTCCTTTAGTGCAGCAACGATCTCCGAAGCTTCTTGTTCATTGGGTGTATATCCTGTCGGGTTATTTGGAAAATTAAGTAGCAAAACTGCCTTGCCATGGGCTTGATTGGAAAGTAAGGCTTCTTTCATGCCTGCCGTATTAAAGGTTCCCTCCTTAGTATAGAAAGGAAATGTAATACTTTTAGCTCCTCTACGAACCCCAAAGATAAGGTTATAATTACCCCATAATTTATCAGGTAATACCAAGGGGTCATTTTCTTCAAGAAATAGATCGGCGACGATACTTAAACCATGGGTCAAGGCGTTGGTTACGATAGGATTACTGAAAGATTTTTTGACTAAAGAAGGACTTTCATTTAACATCTTTTCTCGCCAAAGTTGTCTCAGCTCAGGTTTCCCTGCAGGAGGAGCATAGGGATAAAGGTCCTTTGGATCATAATTGGTTAACGTTTCCTGGATTAACGGTAAGAACATTGGTTGATTTTGTTCAGTTGCAATTCCTATTGTCGCATTAAAACGATGTGCTTTCAGCTTAGCCTCCGCAGTTTGAGTTAGGATCCCCTTGGGAAAGTACAAATTTTTTCCAAGTTCGGATAATAATTCATAAACATGGAGGTTTTCTTGTTGTATTTGGCGATTTAAGTTTTGGGCAAGTTCGTTCATTAGTTGTTCTCCCTTTCTTAATCCAACCTATCTCTAAGTTGTCAGCTTTAAAATTTAAATAGTAATAGATTATGTTAATAATGTATGAAATACAGATCGCTTAATCTATTATAATTTCGTTTTAATTTCTCAGGATAGCTAGGGATAGTCAGTAATTAACTTTACATTAAAATTGATTATTCTTCCACATTAACGATAGAGATTTAGACGATTTGGACACCTAAAATATCTATCCTCTTAAGTAAAATTATTGTGTGGGCTAAATTTAGCCATAAAATAAAACGAGTATAGGTATACCGATTCCTTATAGACTCAACACTAACACAGTGCTAATCTTAAATTAAGGTTTAACTCACGCCATTTTATCTCAAGTTGTACTTGGAGACAATAGCAGGCATCTCTGGGCAAAATAAAAATTCACTTAGACTAAAGTGCCAACTATGGTTAAAATCAGGAGGATTAACATGTTAGCTTTGCAATCAGATAAAAGTAAGAGGAGCGAATTACTGAGAAAAAGGCTATCAAAGAAAAGTGGAGTTTACCCATATTATGCCTTGGATTCCATTATCGGGGTTTTTGATTATAATCTAAAAAATAAATTTCCAAATCATAATTATCAAGATAACTATGATTTGGAAAAACAGTACAAAACCAACCGGGATAAGGTTTTATTCGAATTGCTTATCCAAAACAATATTAAACTAGTCCAAAAAATAGCGTCGCTATATCTGAATTACTTGGGTAATACGCACACCTTTGAAGATTTGGTTTCAGAAGGTGTTGTAGGATTGATTAAAGCTATAGGGAAGTTCGATCCTTCATTAGGCTATGAGTTTGCTGCCTATGCGATATACTGGATTCGGGCAGAAATTGTACGTTCGATCATGAATACGGGCACGATCGTTCGAGTACCAGTATACATGGTTGAGTTAGTTTTGAAAATCAAAAAACTAGAACAATCTTACAAGCTCGAAAACAGGGAGGTCAATGTTCAAACAATCTGTGAGAAGCTACAGCTTACACCTGAGAAATATAAGGAAGCGAAGTCTGTTGAATATCAGTTTCTAAATCTTATCGCCCTAAATTCAATTACCTCGGAAGTCGAAGCTCCTGAAACTGGTGGTATTCTGAGAACAGACTACCACGATAAACTGCAATATTCTAAAGAAGAGTTAGAAAAATTTGCTGATCCAGCTCTAATAGTCGAAGCGGTAGACTTTAGGACATTTATCCATAAATTGTTATTGTCAACTCTCTCAGAAAGAGAACGTAATATTATCAAGTTACGCTTTGGATTTTATGACGGAAGTGTAAAAACGTTGCAAGAAGTTGGAGAAATTTACGGAGTTACTCGAGAGAGAGTTAGACAAATCGAAATAAAAGCCCTCGAGAAGCTATTTTTAAAATTAAGTACTTTGAATCAAATAGATTATAAGAAAGATCCCAATTGCTAGGACTGAGCTGGTGAGTAATATGTTAAGTATGGACGACGTTTGATAGGTATCTTCGTTTATTTGTTTCTCAACGTTCTTGAACTTCATAAAGGCAAGAACACTTATTAATGAGCCGAGACACACAAGCAGGATTCCAGCGATTGCAGAATATCCATGAGAGGGAGGTAATGAAGTTTCACTCGTTGATTTTCCCAAAACGTAGGACACTTGTTTTATGAACAACGCGAACCTCTCCACAACAAACCCGAACGCCATTATCCCTATGCTTGTTCTAATCCAGGCAAGGAATGTCCGTTCATTTGCCATGTGAACACGGCGGTCACCAACTCTGACAGGTTTCTGATCTGCGATTTTTTTAGGCATACAGCTATACCTCCACACTAAGATTTTAACAATTGAAAGGCCAATAGTCAAAAAAACAATCTAGGGTATGATTTTGTAGGTGAAATTTTGAAAAGGAGTTGAAATGAATGGTTTTGAGTGTTATCGCGATTATTGTCATTGACGCTGTTTTTGTAGTTCTTTTTCTTAAGTATAGTCATCTGTCTTGCTTTAAACGACGATCTCGAGAAGGTTAGCGACCGTCTAAACTGTGGGACGGCAGGTAGACACTTGGATTGTTATCCCACACCTATAAAGAGAGAGGCCGCAGTGAAGCAGCCTCTCTCTTCCTCGATAGAGATTCCATAGGGTAGTGAACTACTTTGACTAAGCAGGTTTAGATACAACTCTAGTGACTGCTTTGATATTACTACTTTTTTGGGTGAACATTGAGATAACAATCAGGGTGATAAAGCTCAGAGGCACACCGACAAGTGCTGGATTACTAAAGGCAATAGGTGCAGTAACTCCTACCAAATGGTAAACATTATTGTATGTCTCCTGCGAAAACAAGATTATCACTAAAGAAGTTACCAAGCCGACTACTATTGACCCTATGACCCCCTCTGGTGTCGTTTTTTTCCAGAATAGTATCATAATAATTGAGGGGAAATTAGCTGCAGCTGCAACGGCAAATGCCCAACCAACCAGAGCAGCGACATTCATATTTTTGAAGACAATTCCTAGTATCATGGCGATAACCCCTACCACGATCGCGGTAACTTTCCCGGCAAAAACCTTTTTCCTGACGTTCATTTTTATATTGAAGAATCGATCCATCAAATCATGAGCAATAGCCCCGGAAGCGGCTACAATAAGACCACTGACAGTGCCAAGGACGGTGGAAAAAGCGATTGCCGAAATCATGGCGAAAATTGCGATCCCAATAGATTTTGCCAATAACGGTGCGGCCATATTGTCATTGGTAAGATCAAGAACCCCACCTGTCATAGCGCCTAAGCCCATGTAGAGCGTAAGAATATAAAAGAAGGCTATGGCTGCGATGGCAACAAGGGTAGATTTCCTGGCAGCCGAAGGACTTGGAACAGTATAGTAACGAATAAGAATATGAGGTAAGGACACGGTACCTAAAAATAACGCAAGCATTAAAGACACAAAATTAAACCGATCAACTGAGGTTGCTCCTTTGGTAGGATCAACTTTGTACTTAAGACCAGGACTTAAGATATCCTTGCCGGACATAGGAATTTGATAATAGACTGTTATAAAATCGGCTCCATCTTCAATTGTTTCATGACCCCAACGCACTACTACGCCATTACTGATCTTCGTTATTAAAGAGAAAGGATTCAAAGAACCCGTTGTTATAGCAGTGTTTCCAGTAGCTGTTTGCCCGTCAATCTCACTCATTGTTCCAACCTGAAAAAACTTGTTATTTGCTTTAGGTTCGCCATTGTAAAGTGTAGACCCATCAGAAAGCTGAGTGATTGTTTCAGTTTCTTCCAACATATTCTGAGGTGCATTTATGGTCCAAATGCTCTCAACATTATCCTTGGAGAGTTTTACATAACGCTTAGTTTTAGATTTAATAATCTTTATTACTTTATAGGAAGGATCTTCAATTGTTACCATAGTATCACTGATGCTTGTAATCCTTAATTTTTTTAGATTATGATTTGCTGCGTCCGCTTTTTCCGGTGAAGTTGACAGCCCTCGTGAAAACACCAGGAATACCAAAATTAAGGAAAATATAATTAACAGTGCTCCTTTAAAGAATTGGACGTAGGTGGTTGATGCCATACCTGCAGTTGCCACGATCGCAATAACAATAAATCCAACTATAATAACTCCTGCTTCATGAGGTAACCCGAGCAATGGAGTTACCAATGTTCCCGCACCAACCATTTGAGGTATCAAATAAAATAATGAAACTACAAGAGTGCTAACTGCACCCATAAGCCGGATTCCTTTTGAATTGAACTTGCGATCAAGTGCATCGGTAAAGGTATATCTTCCAAGCTGATTCATAGGTTCTGCCACTATAAATAAGGCCACCATCCAACCTGCGAGAAAACCAATGGCATATAAGAACCCATCAAATCCATAAGCGGCTATCATTCCGCAGATGCCAAGAAACGATGCAGCAGAAAGATAATCTCCAGCAAAGGCAATTCCGTTGATTGACCAGTGAATTGATCGACCGGCAGCATAGTAATCGCTTGCTGACCTTGTTCTGCGAGCAAAATGAATGGATATGGAGAGAACGGATATAATGAAACAAATGAGAATGGCGATAGCCCCTGGTGAAGCAGAATAATTCATCCCTTGTACCTCCTTTCAAATTATTAAAAACAATTTATTTGCGGTTTACCTCTGCCCATAATTAATTTTTATGCGCTGGCACAAATATGATTCTATACAATGCCTAGAATAAGTGCTGAAATTTCTTCTGATTACAAGGCCTTAAGTTGATATAAATGAGTTCAGTGTATAAATAATAACTAACATCACTACCTCTAACCGCGAACCATATTCATATTAGGGGCTTATTGGGAAGAGAGAGGCTACATTAATGCAGCCTCTCTCTTCCTTAGTATTTGGCATATTTTAGAGAAGTAAGTCAACTGGACCTGTGTAATAAAAGCAATGTTAAGATACAACTCCAGAGACTGCCTTAATATCACTGCTCTTTTGTGTGAACAATGAGACAATAATAACGGTGAGAAAGCTCAAAGGGACACCTACAAGAGCGGGATTACTAAAGGCAAAGGGAGCTTTAACACCCACTAGATTGTAAACGCCTGAGTATGTGGCCTGTGAAAACAAAATTATTCCTAAAGAAGTTATTAACCCTACGATTATTGACGCGATTACTCCGGCAGAAGTTGTTTTTTTCCAGAAAAGAATCATAACAATCGAGGGGAAGTTAGAGCAAGCTGCAACCGCAAAGGCCCATCCTACCAGAGCCGCGACATTTATATTTTTGAAGATAATTCCTAAGACCATGGCGATACAGCCTACTATAACTGCGGTAATTTTCCCGGCAAAAACCTTTTTCTTGTCAGTTAATTTTAGATTGAAGAACCTATCCATCAGATCATGAGCTATAGCCCCAGAAGCTGCCACAATTAGACCGCTGACAGTACCAAGTACGGTGGAAAACGCGATAGCAGAAATCATGGCGAAAATTGCGATCCCAACGGATTTTGCCAATAACGGTGCTGCCATGTTGCTATCGGTAAGATCTAATACCCCACCAGTCATAGCTCCTAAACCCATGTAGAGAGTAAGAATATAGAAGACAGCCATGGCCGTGATGGCGACAAGGGTAGATTTTCTAGCAGCTGAAGGGCTTGGAACAGTATAATAACGAATTAAAACATGCGGCAAAGAGGCGGTGCCTAAAAACAACGCAAGCATTAGGGAAACAAAGTCGAACCTATTAATTGGCGTTGCACCTTTGGCGGGATCAACTTTGTAATCCAGACCAGGAGCCAAGATGTCTTTACCAGAAGTAGGATTTTGATAAAAAACCGTTATTTGATTGCCTCCATCCTTAATTACTTCTTTATTCCAAAGAGTTACTGTACTATTCCCAATCTTCGCGAGATAGGAGAAGGGAGTCAATGAACCTGTAGTTACAGGAGTGTCTACAGTACCTTTTTGGCCGTCAATCACACTCATGGCGCCAACCTGATAAAACTTGTTATTTGCTTTAGGCTCACCGTTGTAAAGCATGGAGCCATCAGGAAGTTTAGTGATTGTTTCCGTTTCTTCCAAGATGTTTTTTGGTGCATTGAGTGTCCAGATGCTTACAACATTATCCTTGGAAAGCTTTACATAACTTTTGGTTTTACTTTTAATTAAACCCATTACTTGATAGGAAGGATCCTCAATCTTTACTGCAGTAGCACTTATACTACTGACATTTAAGGTTGTAAGATTGTGATAGGGAACGTCTGATTTTGGTGGTGAAGTTGACAGGCCGCGTGAAATCACTAGGAATGTCAAGATTAACGAAAAGGTGATCAACAAAGCTCCTTTGAAGAATTGAACGTAGGTGGTCGAGGTCATACCTGCAGTTGCTACGATGGCAATAACAATAACTCCAACCATTATAACTCCTGCCTCATGAGGTAAGCCGAGCAAAGGAGTTACCAGTGCTCCTGCACCAACCATTTGCGGGATCAAATAAAACATTGAAACCAAAAGGGTACTACATGCTCCCAGAAGCTTAATACCCTTGGAATTAAATTTGCTATCAAGTGCATCGGTAAAGGTATATTTTCCGAGCCGTTTCATAGGCTCTGCTACAATAAACAAGGCCACCATCCAACCAGCTAGATAACCAATGGCATATAAGAATCCATCAAAGCCAAATGTGGCGACCAAACCGCAGATCCCAAGAAATGATGCAGCCGATAGATAATCTCCAGCAAAGGCAATTCCATTTATGGACCAGTGAATTGAGCCACCGGCAGCATAGTAATCGGTTGCTGACTTTGTTTTGCGAGCAAAATAAAAGGATATGAAGAGAACGGATATGACAAAACATATGAAAATGGCGATAGCCCCTGGTGAAGCCGTATAATTCATCCCTTATACCTCCCTTCAATTTTTCGTGAACATTATTAGCGTTTGCCAACCTCGTATAATTTCTCGGCGTTTGTACAAATTTGATTGTAAATAACGGCTAGCACAAATGCTAAAACAATGAGCCCAAAACCATATACAATTGCTACGTTTAAGTCCCCAACAGGTTCTCCCATGACAGGATTATCAAAGGTGTTGATTAAAATAAATCCAGCGTAGATAACAGTATAGACAACGAACATTGCGACCCCTAGGCGGGCCTTCTTTTTTTCCAGAACTTTATTTTCTTTCCATTGAGTTGCTGGTCCATGTGACATATCTTCACCTCCTCTCTATATTAAAGTTCAAGGTGTAAGGATTAAATCCCACTTTTAAGGCGGGAAAGCTTTTTAAGTCTCATGGGTGACAGTGTAGTCAAGAATTAACCATATCATATTCTGATTGTGAAGAAATATCTCACCTCCTCTCCATATTAAATTCCAAGGTGTAAGGATTATATTTTCCCGCTTATAAGGCGAGAAAGCTTTTAAAGTCTTATGGCGGCAATCCTCCGAAGGATTAACCATATCATAAGCTGATTGACGTAAAATTGCAAGACAATTTTCAAAAAATTCATAATAATCAATATATATAGTCTAATCAGAATAATCAGATAATTATTGCAATTAATTTTCTATAAAGGGAGCGGAGAAGGAGAAAGACTTCACTTTTGGAAGTCTTGACGAAAAGATATGTATATTAGATATATGAGTAAAGAATATTCGATATGAATCGTCTGGTAGAAAGATCACATTTAAGAATAAATATAACTGCGGGTCCAAGGTAGGTTGTTGTGCGGGCCTTTGCTGAATAATAGCTGGTGCAGATCAATGTTTCCACTATTAAATGAAGCGGCACAGGAATTTAAATAGAGGCGCCACATCCGGATAAACGTTTCGTCTTTTTTCTCCCGCACCAATGGAAGGGCCTGTTCAAAGTTTTGGGACCAGTGTTCTAAAGTCCGTGTATAATGATTTCTCAGACTTTCAACATCGTAGAGAGAAAAGCCGTCTTCTTCCATATGCCGAATAAGTTCAGGAACCGATGGAATATACCCGCCCGGAAAGATATAGGTGTTGATCCAGGAATTAGTGCTACTGCCATCTTTCCCGGTGATACTGTGCAGCAGGGAAATTCCTTTATCTTTAAGTAAATGATGAACTGTGGAAAAGTATTCATCTAGGTGTTCTTTACCAACATGCTCGATCATCCCTACGCTGACTACCCGATCAAAGACTTGACCCCTAATTTCACGGTAATCCAGTAATCTCACGTCCACCAGTTCACTTAAATCTTCACGGTCGATTTTAGAACGCACTTTATCATACTGTTCCTGGCTGAGCGTAATACCTAATGCCTTAACCCGATATTTTTGAGCTGCTGTCAGGATTAATTCTCCCCAACCACAGCCAATATCCAGGAGGCTTTGCCCTTCCTGTAAATTGAGTTTACGTAGAATATGATCAATTTTGTTTTTTTGAGCTTGAGTCAGTGTATCCTCTGGAGTATGAAAATAGGCGCAAGAATAGGTCATCGTTTCATCAAGCCACAACTTATAGAAATCATTACCGATGTCATAATGATATTGAACATTTTCCTTGCTTTTTCGGAGTCCATTAGAAATAAACTTGGCCATTTTCAAATAAGTGGGGTTTTTGCATAAGAAACTGTCTTTGTTATCGAAGAGGGAGTCCATGACATCTCGGACATTTCCCTTGATTTCCAGATTGCCATGCATGTACGCTTCGCCGAAAGCCAAAGATGGATCGCTAACTATTTCCGCTTTAGGTATGGGCCTACGCATAATAATTTGAAATTGTGCGTCGCCTTCACCATACTGCACTACCTCTTCATCCCAGAACTCCACAAGACAAGGAAGGGTAAAAAGGTTCTTAAAAAGGTTCTTAAAAAATAGCTTGTCGACATCCATAAAGAATAGCCCACCTTTCTTTAATCTTGATGTTTTTTGTCAGGTAACTCAAAGTTAATGTTTTTAATATTGTAAAGTTAAGTAGATAACTTGCCGCCTGAATTATAGGTTAGGTTCTACGAAGGTATCTTGAAATCCTCCTAATCTGCTGAATATTCCAAATAAATTAAATAATCAGTCACCTAAATATAGGAAATGACACCCTTGTTCTTTCGGCCTTAGAATAGCTATGATAGATGTATATGCGGACAGTTAAAGAAAATAGAATATTCTTAACATTTTGACAAATGAATGGTATACTATAATAATTAAAAACGAGTCTTCACGCAGTATCGAAGAAAAGCTGATCTATGGGCAGTTTAGATTAAATTCGAGGGGGAATGAATGTGCTGCTTTCTTTGAAACAATTCAAACCATTTGATCAGTTGCCGGAAAATATTTTATTGGAATTGAGCCAAACAATACCTGTTAAGACTTATCCAACCGGTAGCTTTATATTCGTTGAGGGTGAAAAATCGTTAGGTTCTCTATTTTTAGTTCTATCAGGTGTTGTCGAAATCCTTACAGGAAACGGGGCGGCAAGATTAAGGAGTCAGGGAGACTTTTTTGGAGAAACGGTTATTCTTACGGGCAAACGCTACCCTGCCTCCGCAAAAGTACTGGCTGAGGTGACTTGTTACGTGCTGGGAAGGGAAGTCTTTGAAAATCTTATTCAAAACTATCAAGAGGTTGCCAGCTATTTTAACCGCGTATTAACGGACCGGATGTGCGGATTGTACGAAGAAATGCTCCAAGAACAACCATATGGTTCGTTCGGTTTAGGATCAGAACGTTTTAAGCAGAAGGTTTATGACATCATGTCCGTTCCGGTAGAAACCTGTTTGCCACAAACTCCGATCAACGACTTAGCTCGTTTGTTCACAAAGAAAAAAATCAGTTCGATGGTGGTTACTGATCCCAGTGGTAAAATGCTGGGTTTGGTTAGTGAACGTGATATTATCAGTAAAGTGCTGGCCCGAGACGGCAACCCTTCTGTAGTCGCCGCTGGCGATATTATGCAAGAAGACCCGCCGACATTGGTAGCCAATGCCTTCTTTTATCAAGCGTTGCTTACTATGTTAAAGAGTCATGGTAAATATATTGTGGTCACGGACAAAAAAAGACCTATTGGTATAGTAACTATTGGAGATTTAACTAGGGCACGCATTACCAGTTCCCTAACGATTGTTAAAGACATAGAACTTGCCGGCAGTATCCCAGAATTGGCGCAAGCTATCAAACAAATCAATAATACAGTAGCTACGATGATCAGTGAAAAAGCCTCCGCTAGTGAAATTGGGGAAGTAGTGTCAGAATTATATGACATATTAACTCGCAGACTGATTTTGCTGGCGGAGAATTTAATGGTTAAAAAGGGTTACGGCCGCCCCCCCGTTGATTATTGCTGGTTAACCATGGGCAGTGGTGGTCGTGAAGAGCTAACCCCCTCCTCAGATCAAGACAGTGCCATAATGTATGCCGATGTTTCGCCAGAAGAGGAAGGAAAGATTAAGGACTACTTTAGAGAACTGGCAGATTATGTAACGGATGGTTTAGAGCAATGTGGGCTGATTAAATGCCCTGGTAATATTATGCCCACAAATCCCGAATGGTGTCGGTCGTTAACGACTTGGAAGAATACAGTGCTCCAGTGGGCAAGCACGCTCGATCCAGACGCTGTTCGTCAGTTTACAATTTTTTTGGACTTTAGACCGGTGTATGGCCAGGAGTATCTAGCCCAGACGTTACGTGATTATACGTTGCGTTTATTTCGGACTACTCCTGCCCTGCTACATTTCCTTACGCAAGATGCTCTAAGCCATAGGGTACCCCTGAATCTCTTCAAACATGTAATTCTAGAAAAGAACAAAGATCATAAAAACGAAGTAGATTTAAAAAAATCTGCTTGTGTTCATATTGTGGACTGTATTCGTATTTTTGCGATGCGGGAAAGCGTAATTGAAGTTAATACTTTAGCGCGATTGAAAAAACTTGTTCAATTTGAAGCCATTTCTGCCGATGATGCCGAGTACTACGAAGCCGCCTTTCAATCTCTCATGATGTTCAGAATGCGGGAAAACCTTCGGAAACTTGGTCTAGGGTTCATCCCGGACAACTACATTAACCCGAATAATCTTAGCGAAAGAGAACGTTCAGTTATGCGCGAAAGTTTTTTGGCAGTTGATCGCCTGCAAACCGTAACCGGATTAGCTTTCCAAGGTTAAGGATATTTGTAAGGGAGGACTGAGTAATGAACAGTAAGTTCAGTATTTTTAATTTTTATAAATTCGCCTGTATTGTTGATGAGGAGGATTTCTGCCAAAAAGTAGCGGCTTTTCGTATGCGAACATGGCCTACCCTGCCTTTAGATAGCAGCCGTTTTGTTGTGTTTGATACTGAGACTACAGGGTTCTATCCTCAGAAAGGGGACGAAATTATTTCAGTCGGTGGGGTGGTTATTGACAATGGCCAACTTACAGAGGAAACGTTTTTGGAATTCATAAATCCTTACCGCGAGATCCCTCCTCTAGTCACCGAATTGACTGGTATCACGGATGAAATGGTAGCAGCAGCACCGGATTTTGTCGCAGTCTGCAATAAATTCATGGATTTCGTAGGGTCTTCGATGCTTGTTGCTCATTGCGGCGCTTTTGATTTTAGTTTTATAAATGCTCAATTGCAAAAAAACTGTGGTGAAAAGTTATTCCCCTTAGTATTAGACACCTATTTGCTCTCACAATTACTTTTCCCCAATCATAAAACACATTCTCTAGAAGATTTGGCTGAAGGTTATGGCGTGCCTTTATCGGATCGTCACACTGCTTTAGGGGATTCAATTATTACGGGTAACATTTTTTTAGCCATGGTTAAGGATTTAAAGACAAAAGGCATAACAACGACGACGGACTTATTATATGGTTTCAAATATCTTAAGTTTAGTACCCAATGAACAGGCGGAAGGTGCTCGATAGAAGATTTAAATAAATGACATAAAGAGCCGGGTGCAACAAAGATTACACCGGGCTCTTTAAAATGTGAACTCTACCTGTAAGCCTAGCAAGAGATTCAGTTGGTTTGGATAGCTCTTTGCCTGTTGAATAAGCATCTCTGAACAGGAATTTCTAGGTCTTTTCATACGATATTATTTATTTTTTCGATAACATATCCGAATAGACGGATTAATATAAATAGTTAAAATATTTGCACAAATCTTAATTGTTTGTGATATTATGAGTGTAAGTAACTTGTTGATTGGTTGTTTGTGCGTTTGCATGTTATATAGAAACGTTTTAAGTGTAGCGAACCATAAACACAGCTGTTGTGGAAGAAAAGGGTTGAGATGGGGGGGAGAACGACTGTAAAATAATTTGTGAGGACATACACATCTGTAATTGAGTCGAAACTATCATAAATTAAAGGAGGAATTGATAAATGAGTGTACAGGAAATAAAAGTTAATTATAGCGGTGCAGATCCCACCGCGTTTGGTGTTTTGGGCTTGGCGATGTGTTGTCTTTTAGCTTCATCTTCCAAACTAGGCTTTACTGATCATGCAGCAACGGGTTTGCTTGTTGGTTGGGCAGGATTATTGGGTGGTGTTGTTCAAATTATGGCTGCAAAAATTGATTTTAAAAAGGGCAATGTATTAGGTGGCACAGCTCTGGGTGCGTATGGCTTTTTCTGGCTAGGAATGGCTTTTTCGTGGTCAACTATGAACGGTGCGTTCGGCCCAGGCATGAAAGCTGCCGTTGACCCTAAAATGTTAGGATTTATATTTTTGGGTTATCTTATTTTCTCTCTCTTTACGACAGTCGCTGCTTTAGAAGTGAACTTCCCTTTTGTGGTGTTGTTTCTTTTCATTGATGTACTCTTTTTCTCTCTTACGTTAGTAACATTTAATGTAGGTCCTGTCGCAGTCCTTGCACAACTAGCTGGGTGGTCTGAATTGACTGTCTCGATTATTGGTTTCTATTATTCAGCAGCTATATTTTACAAGAACTTTTACGGTCGTGAATTATTGCCGCTTGGTAAGCCCCTTAATATCATTAAAAAATCCGCTCCTGCTCCTGAGGCTGACCAACGTAAAAGATTCAGTGCCTAAGAAAATGACCGGTAAGTTTCGGCAAAGAAAAAGGCTCGAGAAATCTCGAGTCTTTTTCTTTGCCAGAAAGCTTTAATATTAGAAGCCTGACACTCTGGAAGTATTAATTACTCTGGAAATAGCTAGAGGTTAGGCTATAAATCTATTTAAGAAAGCCATCAAGAATTGTATCCTCTGCTTCCTTCTCCGAGAACCCCATTGACATTAATTTAATTAATTGTTCGGATTCAATACGTCCAATCGCCGCTTCATGCACGAGTTGTGCTTCGCTGTGATAGGCGGAAATTTTGGGGGTAGAATGAACTTGGGCATCATGCATGATAATGGCATCGCATTGAATATGTCCACGGCCTTTACTCCGTCCAACCAAATCAAAATAGAAATCTTGTTTGGAGTTGTCCTGAGCAACAGACCGTGAAATAATTTGGGCTGAAGAATCCTCGCCTAATAATTCAACAGTTATGCTCGATTCCGCTTCTTGTGCCTGATAGGTTAAGAGTCGTTCAGTGACCACCAGCTTAGCATTGCCCATAAGTCGGATTTCCGTATCCCTTTTTGTGCGGTCAATTCCTTTGATCTGAATAAGTTCGAGTTCGGTATAGGAACCTTCTTCCGCCTCAATGATAGTCTTGGGATTCAAAATCCTCTCGCCTTGTCCGTCCCCTTGTCCATAGTGTTTTTCTACGTATTTGACTTTGGCCCCTTTTCGAACATAAAAGGTGTGTATTCCGTCATGCTGGGATTTGTGGGTTCCGCAATTGTGGATTCCACATCCTGCGATAATCTCCACTTCCGCATACTCGCCAATTTCAAACGTATTATAGACAACATCATTAATGTTTTCTTCAGTGACAATAACGGGAATATGAACACTTTCTCCTTTGGTATAGGGCTTGACTATCACATCAATCCCTGACTTATCTTTTTTGGTCACGATATCAATATTAGCGGTGGTATTGCGCTGTACTCCTTCTCCGTTTTTACGGATATTAAAAGCCCCTTGTGGTATTTCATGAAGATCGGTCACTTTCTCGAGCATTTGCTTATCCAACGCATTCAGCATTTTGACCAACCCCTTTCTCACAATTAGTGCTACACATACAATTTTCGTTTTTCAAAATTCCTGCAAGAATTACATCCCTTTCGGATTGGGCACTGATCGTTCCATTGGACATCAAAATTATTTCATCCGCCAGCTGCATTATACGCTCTTGGTGAGAAATGATGACTATCGTGGTATCATATTTCAGGTGGATATTCTTGAATGTTTCCGCCAACTTCTGGAAGCTCCACAAATCGATTCCTGCTTCAGGCTCGTCAAAGACTGCGATCTTTAGATTGCGTGCCAGTACGGTGGCAATTTCGATTCTCTTCATTTCACCGCCGGAGAGACTGGCATCCACGTCCCGTTCGAGGTAGTCCTGAGCACACAAGCCAACATTATAGAGGAGATCGCAAATGTTAAACTTTTCAGGATTATGTGAAGCCGCCATTTGGAGGAGATCCTTGACTTTTATACCTTTAAAGCGAGGGGGACTCTGAAAGGCATACCCTATACCGAGACGAGCCCGTTCAGTAATGGATGTTTGCGTTATGTCTTGCTCATCGAGCAGAATTTTACCTGCAGTTGGATTATAAATTCCCATGATGATTTTAGCCAGCGAAGATTTTCCTCCGCCATTTGGACCGGTAACAACATATATTTTTTTATCATAGAATTTCAAATTTATATTCTTTAAAATCTCAACACCTTTAGCTCCTTCTGTTTCTAGAGATACTCCCTGAATTTCAAGCATGACTACTCCTCCTTTGTGCTTATACATCTTTCAGAATATCATAATCTGACACCTTATTGTAGAAGATTTTTTTAATTTTTTAAAGAAAGTTGTCCATAAGGGTGGCTGACATTTCCTGTTTCCACATTTTATAGTATGATAAAGATCAGACGGCAAAAGAATTAGGAGGGTCATAAATGAAACATAATGTTTATTTTGAAGGAAACGTTCAGAGTTTAAGTTTGAATACAGAGCATGGCGAGGCGACGATCGGGGTTATTACTCCCGGAAAATATACTTTTTCAACAGCCACCGAGGAAAGAATGGTTATAACATCAGGCGACTTAAACGTGAAATTACCCGGAGAGAATTGGAAAATGGTTCAAACAAATCAGGAATTTGTTATCAATGCAAATATGTCATTTGAAGTTGAAGCCAGCCAAGATGTAGCTTATATTTGTTACTATTCAGCGTAAGCGCTCTTGATGATCGCCACTGTAACGCTCAGACGTAATAAGAAGTAGACCGCCCCTTATGTTAAGTGGGCGGTCATTTAAATGGAGGAGGAATTCTATGCAGGGAGGCATCCATCCGACTTTTTGGCTGGCTTTCGTTGCTGGGCTGCTTTCTTTTGTGTCTCCGTGTTGCTTACCGCTGTATCCATCGTATATCTCCTATATTTCGGGAATAACTTTTTCAGGAAACGAAAAATATGTCATGGCTCACCGCTTAAAGGCGTTGAGGCATGCGCTTTTCTTCGTGCTTGGATTTTCGATTGTCTTTATAGCGTTAGGGTTGTCTGCTAGCGTGCTTGGGCAGCTCTTTATCACCCAGCGAGCTCTGATAAGAATTGGCGGAGGCAGTATTGTTGTTCTTATGGGGCTCTCTTTAAGTGGCTTGCTAACCCCCAAATGGCTGATGGGAGAGAAAAGGTGGGAATACCACCAGACGAGAGTGAGCTATGGTGGTTCAGTTTTAGTTGGAATTAGTTTCGCTGCCGGGTGGACGCCGTGTATTGGGCCTATACTAGCATCAGTTTTGGTGATGAGTGCCAACCAACCCTCCGCCGGCGTGGCCTTGATTCTGGCCTACATTGCTGGATTTTCTATTCCTTTCTTTGTGGTGGCGTTTACGCTGAGTTCAGTGCGGAAATTAGTTCGCTACGGAGCCTTACTTTCCAAGCTCAGTGGTTATGTGATGATCGGGGTTGGGATATTATTGATAACTAATCTTATGACCACAATCACCGTTGGGTTGATCCGTCTGTATGGTGGGTTCATTGGCTTTTGAGAAAACTTGAGAGTGGAGGATGATTATGAAGAAAAAGAGTGTGAAGTGGACAATTGTATTAGTTAGTTTAGTGGTCGTGTTTGCAGGAGTGTCAGGGGTCGTATGGGAGAATCATCGTCCCGTTTCTCCTACGCATCAACTGAAATCGAGTGAACAGCCTACCAGTGTAGCCCCCATGATAGGTTACCGCGTACCTTCGTTTTCTCTGCCAAGTATACCGGATAATCAGCTGATTTCTCTAGCAGATTATCAAGGGAAAGCGGTCTTGATTAACTTTTGGGCCTCTTGGTGTCCGCCCTGTCAGTCCGAAACTTCAGATTTGGTCAAAGCTTTCGCCAAGTACGGAAACGAAGTCCAGTTTATCGGAGTGAACTTGTCGTCTCAAGATTCGCTGCAGGATGTGACTGCTTTCCTCGCAAAATACGGTGTCAAGTACCCCGTTGTCTTGGATACTAAAGGAGCAGTGGCCCAACAGTTTCAGACTATGGCTATTCCGACTTCCTTTTTTGTCAATCGTCAGGGGATTATCATCGACCGGTATGTGGGTGCGATTACACCACAAGAGTTAGAGCGGGATCTACAGAGGATTTCTCAATAATGGAATTTACTGATTTGAGGATATTTCTCCGAGCGTTGCCTGAACTTGATTAGTTTGTCCATTGCGGTTATAGGTGATGGTTACTTTGTCCCCGACATTATACTTATAAAGTTCATGAATAAGATCCGATGAATTTTGTACTTGAATATTATTGAGCTTGGTGATCACATCTCCTTTCACTATTCCAGCTTTAGCAGCTGGGCCATTTGTTGTCACCGATGCAATATAGGCCCCAAGGGGCTTGTTGTTGCTTTGCGCGTATGTGTTGTATTGATCGTCAGTGCTCACCAAAAGTGCGGGATGTTTGGCCACACCTGAAGTGATTAATTGTTGGATTGTTGGCATGGCGTCAGTAATCGGAATCGAAAAGCCCATCCCTTCAAAGCCTTGTTCCGCGTATTTTGCCGAATTAATGCCAATGACCTGTCCTTGATAATCTACGAGTGGTCCACCGCTATTGCCGGGATTGATGGCTGCATCCGTTTGAATAAGATTGAAACCGGCCTCCCCTTGGATATCCAAAGTACGATTGGTGGCAGAGACGACACCTGTGGTTACAGAACGGGCAAATTCGTTACCTCCAGGATTTCCAATAGCGACTACTGGTTCACCAACTTCAAGTTTTGAGGAATCACCTAGCTTAACCGCCGTAAGGTTTTTCGTATCGGCAATCTGCAATACCGCAAGATCTGTACGAGGATCAGCACCAACTACCTTGGCCTCAAGATTACGTCCGTCGCTCAAACTGACTGTAATTTTTTGGGCGCTGTCTATCACGTGGTTATTCGTAACGATATAGCCCTTTTGGGCATCAATTATAAAACCAGAGCCGCTGCCGGCTTCTTGGAGATCTGAAGAGCTACCAAAATAACTTTGACTAGATTGGAAATTAGAAACGCCCACAACGGCTGGACCTAAATCCTTGGCGATTTGTTCAACCGGGAAATTGGGTTGGGTAGCAGTAAGATTTGTAACTTGAGCAAACGATGAATTCGACGTTTGTATTGGTGACAACGTCTTAGTTGGATAAATATGAGGAACCGCGGCAACCGTTGTCAGACCGCCGATTACTGCGCTAATTAGACAGAGGCTGGCAGTTGCCACAAATTTTGATTTTGGCTTGTGGGAGGAGCTTGGTGGTTGCTGCTGGGAAGTGAATGTTACTTCGAGTTCCTTGGTTTCGCTATGGGAATTTTCTAAAGAAGTGGTATTATCATTCTGTGATGAATGAACTTCATTTTCCATGGTTGTTACCCCCTGTTTCTAATCGATTTATTTAAGATTTTCCTTGATTTTGAAAATAAGCCACCTATGGCTAACTGTAAGTGCACTTGTTCGCTCCGTAATTACTCTTTTAGGATAACTAAAATATGTGAAGTTAAAAGGTGTAAATTGTGAAATTTTTTTGGGGATTTTGTCAGATTTATAGTGGTGGTGAGCAATGTAGAATGCCAAATGCCAAAAACAAGGGTGGAAGTAATAAATACTTCCACCCTTGTTTCTACTAACTGAAAGAAGAGGATATCTAGCTTTGCTTTCTCCTTAAATGCAGCCCAATGCCTAACATTATTAATAAAGCTATGGCGGAGATTGTGAAGTTAAAGAGAAGTTTGTGATTCTTTGGATTCTCAGGCAGTTGCGCCTGAGGTGTGGTAGATACTTCGGCTCCCAACGTGGCTAGAGTTAGCGGTTCGTTTTTCACACTGCTTTTGTAAGTCATAATATCGTAATGAGGAGAACCGATGGCAGCGCTTCCATAAGCTAATCGATAATGAGTGTTCCCCAAATCCATAAAAACCAGTTTATTGAGATAGTAGCTAAACCTAATGGACTTCAGATTAATGGGTTGATTATCACGGTTATGGATAATGAGTTGGAGGCTATCAAATGGGGTTAGTATTCTCCCACTGAATCTCCTTTGGCATTGGCAGAGAAGGATCTACGGTCTGATTTACAAGGGTTCCTTCTGATAAATACCATTTAGTCTCACCGCTCATTCCATAAAGGACGTAAGTTCGTTCAAGCCTGTCATCAGTATTCAACTCTAAACGAAACCCGTTTAGACGGTTCACTGCAATCGTAATTACGGTATCGTTGACATCTTGATTTGATGCATAGGGAACTTCTTCTGATTGCATAAAACTTTCCTGTT
The DNA here is from genome assembly GCA_031292075.1 of Desulfosporosinus sp. Taxonomy (GTDB): domain Bacteria; phylum Bacillota; class Desulfitobacteriia; order Desulfitobacteriales; family Desulfitobacteriaceae; genus Desulfosporosinus. The sequence goes on from JARLHW010000021.1 coordinate 25,415, forward strand.
CTTTAGTTGTCGATGCATCGTGGATGGATTCGAGGAAATAGGGGACCTCTTGGTCCATTCCGTTAAAAATCCTTAAATCCTGAAGTTGGAGTTGGCGACTGTGAGCATAGACTTCTTTATCCAAAACAACAGATTTATACCCTGCCAAGTTATCGGTTTGTATTGGTTTCCAATATTGAAGACTGCTCCCAGCGTAAGCGGGTGCTGTAAACAGAGAAAAGATAAATAGGAAAAAAATAAATAGAATAGTCCTGGTTTTATGGAGCATAACTCACGTCTTGAACCTTAATATTCGCTTGCTTACTCAAGAAGACACCCCCTATCTTCTATCTATTATAGTACTCGTGCAGGGTGGAAGGAAAGCTATGAGGCATTGATCATTCGAGAAAGAAGAAACTTAACGGGAAAGCACTGATTGAACAGTTCGAAAAAATGCTGTGCTGAGCTGGATAACTTAGGATGGTGTTAAATTAAGACAAAGGCTGAGAGCGATATGCTTTAAGCCATAGCCATAGCCATAGCCATAGGCTTAGTTTTGTAATTAAAATATTATTTTGGATTAGAAGGAATATATTGTATTTTATAGAATTAGAACAATATATAAATTAAATTACAATATATAGAATTTTAAAAGCAAATTCTTGAGAAAAGGAGTCAATATCTTGTCAAAACTAAGAAAGTTAATCCTAATTGTCGCAACGCTGTTTGTTCTTCTTTCTATTGTGGCTTTATCGGCAAACGGAATCCTGGCTGCTTCAGAGGACGAAAATCAAAACCCTTCCATAATAATTAAGGCCAAAGGTACCTATGGAAACTACACCAAAAGAGGTGCTTGGCTCCCCCTAGAGGTCGAGGTGGCGAACCAGGGAAAAGATCTCCAAGGAAGTTTAAGAGTGATACCGAATGACGCACCTCCTGGATTTAGCACTTTAGATTATGTCAGTAGTGCGGTGCTTCCTCAGGGCTCGATCAAAGCCTTTGATTTTTACATACCAGTTCAGGGATCCTTAACGAGTGTAATGATTGAGCTGATCAGCAGCGAAAAAGTTCTAGCCAAACAGTCTGTCAGCTTGATTTCCCTGAGCGATGTTCAATGGGTGATCGGTCTGCTTGACCGCTCGGAGGAAGGATTCAGCTCTCTAAGCGGGCTTAAACAAGCAAATTGGTTGACACCTGAATTATGTACTGTCAAAAATGCAGATTTGCCGGAAAAAGCGGAGTTGTTGAATTTATTTAATGTCCTGATTATTGATGATGTTAATTTGAAACTTACCAAAGAGCAAGCCGACGCACTAACCCACTGGGTCAGTCGGGGGGGAACCTTGGTTGTGGGCGGAGGTTCAGGTTGGCAAAAGGTACTGCCAAATTTGCCGCCAGAACTCCAAACAGTAAAGGTTTCTGGGGTAGAAACTATTACGCTGAGTGCTCTCCCTAGCAGCTTAAGTGAACCTGCCCATGATGCTTTGCCAGGTCCTGTCCAAATAGCCGATCTCCAAAGTTCCCAAGGTAAGACACTTTTCTCTGAACAAGGGCATCCTTTAGCGATAAAATCTCAATTAGGAGATGGGCAGGTCGTATACTTGGCGTATGATCCAGCCCTAGAACCAATGTCCAATTGGTCTGGAGCTAAGGTACTCTGGAAGGATCTTCTGATCAATGAGAAACCGGATTTTGCGAATATCCCCGTGTTTGGACAAACAAACAACTTGAATGGCATGGCCAATGCTTTGGGAAATATTGAAGGCATGGCCCTGCCCTCCCTGCGGAATATGGCGCTGGTGCTTGGCCTTTATCTCCTTTTAGCGGGACTTGTTAATTATCTTGTCCTTAAGAAGCTGGATAAACGGGAATGGACTTGGATCACGGTGCCGGCTTTGGCGATGGTGTTTGTTGTGTTGATCTATTTCACGTCGTTTAAAACCCGCCCTGCTGAAGTCATTTCTCACCAGATTAATGTCGTAGATGTAAAACAAGGGACGTCTTTAGCCAAAGTTACTTCGATTATAGGATTATTCGCCCCCAATCATGAGACCTATAATCTCCAATTTCCAGGCAGACATTTAATCGGCGCCTTGCCGGATATTGATGGTGGAATAGGGATGGGCTCGGGGACAACGACTCAAAACCCTAAGGCTAATATCAGCGTGGAGCAAACCCCGGAACAAACGAACTTAGAATTTCAGCAAATGCGTTCCTGGGTCATGAGAGGGTTTTCCTCGGTTGAGGATGCTTCTCTCACTGGATCTATCAGCGGGGAAATCACTTATCAAGACAACAAATGGCTGGCCACAATTACGAATAGTACCCACTATAATTTTACGGACGGTGTGATAATCTCTTCCGCTAATTGGTTTGCTAAACTGGGGGCTCTCCAAGCAGGGGGGCAAACTCAGCGGGAAATCGAAATGAACCAAACTTCCCGGAATAATAATCCGGGCATGCCTTTAGCCTACCAAATCTATAATCCCCAGGTTAACTGGCAAGGTCCAGGAGCCCCGCCGCGCCCTCAGGCCAAAGATATGCTGCGGCAACAAATCTTGGAAAGCCTGATAAGTGACGGAGCGGGATCTCTGTCCGGGAATAAACTACTTTTTCTGGGTTGGTCGGTTGAGCCTTTTCAAGAGGGCTTGAACATTACTGATAAGGACGTCAAGAAGTACTATACTACGTTATTTCAAGTTCCCTTGACTCTGAAATTTGACCCGGAACACCTCGAAGTACCCGAAGGAATCCTTTCCGGTACGTTGTTGAGTTCACAAAATGTCGGCTTTGGACCAGGAAGTATTGTGATACAGCCTAATTCAGAAGCGGTTTACCAATTGGAATTACCAGTAGGAAAATTTAGTGAAATGAAGCTGAATATTCACCAAAGAAACGGTTCCTCCTTTTCAGCAGTAAACGGTTATCTTTATAACTGGAAAACGGCTGCTTGGGAAGATATCGGTATGACTACAGACAACACCGTGATTAAAGAGTCGGCAAACTATATTAATGGAGACCGCCTGGTTCGATTCAAAATATCAAATCAGTCCCAGTCTCAAGTGCAAGCACAACAACAGTTTGCGTCACAGCCCCAACAACTGCCACAACAAGAGTTCTACGGAGTCAGTATCTCTCTTAGAAGTCAGGGGGTGGGCAATAAGTGATTAAAATTGAAGGACTTAGAAAGACCTATGGAAAGATTGAGGCTCTTAAAGGAATAAGTTTTGAGATCGAACAAGGCAGTATTTTCGGTTTTGTTGGACCGAACGGAGCGGGGAAGAGCACAACGTTGAAGATTCTAGCTACTTTAATGGTTCCGACCGAGGGGAAAGCTTATATTGATGGGGTGGAGGTGACCAAACACCCCAAACAGATTCGTGCCCTAATGGGTTATATGCCAGACTTTTTCGGGGTGTATGAGCGGATTAAAGTAACCGAATACTTAGATTTTTATGCTTCCTGCTATGGAATCTCCGAGGGAAAAAGGAAGAGTATCATTGCTGATCTCTTAGAACTGACCGATCTCAGGCTAAAAGCGGATGCTTATGTGGATTCATTGTCTCGTGGGATGAAGCAGAGGTTATGTTTGGCTCGGAGTTTAGTTCATGACCCTAAGGTGCTTCTGCTCGATGAGCCTGCCTCAGGTTTGGATCCCAGGGCCAGAGTCGAGATGCGGGAGCTGCTAAGAGAACTAAAGAATATGGGTAAGAGTATTATCATTTCGTCCCATATTTTGCCGGAACTGGCGGAGCTGTGTACCGAAGTTGGAATTATTGAGGGCGGAGAGCTGATTGCGGTCGGTAGTGTGGAGGATATTACGGCTCAGCTTCAACAGGAGAAGTTGATCCAAGTTAAGGTTTTGGAAAAAACCAGTGAGGCAAAAATTTTGATTGAAGAAAATCCTTGGGTAGTAGCGACGAATGAGACCGCCGATGGGGTATTACAGGTTCGTTTTTCCGGGAATGGAGAAGAGCAACAAAAACTACTGCGTACTTTGGTTTTAGCAGAACTCCCCGTTATATCGTTTGCGGAATCCTCCAACAGTTTAGAAGATCTATTTATGCAGATTACCAAGGGGGCAGGACGATGATTGTAAATCCAGTTTTAGCTAAAGAATTGCGGGATAGAGTACGTACCTGGCGTTCACCGCTTCTAATAACAATTTATGGATCGGCTCTGGCAGGAATCGGGGGTCTCAATTATTACTTTCAAACCTTGTATAGCTATGGTGGTACTCAGGCTTTGCGTTTAGGCTTAATGACCTTTGCTACCTTGGCGGTGGTACAACTCATTTTGATCGCGTTTTTAGCGCCTGGAATGACCGCTTCGATTATCAGTGGGGAAAGGGAGAGGCAAACCTGGGCACTCTTACTGGTAACCCGACTTTCCCCTCTGTCCATTGTAGTCGGTAAACTTTTGTCGGCAATTAGCTATATCGTGTTGCTGGTTCTTGTTTCCATGCCTATTTACAGTACAGTTTTCCTGTTTGGGGCAGTTGACATGCGCAACTTACTGCAAATCGTTCTTATTTCTTTAGCGACGATAGTGACCATCGCGAGTATCGGCCTCTTTTGCTCAGCCCTATTTAAACGTACGGTTACGGCTATTGTAATTAGTTATATGGTGACCTTCTTTCTCTTCGGAGGGACAGTAATCTCAGCCGGAGTGATCCAGAGTTTGAATATGGAAAAATGGTCAAGATTAAACCAAACTCCTCCGACCCCGTTTATCGTTAATTTCTGTCCTTTAGTAGCTTTAGGTTCAGCCTTGCCTGAGGGGGTGAATATAATTCCTTTTGCCCGCCCTGTTCAATCTACAGCCGTGACAATGAATGGGCAAACTATGCTCTCTCAAACTGTACCCGCCCAAGCGAAGCCTTTAGTACCCAGGCCTGTCTGGCAGGTGAATCTTATCTTAGATGCCCTGATCGTCTTGGTCTGCCTGGGGCTAACGGTTTGGCTGATTCGTCCGTTGCGCGCAGGGAACAAGAAAGGGGGGTAAAGGTGGAAGCCTTAACAGAGCAAAAGCGAAACTTAATCGAGGCTCTGCGGCCAGTTCTGAGACATATAATTTGGCAGCACTATGTTAAGTGGCTGGTTCGAGGGCTTACGCTTGGCACTGGGTCTGCACTGCTGGTGTTCATAGCCGCCAGAATTTTCCCCATCTATGCTGGTAGCTCCTGGGCTGTTGTTCTGGGCTCGCTGTTATTCCTTTCCGTTATGCTGAGAGCGTTCTGGTTGCGTCCTGGTTTATGGGAAGCCGCTTTAAGGGTGGACCGAGCAGGTCTAAAAGAACGGGCGACGACAGCTTGGCAATTGCGAGATTCTCTGGACGTTTTAGCTCGGCGCCAGTGCCAGGATGCCTTAGAGCATCTCAACGGGTTTGAGTTCAAAAAAGCGCTGCCTTGGCCAAAATGGGGGAAACAATGGGGAACGTTCGCTATTCTCTTGGCAGCTGTTCTTGTTTTGACTTTTTGGCCAAATCGGCTGGATGACCTTGCTCGGGCCAATCATGAAGCCCATGAGCAACTCATCGCAACCCAAGGTAGGGTTCAAGAGTTGGAAGAACGTTTGCAGAATGATCCCCAAATCTCTGCTGACTTGAAGAAACAACTTGCCGATCAATTGACAAAGTTACAACAGGAACTGAGAAAATCAAAGTCCTTGGAAGAAGGGGCAGAGGCCTTAGCTAAAACCCAAAAGGAACTGACAGCAAAGCTTAGTCAGGCGGAAGAGAAGCAAAACCTGGATAAATTAGCCTTTAGGCTGCAGCAAAGCCCGACGACGAAGGAGGCTGGGGTAGCTTTACAAAAGCGAGATGTTTCAGATTTTAGACGACAGGCTGAAGAGCTAGAAAAGAAGATTAAGGAAATGGACTTGGCACCAAGAGAGGAACTCGCTAAGTTTATTGAGGAAATAGCTAAGTCTCAGGAAAAAGCAGGGAACTCTAATCTAGCAAGCGATTTAAACAAAGCAAGTCAGGCAATCGGCTCCTCGGGACAAGCTGGGGCTGAGGAAATGGCAAATTTGTCAGAGCAATTAGCTCAGCAACTTGCTTCGGAGGAGGCTGCAACTCGTTTAGCGGCTGATTTGAGCAAGGGGTTGAGTGGTGCAAAGGAAAAAGTGTTGGCAGAGGCCAATCATCTAGGAAATGGATCTGTCTCAAACGGTGCTGCAAATTCTCAGGGTTCAAATAGTTCAGGAAATCCCACTCAGACTGCCGGCAGTAACAGTGTTGGCAATGGCGGAAGTGGAAGCGGAAGTCAAAGTGGAAGTGGAGACGGTAATAAAGCTAGTGGAAATAGTAATGGAAATGGAGCCGGATCCGAGCGAGGATCAGGATCAGGATCAGGATCAGGATCAGGCGCAGGCACGGGGTCAGGAGCAGCAAATGGCGGTTCCGGCGGCAGCGGCGGTGGAGCTGGAGCTGGAGGGGGATCAGGAGGCCGTGGTGGCAGTGGCGGCGGGAAAAGCGGCAATAATGCGGGGAGCGGATCGAGCAATCAGACGAGCAGTATGAATGGTCAAACTAAGGTTGGGGCTTCCGGTTTCAGTGGCATAGGCGGAAATGGGGACAGTCGTGAAGGTCACTGGGATCAAGTTTATGTTCCCAGTGGTCGGGTCGGCACTGATGGAGTAGAAAGCAGGTTGAGTGGTTCTGCCAGTGATAACACGGGAGATTCATCTACGGTTGAGGCAGCCGGCGGTTTAGCTCAGGGGGGGAGTTTACTTCCCTATTCTGAAGTATTTACTCAGTACGAAGCCGAAGCACGAGAAAGCATGGATAAGGAGAATGTTCCAGAGAACTTAAAGGCTTTAGTTAGGGGCTACTTTTTAGATTTGTCTAAGGAATAAGGTGCTGTTGTAGGAACAGCTGAGGACCAAAAAACGATGGAGGGATAGGTTTTGCCGACAGATATTGGAGAAGCCCAATTGGCTGAAATTGTGGACAAAGTCCAAGGGATCGAAAGGGAAGTCGCTAAAGTAATGGTTGGTCAGCAGGAGGCGATTCGGCAGGTTTTATTATGTCTGATTTCTGGAGGGCATGTTTTGCTGGAAGGGGTCCCAGGTTTGGGCAAGACTCTTTTAGTCAGGTCCCTAAGCCAGGTCTTAGGGTTGAAATTTGCGCGAATCCAGTTCACCCCCGATTTAATGCCTGCCGACATCGTGGGTACGAACATTATGACCGAAACAGGAGATGGGCGAAGCTTTCAGTTTCAAGCGGGAGCGATTTTTGCCAACTTGGTTTTAGCTGATGAGATTAATAGAGCGACGCCAAAAACTCAGAGCGCTTTACTGGAGGCTATGCAGGAGCGAACGGTCTCTGTAGCGGGAATTACAAGGGCTTTGCCAAACCCGTTTTTTGTGTTAGCTACTCAGAATCCGTTAGAGATGGAAGGCACGTATCCTTTGCCTGAAGCTCAGCTGGACCGCTTTCTCTTTAAAATTATGGTTGCTTTCCCTTCATCTGAGGAGCTAAAGAAAATTTTAACAATGACGACCATGGAACAAAGCGTTCAGCCGGAGAACGTGGTTGACGATCAAGGGCTTGCTCGTCTGATTAAAGTTGCTAAACATATTCCAGTGGCGGATCATGTGGCAGATTATATCGTCAGGCTGATACTCGCCACTCACCCTGAACAGCCTGGGGCAGTTGAGCGGATCAAGAAATATGTTCGTTATGGAGCCAGCCCGCGAGGTGCTCAAGCGATCTTAACGACAGCTCGGATCAGGGCCTTGTTGGACGGACGATTTAATGTCGCCTTTGAGGATGTGTCTGCGGTAGCTTTGCCAGCGTTAAGACACCGTATGTTCATTAACTTTGAGGGAGAAGCAGAAGGAGTTACATCCGATAATTTGGTGCAAGAATTATTGGAGTCTGTGCAGAAGTAAGGGGGGCATTATGGCAGAACTACTCTTTGACAAGGAGTTCCTTAAGAAACTAGAGAATATGGCCTTCCTCTTAAAAAAAGCCCGGGCCGGGCGCTATAGTGGATTGCATCGTTCCACTCGCAAAGGTCAGTCGGTAGAATTTGCCGATTATCGAGCCTATGTTGCAGGGGATGATTTTCGTCAAGTGGATTGGAATGCATACGCTCGGTTGGATAAGCTGTTTATTAAATTGTTTATGGAAGAGAATGACTTGAGCATTCATCTTTTACTGGATACGAGCGCTTCTATGGCTTGGGAGGGTAGCTTGAAGTATCAGCTAGCCAAACAATTGGTGGGGGCTTTAGGTTATTTGGCCCTTGTGAATATGGAACAAGTGGGTGTCATTGCCTTAAAGCAGGGAACTAGTCGCGTTCTGCCGCTTCAACGGGGTAGAAACGCCATCAGTAGGCTCTGGGGATTTTTGTCGCAATTAGAGGCGGGAGGGGAAACTGATTTAAATATTAGCCTGCGTCAAACCGGCAAATACATTAAAAGCCCAGGCATTGCCATTCTACTTTCGGATATGTTAAGCCCGTCAGGTTATCAAGAGGGTCTTAAATACTTGCAGCACTTAGGTCAGCAAGTGGTGGTCTTGCATATTCTAGCACCTGAGGAAAGAGACCCTCAGTTACTGGGAAACTTCCGTTTGGTTGATTGTGAAACGGGCCTGGAAAAAGAGGTGAGTATTACGCCGATCCTCCTCAAGGCTTACAAGGATCACTTAGAAGCGTTTATCAGCAGCAGCAAGCAATTTTGTCTAAGCCGGGAGATTACTTACCACTTGGTCGGATCGGATGATGGTTTGGAAGATATCCTTTTGCGTTCCTTACGCGGGGCTGAAGTTTTAGTATAGTTCAATTTACAGGTTAGCAAAAACTGACTTTAGGTCAATTAGCAACTCTGGAAACGTGGTAACCGTTATTTTATCCTCATCTGAGTAGATATCTGGTCTACCGTATCTATTATTTTCTTGCAATAAAAATACATTTACAAGTTTGTTCTCAGGCTCAACAATCCAATATTCTGTCACCCCAGCTTTTTCGAATTTATTAAACTTTAAGATTTTATCTTTCTTTGCCGTTGAAGGTGAAGAAATTTCAATTATGAGTGTAGGTACCCCGAAATATCCGGTTTTTCTAAGTTTGCTTTCATCACATACAACAACAATATCAGGTTGCGAAATGATGTTAGAAATTTCTTCATCACTTTCTTTATCTTCAGAAATACAGACGTCAAACGGAGCTGAGAATACTCTACACGGTTTATCCTTAAGGTAACTATAAAATTGAGAAAATATATCACCGGAAATTGCTTGATGTTGCCAAGTTGGAGCTGCTTGCAGGTAAGGTACACCGTCAATTATTTCCCATCGTTCTCCTTCAGGCCAGGTAAGATAATCTGTATAGGTGTACTTTTTGTTAATATTATTGTGGAATATTGACATTTCATTCACTCCTTTTTCCGGATTAAAGTAGAGCTGTTTCAAAGAACTTTACATGTCTATTCTACCATATTTAGGTATCTCGTGTTGGCAATTCAGCTCTCCAATTGAAATGGGGAGGGTTTTTGCCTGGATTTCCTAAATATTAAGTTTTTAGGGAAAGAGTTGATCTAATGCAGTTCCTGGCTCCCTTCTCGTTAGTATTCTTACTGACGATTCCCGTCATTATTCTATTTTATTTATTAAAGCAAAAGAAACAACAGCAAACGGTGAGTAGTACGTTGCTCTGGCAAAAGGCGTTAGCGGATACCATTGCGCAAACCCCTTGGCAAAAACTACGACGTAACCTGCTTTTATTCATACAACTGCTTCTGGCGTTGCTCTTGATCCTGGCTTTAACGCGCCCTTTTTTTGTGCGAGATCAACAGGCCGGGGCCAGTTTCATCCTCCTTGTGGATACTTCGACGAGCATGATGACCAAGGAGGAGGGGGGAACTCGGCTGGAATTGGCCAAAGCCGAGGCCGAAAAATTGATCAAGGCTCAGAGCAGTGGGACAAAATTCACCTTGATTGGGGTCGGTCCGGTTCCGGAAGTACTGACGAACCAAGGTGACCGGCAGGAAGTTCTTAGCAAATTACAGGGGATGCGAGCAGGTTACCAGGAGGGGAATCTCGATAATACACTTTCTTTAGTCTCCGCCCTGCTCGAAAAAGAAACCATGGCTCCAGTCATCTTTTACAGTGACGGGGGAGTTAGTTTACCGGAAGGGCCGGTAGGCGTGAAGGAGTTCCAATATAAACGGATTGGTACTCGGGAAGATAATTTGGCTATTGGGGCTTTCTCCTGGCGTGACGGTCCGGAGGGTCCGGTTGCGCTGACCAGGATTGACAATTATGGTGCGGAAGAACAGGAGGTCACGGTTAATCTGCTTGCAGAAGGCAAGCCGCTCGATGTCCAGGTGGTTAAGGTTGAACCAGGCAAACCAGGGTATCTCTTCTGGCCGTTTCCGAAACAAACCTCCTATTTAGAAGCTCGTTTGATGGAAAAAGATGCTTTGGACGTTGACAATACCGCTTGGTTAGTCCCGCACAAGAATGACTTAAGTAAAGTGTTACTGGTGACGGAAGGAAATTCCTTTTTAGAACAGGTCCTTAAATTAAACCCTCTCTTAGAAGTCCATAAAGTCAAGCCTGCAGGGTATGTCGAGGTTAAGGACAAATATGACCTTTACGTATTAGATAGCTTTTGGCCGGATAAACCGCCGCCAGGGCAATTGATAGTCTTCAATCCCCCTGCTGCAAGTGGGTTAAGTGGAGAAAAAGAAGAGTCAGTCACAGAAAAATTACAGCCCACACCCGAACAACCTCTCTTGGACCATGTTTCGTGGGCGGATGTTCATGTAGCTAAGAGTAAAGACGTAATACTTCCCTCTGGCGGGCAAGCGCTTTTGAAGAGTGGTGAGCAGACCCTGTTAGCGATTGGTAAAGTTGATCGAGTAAGAGCTGCGATTTTTGGCTTTGATTTACATCAGTCGGATCTACCTCTGAGGACAGCTTTCCCAATTTTGATCGAGAATCTAACCACTTGGCTCTTACCGGTGGTGAACCCGACAGAAACCCAAGTGAACATTGGGACACCTTGGGAATTGACGGTACGGCCCCAGGTCGATGAGGTAAACCTCTATCAACCGGATGGTCAAAAGATCTCTCTGGTGCCGCCTTTCCCGATCCTTAAAGAAACCGACAAATTTAGTCCGGGCTTATATAAGCTGGAACAGGTAAGTAAGGGCGAAAAAGAGCTGAGCCCGATCGCCGTGAATTATTCTTCCCCTCAAGAATCACAAGTTAAGCCAGTTGTTCATCTAATGCTGGGCAAGAAAGATCTGAATGTCGAAGTCAGTACTCAAGTGGTCTGGGAGTTTTGGCCCTGGGTTGTTTTAACGGCCTTGCTGCTTTTAGCGATGGAATGGTGGGTGTATTTGTGTGGGCATTAGTTTTTCCCAACCCCTCGCTTTGCTATTATTTGTCTTCGTGGGGTATTTTGTTTATCTCTGGAAAATAAGTCCTAAGGCCTTTACAACTCAGCAACGAAAGTGGTTTCTAGGTGTGCGTATAGTTTTAGTTTCCTTGCTGATTCTCTCGCTGGCCGGACTGCAATCAAATTTCCGCCATTCGCAAAAGTCGGTGGTTTATGTTGCTGATCGTTCAGCTTCCTTACAGGAAAAAACTCAAGAGATTAGTGAGTGGATTCGTAAATCCCTTGCTTCCCTGCCTGCAACAATGGGTGCAGGGGTTGTAAGTCTAGGGAAAAAGCCGATGGTCGAATACCCGGTGGCAACCCATCTGGATTTTAAAGGGCTGCAAGGGGTGCTTGACCCTAATTATACTGACTTAGCAACGGGTTTACGGTTAGCTAGCTCTTTAATGCCTGAAGAACTAGGCAAACAGATCATCTTATTGACTGACGGCAAACAAAACCGGGGCAATGCCTTGGAGCAGGCTAAATTGTTAAGTCAGCAAGGGAATCGAATTGATGTCTTGCCGATTGCTTCTGCCAGTGGGCCGGAGGTCTTGGTCGAAACCGTCGATCTTCCTTCTCGCCTCCACGAAGGTGAATTGTTTGACTTGAAGGCAACCTTGGCTAGTAAGCTTTCGACCAGCGGCACGGTACGAATTATGGCCGACAATAAAGTATTGCGGGAAGAAGAAATCGAGATCAGCAAGGGAACAAGTCAACTAGTCTGGGGCTTAAATGCCGAAAAGGCAGGCCTGCATACCTATAAGGTTGAGGTGATCAGTGCCAAAGATACGCGTCCGGAAAATAACGTCGGCCAAGCTATAACTCAGGTTGAAGGCGTGCCGAGGATCTTGATTGTGGAGGGCACTCCAGGGGATAGTAAGGCCTTAGGTACAGCCTTAACATCGATTAACCTGCAGGTGAAAACCGTTGAACCGGGGTATATGCCGAAAACTCTAACCGGACTGGCCCAATACTCTGCGGTTGTCCTCGTCAATGTGCCGGCGACGGACTTACAGGACGCAACAATGCAAGCTTTAGAGAATTTCGTGAGCGACTTAGGACGAGGGTTAGTCATGGTAGGTGGAGAGAATAGCTACGGGCCAGGAGGGTATTATCAAACCCCTGTAGAGAAAGCATTGCCGGTCAATATGGAAATTACGGGTAAAGCAGAGCTGCCGAGTGTAGGTTTGAACCTAATTATCGATAAATCGGGCAGTATGTGTCATACCCAAAACAACGTAACCAAAATGGATATGGCCAAAGAAGCTGCTCTGCGAGCGACCGAAATCTTAGATACTAAGGATCAACTGGGTGTGATTGTCTTTGACAGTGAGTATAAATGGGTGGTTAAAACGGCACCGTTACTTAATAAGCAGTGGGTTCAAGAGCAGATTAGTTCGATTGAACCCAGCGGTGGGACAAATATGTACCCTTCTTTGGAAGCGGCGTATAAAGCCCTTAAAGAGGCTAAGGTCAAGGTTAAACATATTATTCTGTTATCCGATGGAGTTTCTAAATATGGGGGAGATTATGAAAGTTTGCTCAAGCAAATGGAGGCCGATAATATAACCTTGTCTGTGGTCGCGGTAGGCAGTGATTCTGATACGTCTTTACTAAAGTATTTAGCCCAACAAGGACATGGCCGGTATTACTTTACCGATCAGATTGACAATATTCCTAAGATCTTCGCAAAAGAAACGATGATGGTTACGCGCAGTTATTTTGTGCAAGAGCCCTTCACTCCAGTCATCACAGGATCAGCCAATATGTTGCCTGCCACGGTGGGACTACCTCAGCTGTTAGGCTATGTGGCGACTACCCCGAAAGACACGGCGGAAGTGATCCTGACCAGTCAGGAAGGAGATCCCGTTTTGGCGCGTTGGCATTATGGGCTTGGGCGAACCGTGGCCTGGACCAGTGATACAAAAGGGCGCTGGGCAGAACCCTGGTTGAATTGGTCTGCCTTCCCACAGTTTTGGGGAAAGGTGATCAGTTGGACGCTGCCGGAAGAGAATGGCAACGGTTTAAATGTAACGACAACTCATGAGGGTGGACTTGGCCACATTAGGGTGGATATCCCAGTGGAAAGCCAAAAAGCAGCCGATCTTCAGGCTAAGGTTATAGCACCCGATGGTACTTCCGCGGATCTGATTATACCCGCCGTAAGCCCAGGTCAGTATCAGGTGGACTTTCCGATGGAACAACCGGGCGCTTATATGATTCAAGTCGTTGAAAAAGAGGGCGACAAGGTCGTTCAGCAACAAACCGCTGGTCTTGTGCAGTCCTATTCCCCGGAGTTTTTGCTCCAAGCGGATCAACATGAATTTATCGAACAATTAGCCGCGGCAGGGGGAGGACAAGTCCTTGACCCGGCGCAGTTTGATGGGGTAGGAAAACTAAAGGTTCCGGAAGCCACGGGCAAAATACCCCTATGGCCGAAGCTCCTGACGTTTGCTGTTTTGCTTTTGCCTATCGATATAGCCTCCCGTCGCTTTAACTGGAACCTAAAATGGGCGTCAGCACTAAGGCAACGTTTGGGGTTGCTGCGCCAAGCAAGTAACGAACGGGTAGAGCATGGTCAAGAGTCCTTGCTCCAATCAATCAAAGAACGCAAACTAAATAGGGAACAGCTTTATCAAACGAGAGGAGAGATAGAGTCTGAAGAGCAGAGGTCGGATGAGGGGAATGAGCAGGAAAGCTCGAACAAAGCAAGCGGTACTCAGGGAAGACGAAGAAAAGCAGAAGGTTCGGAAGATCGCGGGGCAGTTGCTTTGATGAGTACTGAAACTAAAGGCAAAGTATCGAATAGAGATAATGGTAGGATAGATAGTCAAGTCAAGGTAGCCGAGGAAAATCATGAGGGAGGGTTTAGTGCCAGGCTTTTAGCGGCAAAGAAACGGGTTGCCGCTAAGGAAGATAAGAAGAAATAGGATTTGAGGGGGTATGTAATTGTTAACAGGGCAAGAATTGAAAAAACTTCGTAATAAACAGATCGTGATCCAAAATAGCTTATATGTTCTTTGCGTGATATTAATAACTTTATGTTTGATTAAAGTAAATTCTCTCAAAGAATTTAGTCTTATGACGGGCGCAATATGCCTAATTAGTCTTGTCATGAGTTTAATCACTCGCAAACGAGGTGAATTTATCGAGATAATAGTTCCTGCGATGAAGCCATTGTTTGAATATGAGCGAGAAAAACTAGGTGTTGAATATAAGAAACTCAAAAAAAGACAAATAGTTTGTCTTGTAATATTAACAGTAATGATGTTTTTTGAAGGTATTATATTTCCTAACAATGGAGCAATTGTTCATGGAATGCCCGTCTTGTATTATTGGTTGCCAATGTCTCTGCTGATGTTTGTTGTACTTAATATTTCAAGTTACTTTCACATTAAAAAAGTTGATAAATCTAATTTGGAAGAGCTGAAAGGCTATGCCAATAGAACGATGTTATATGGAATCATAACCGGCATAGTTTTAGGCGGATTGACTATGATGTTGATTATTGTTGCCGTTATTTTTAGGGAGGCCCTGTAATAAACAAAGCAGTAGTAGAGGAGTTCTGAACATGAACCTTGAACCAGTAGTAATAATGAAAGATCTTAAAATAAGTTTTGGCATCAGAGAAGTACTGAAGGGAATTAGTCTAGAGATCTACCGGGGCCAGATTATCGGGTACATTGGGCCAAATGGGGCAGGAAAGAGCACCACTGTTAAAATACTGCTGGGTTTAACAGAAGGGTACACTGGTGAAATTAGAATTCTGGGCGAAGATATCTCGAAAAGTAAGGTGGAATATAAACGAAAGATCGGCTATGTCCCAGAGACGGTGGAGCTCTACGAAAACCTGACGGCCTTTGAATACCTGACCTTTATCGGAGAGGTTTACGGGTTAGGTTTGGAGCTGGTAAATAGGAAAGCCAAAAAACTTATGGCGATACTTGGTATAGAGGAAGTCTATCACGCAAGGATATCATCGTACTCCAAAGGGATGAAGCAAAAGCTGCTGATTATTTCCAGTATGATTCATAACCCGGATATTTTGTTTCTCGATGAACCATTAAGCGGGCTGGATGCCAATAGCGTGATGATTGTCAAAGAGATCCTGGCAGAACTGGCGGCTTCAGGAAAAACTATCTTCTATTCGTCACATATTATGGATGTGGTGGAGAAGATTAGTAGCCGAATAATCTTAATTAATGAGGGACAAATAGTTGCCGACGGTAGCTTTGCAGAGCTCCAGGAAAAGAGCAAGCAAGGTTCACTGGAACAGATCTTTAACCAGTTGACTGGTTTTAATAGGCACAAAGAGATAGCCAGTGAATTCATCAAAGAATTACAGGAAGTGTAAGGCCATGAAAGATTTTTGGGTTTTAAAAGTCCTGGATGTTTGTAGTTTTTTTTATAGGGCAATGGGAATTGATTATGAAGTAATGAGAAAAATATTGAAGCTTAAGCTTTTAATGGATCAGAGGAGGGTACCTTCAGTACTGGTGAATTCTAAACGTAAGGATCAAGAAAATGCATTCAATTCGTCGTTGATCATGTATGCGCTGATGGGTCTTGTTTTTGTTTTTCTTATGCTCCCACCTTTCCCCCTGTTCTTTAAAATGAACTTAATATTTGGTATGCTGACCTTTATGGTTACGATGACTATGGTTTCGGAATTTTCGTCGCTCTTATTGGATACAAAGGACAGGGGAATCCTGTTATCTAAACCGATAGCTTCTCAGACGGTAAATGCTGCTAAAATAACCCATATTCTCATAAATTTGTTGACGATCACGTTTGTCATGGCTGGACCGTCGTTAATAGCAGGACTTTTAAAGTATGGTTGGTTGTTTTTTGGTATCTATTTTTTCGATTTGCTACTTCTCTCAGGACTTATTTTGTTCTTGACTTCCGTTCTTTATTTCATAATGTTGCTGTTTTTTGATGGTGATAAGCTTAAGGACATTATTAATTATTTTCAAATCATCTTATCCTTGGTGTTGACGGTCGGATATCAGTTTGCGGGTCGAATTTTTCAATTAGTAGGTCATAATTTGGTTGTAAGCTTTAAATGGTGGATGTATCTGCTGCCTTCTGCCTGGTTCGCAGCTCCATTTAGTTTAATATTGGAAAATAGGATGGAAAATAATTATTTATATTTAAGTGTCATAGGGCTATTAGGTCCGATTTTACTTTTAATGATATATTTCGGGGTAATAATTAAATACTTTGAAAAAAATCTTTATAAGCTTGATAACGTTACGTCAAAGAAACGCAAGACAACGGAAAAAAGAGCGATAATCTTTAAAAAAATAATTTCACCAATTGTTCGCAACAAATACGAGAATATTTTTTGCAGATTTTCTCAAAACATGATTTCCAGCGAAAGAGGCATACGGCTGCGACTATATCCTAGCTTAGCGATGGCAACGTTTATGCCAATAATTATGATGGCTAATTTCTTATTGATCGGAATTAACTCGGTGAACTCTGTATTAACAAATATGTCTCAAGGTGCTTATTACCTTTGGTTATATCTTTCTGTTTTTATGCTTGCAGTAACTCCCTTTACGCTAACTTCAAGCGAAAATTACAAAGGGGCATGGATATACAAAGCTTTGCCGATTGAGTTACCTGGTGTAATTCTTATGGGAACATTAAAGGGCTTTATCTTGAGGTATCTTATCCCGGTATTTCTGTTGGTGAGCATCTTCTTTGCTGTACCTTACGGAGCTTGGTTAATTCCACATCTGATCTTGATATTCTCTAACCTGTTATTGCTAATTATTTTGCTTTTCAAGCTATCGCCAAAAGAGCTGCCGTTCAGCAAAAAGTTTCAAACTGGAGAAAACAATAGGTTGGAGTTAGTTTTTGCTTCGCTCGCCTTTTGTGGGATATCTGCGGTGGCGCATTACGCTTTGAGAGATTTTGGCGTGGGCTTGCTCATATATATTATCGTAGTACTTTCCGTGACTACTTTTTTATGGAAAACCAGTGCCAAGATTAACTGGAAAGATGTATAGGTGTGATCCAATGGATGGAGTCAACTTAAGCGAGGAGTTGAAATTCGCTGGTTGGAGTGCTACAATTACATAAACCGTTGAAGGGGAAGTAAAACCGCAAGACCAACCTCACAGAGAGTCAGGTAAGGTGGAAGCTTGACAGGTAACGGAGCGGGTAAATGGGCCCCTGAGGGTGGAGCGAAAAGGCCTTAGGTTTTAGTAGCTACCAACGCAAAGCCAGCGTTATTGGGCAAAGGGTGTGTTGGCACTCTGCAGGAAAGGATGCATTTTACGCTTGTGCATCAATTAAGGTGGTACAGCAGATTAACGTCTGTCCTTATCTAGGGACAGACGTATTGTTTTTGTACGTACTACCATGATTCGTTCTATTGCATTATTAATGGGATGAATAGAACGTGCAGAGAAAAAAACCCCGCAAATTATTAAATTTGAGGGAGGCAATTAGGTTGAAAGATTTAAGATTGGCAGGACTCAATGCTGAACGAAGTACAATTGAGGTTAACGGAGTAACCATTGGTGGCAAAGAAATTATTTTAATGGGTGGACCCTGTGCTGTAGAATCAAGTGTTCAAATGAGTCAAGCAGCTGAAACCGTAAAAAAGGCAGGTGGTAAAATCCTGCGCGGAGGGGTTTTCAAACCGCGCACTTCACCCTATAGTTTTCAGGGCTTAGGTCTGGAAGGACTTAACTATTTAGTTCAAGCCGCTAAAGCACAGGAACTACTCTGTGTTACCGAGGTGATTGACGCTTCTAGTTTGGATTTAGTGGTCGACAAGGTCGATCTTATTCAAATAGGTGCTCGGAATATGCAAAATTTTGGATTGCTGAAATTAGTCGGTAAAATCAAAAAACCAATTATTTTAAAAAGAGGATTGTCGGCTACTATCGAGGAGTGGCTGTTGGCCGCGGAATATATTTTAGCTGCCGGTAATCCCCAGGTTATCCTTTGTGAACGAGGAATTCGCACGTTTGAACCGAGTACCAGAAACACCTTGGATCTAAGTGCTGTCGGAGTGGCTAAAGTACTTTCTCACTTACCGGTTATTGTCGATCCGAGTCATGCGGCGGGCAGGCGAGATTTAATCGCGTCGCTGTCAAAGGCCGCTATTGCAGCAGGTGCAGATGGTCTTTTGATAGAAATGCATCCTAATCCCATCGAGGCTGTAAGCGATGGCCCCCAGTCTTTAACTCCGGAACAGTTTGCCTTACTGGCGAAGGAACTCGGTGTGGTCGCTGGATCAGTGAATAGGGTGTTTGTTTGTGGCGAGCAAGGGGATACCCTTGAATCCCTGCGCAGCCAGATTGATACGATTGATCAAAGTATTATCAAACATCTAGTGGCCCGAATGCAAATCGTCGGAAAAGTTGGGGATCAAAAACGTTTGGATCGGGTTAAAGACGCCAGCCGAGAAAAAGAAATTATTCAGCGTTTAGTTAACCTTGCCGAGGAGTTACAGCTTCCCCCTGAGTTAGTAAAAAGGATCTATCCTCTGATTTTTGAGTTCGGAGTTCAATCTCAAATCAAAAGTAAAGTAGCGCTGGACAAAGAATCAGATCGATCGTTCTATCCGCTAGGAAGTAAATAATTTACCAGGTCGAGAAACCTCAGCATTTGTTTTACTGACCTGCTTTCGTCCAGGCCTAGGCAGAAATAGCCTAGGCTTTTCCCTTTTAATGGGGGTGAATGTCATATTGGTCAAAAACATTAATAGAATTATTGTTTATGTATTAGCATTATTCAATATAATATGTTTTTTGCAAGCCATTAAAGAAGGTTTTTCAACATAATTCGCGAATTTATCTTTATACGACTCTACTTGAAACCTAAGATCAAGTAAGAAAGTTTACGGAAGAGGTGAACTTGTTGCGTTCGCTCAAACATCAAATTCTTATCTTACTGCTTTGTTCGCTCGTTTTACTGGCAGCCAGCTTCCTTGGAGTCATTGGCTGGTATATGAAAGATCGTGATGTGGCTGCCGCTATCATTAAAGCTCAAACAGATTTGGCGACCTGCGGAGAAATAATTGATAAGACATATCCCGGCTCATGGTCAGTGCAAGACGGGAATCTATATAAAGGTACCACTAAAATCAGCCTCAATAATGATTTAGTGGATCACTTATCCCTTCTAACGGGGGACACGGTGACCGTATTTAGTGGAGAGACCCGGGTGGCTACCACAGTACGAGGTTCAAACGGCGATCGAGCAATTGGTACCAAGGTTGCCGCTAATGTAGCTCAGACAGTACTGCAAGATGGTCAGACTTATTTAGGAGAGGCAACAGTGGTAGGGCAGCGGTACCAAACAGGTTATGTCCCATTAAGAACAGAACGCGGTAACATAATTGGCATGTTTTACGTAGGAATTTCCCATGCCTACGAGCAGGAAATTATCACCAGATCTTTAATCACAATGGCTGAAATAGGGCTAGCTTTAACTATTTTGGTAGCTCTTCTCACTTGGTTTTTTCTGCAGAAAGTTATCATCTACCCCTTGCACAATATTATGTTAGGAACTCGGGATGTAGCAACTGGACATATTACCCAAAAAATTAAAGTTTCAGGCGCCAAGGAAATTGAAGAGCTGGAGGTCGCCTTTAACCAAATGGTAGAGCAGATCCAGTCCCTGACAGGGGGAATAAACCGAGCGACTGGCAGAAATCTTGAGGAAGCTCCAAATCCATGCGAATTTAATTCGGCCCCAAAAGCAGCTGATGGTAGCAGCTCAATGACTGAGATAACCAATGAAAGTCCTGTGTCTATTGTGAAAAAACCTCTATTCGGCCTGGATTCTGCCGAGTATATCGGCGAAGAGGGGTTACCTAAGGGATTAAATCAAGCCACGCTTGGTCAGATTGTACAATTTTTGCAAGCAACTCGCCGGCCCCTATCTGCTGAGGACGTCGCAGAGGGAGTTAAGCTGACCAGGGTCACAGTTCGTCGCTATCTTGAATATTTAGAGGATCGCGGAGTATTAAAATCCGAACAAAAATACGGCACAGTTGGCCGGCCCGTCAAGTTATTTATCCCGTTATAAAAGGCTCCAGCTTGGGCCTTTTTTTTATTACATAATTGCAAAGATGATTTCTTAATTTACTAAATTATCTCAACATTTTATTTATTCATAAAATACTTTTTAAATTTACTTAAACACGACAGACCGTGCAAAGCAAGGTAGACTAAATTCATAAGCATCCGTGCTCTCTCAATCACAATCGCGAGCTGCTAAGCTGCTCAAAAACAAACTGACAGAAAGGAGGTACGTACGCAAAATCGTGTCTTGGCAGCGAGCAGGTTACAAGTTTCTGCTACAACAAAATGGAGGAACGTTCACTTATAGAACTGAGCATTATAGAACTGAGAACCGAGGCTACGGACGAATTAAAAGTGAGGAGTGATAAATATGGAACCGAAGAATTTTTCGACACCCTCTGAAATAACTTATACATCTATACAGACTGGAATCAAAAAAGTGGGTATGAAGTATTCCAATCAGTTCATACTGGCAATTTTAGCAGGAGCTTTTATAGCTTTTGCAGCCGAAGGATCAAACATGGCAGCCTTTAATTTATTTGCAAAGCCGGAAACCTATGGTCTTGGGAAAGTTCTAGCAGGCGCTATCTTTGGAACAGGTCTTATGCTAGTTGTCTTAGCTGGTGGAGAATTGTTTACAGGAAATACCATGATTTTAGGTGGAGTCCTAGATGGAAAAATTAAATTTAGTGGAATGCTCAAAAATTGGTTTTTCGTTTATTGCGGTAATTTTGTCGGTTCTGTATTTCTTGCTTATATGATGGTTCATTCTGGACTGTTTAACAGTGGCGCTAATGTCCTAGGTGGAATAACTATCAAAATAGCATCTTATAAAGTGGGATTGTCCTTTATCTCTGCTTTCTATTTAGGAATCATGTGTAATATGTTAGTTTGCCTAGCAGTTTGGATGGCTTATGGAGCCAAGGACATGGTAGGTAAAATATTCGCGATTTTTTTCCCGATTTGGTTGTTCATCACTTCTGGCTTTGAGCATAGTATAGCAAATATGTATTATATTCCAGCTGGTATATGGGCAAAAGCAAATCCGAGTTGGGTAGCTGAAGCTCATCTAACACCGGCCGCGCTGGCAAACTTAAACTGGGGAACTTTTATCGTAAATAACCTAATTCCGGTAACACTTGGCAACATTGTTGGGGGCTCAATTTTCGTGGCTGGTGTCTATTGGTTTGTTTATATAAAAAATGATACAAGTAAAGAATGTGTACCAACGAATCAGACTAGGTCAAATGCTGCGAAATAAAATGAAGCAAACTCTCAATTAGGTTAGGCTGGTACAGCCACTCAAAAACGTCTGTCCTTACAAATAAGGGCAGACGTTTTTAGTGCAAAGCTAGGATATAGAGAAAGATTGAATTGGAGTCCATTGATGTCAAAAGACTCCGCAGAAAAAATTGAAGAGATGAATTATAGGTGTTACAATAAGTAATATTCAATTATAAAGCAAGTAAGCAATTACATGCGTATCCAATCTATTGTGTTGGAAAGGAGAGCAAATGAGAGAAACGCTAGTGAGTGCCCATAGACAGTAGATAGGGGTTTAGACTAACGTTCCAGAGGATACAGGAAAAGAAAGAAGGAAAAAGAAAAATGAAGTTTGAAGAAAACTTTGGAATAAGTGGTTTGGCTATGATTGCCGTTATTTTAGGGGTCTTTATGGCGGTTTTAGATTCCAGTGTAGTGAATGTCGCTATTCCTAAGATGATGGCGGTCTACGCCACGGACCAAAATACCATTGAGTGGGTGATCACAGCCTATACTCTAACAGTCGGGATGTTCACTCCCATCAGTGGTTATTTAGCCGATCGTTTCGGTGCAAAGCGTATGTATTTTTTGGCCTTAGTGGTCTTTGTTCTCGGCTCGGGTTTGTGCGGCGCTGCTTGGAGCGCCTCCTCGATCATTGTCTTTAGAGTACTCCAGGCTTTTGGCGGGGCCTTGTTGATGCCCATTAGTATGACGATTCTCTTCAGCTTGTCTAAACCGGAGAAACGGGGCTTGATCATGGGGATTTGGGGTATTGCGATTATGTTTGCTCCAGCTTTTGGCCCGACCTTAAGCGGCTATATTGTGCAAAATCTGAGTTTTCGCTTGATTTTCTACATCAATGTTCCGATCGGGATTATCAATATCTTTATGGCACAAGCTTATATTCCTGAGCTGCAGGCGAAAGAGGCGGGTAAGTTTGATCTGCCGGGTTTTGTAACCTGTGTCATTGGTTTCTTTTGCCTCCTATATGGGCTTTCTGACGCGCCCACGAGCGGGTGGTCTTCGGCCAAAATTATATCATTGTTCGTCGCAGCAGCAGTTTTTCTCGCCCTATTTGTTGTGTTAGAGTTGACCGCAGAGAACCCTATGTTGGATTTGCGACTCCTTAAAAAGCGTGCATTTCTAGCTTCCAATATTGCAGTCAGTGTTATGATGATTGCCATGATGGGCGCACTGTTTCTCTTGCCTGTCTTTTTACAAAACGGTCTAGGGTTCAGTCCCCTGCAGACGGGACTTTTGACGATGCCTGGCGCGCTGGTGACAGCTGCCCTGATGCCAATCAGTGGAGCCTTGTTCGATAAGTTTGGAGCAAGGCCCATTGCCATAGTTGGTTTCTTGGTCATGTTAATGGCTTCAATTCTGCTCGTGAATTTAAATTACAACTGGACATATTCGGCGATTATGCTGGTTTATGTGATCAGGTCGGCAGGCATGGGCCTAGCGATGATGCCCCTTAGAACAGCGGGGATGAACGCTGTGCCCCTTCCCCTCGTAAATCGGGCCTCAGCTCTCCAGAACACCTTGAGCAATGTAGCAGGTTCGGTAGGTGTCGCTATTTTGGGAACGGTTATGACGACCCATGCCAATCTTAGCCTTGCGACGTATACGCAGAAGGTTAGTGTCCAATCACTGCAAAAAATCTCAGCTTATGGAATGCACTCTTCCGTTTATGGTATTACGAATCAAGGTGATATGTCACAGTTGATGTCCGTGCTCGGACAGCTAGCCTTTCAGAATGGGTTACGAGCAGCCATGATCGTTACTGTTATCGTTACAGTTATTGCTTTAATCGCGTCGCTTTTTGTTGGGAAAAAGCAAAAAATGGTTGGTTCCAAAGAAGCACATGCTGTCGCCTTCGAATAATAGTATATAGGCCTGCAACCTCTGTTAATTCACAATATTAATCAGTTTTCCTTGAATAAAAGCTTCAATATTATGAGCCATAAGGTCGATAAGCCTTTGCCTTGACTCAAAACGCCTCCAGCCGATATGCGGAGTGAGGATGACATTTTTCATTGCAAACAAGGGGTTAGTTGGTTCTGGCGGTTCAGGGTCCTGAACGTCGAGAGCAGCGCCTGCAATTTCTCCGTTTTGTAAGGCTTCTACTAAATCAGTTTCTTTGATGATCGATCCTCTTGAAGTGTTAATAATAATAGCCGAAGGTTTCATCAGCTTTAGCCTGTCTTTGTCGATAAGATGTAAGGTATCAGCGGTGAGCGGGCAGTGAAGGGTGACAAAATCACTCCGTTTAAGTAATTCTTCCAGTGAAACGAAGTGTACGTTAGGATTGTCTTCTTGTTTCGGTGTTCGACTGAAGACAAGAATATTCATTCCCAGAACCAGAGCGATTTTTATCACCGCCTGCCCGATAGCGCCGCTACCGCCTATGACTCCAAGCGTTTTGTTTTGGACCTCAAAATGGGGTAACTCTACATGTTTGGTGAAATTATCAAAGTTTTTCTGGCTGATCATGATCTGCCGCTGAATCATTGAGGAACTGAAATTTAAGATGTAGGTAATCACTAGATGCGCTACGGCTTCGGTGCTGTAGCTAGGGACGTTGCATACGGTAATATTCTTTTCTCTGGCGGCAACAATATCGATGTTGTTGTAGCCGGTGCCTGCTTCGCAGATGAGCTTAACGGAGGGCGGAAATTGCAGGATCAAATCCCTGCTTAAAGGCAGCTCTTTCGTAATGATAATAGTTTGATCTTTAACTCGTTCTAAAATCTCTTGGTCGTTGCTCTCAGCGTATTTTGTAAAAGTGGTAAGTTCGGTTAGTGACGAATAATTAAGTTTGTGATCAAAATTAAGTTTTGCTGAATTAAGAAATACTGCGTTTTCCATTGGTACCCCCTAAAGTCTAAATTTCTACAAATTTAAGTATAATTCCACACCAACTGACAGTCAACTCATAAACCAGTCAACGCTTCGCGTGTAGGATAATACTGGCTATAATAAAAAGGCCACTTTGAAATGGCCCACAGAAAATCGTTGTCCTTTTATCCTCCATTATCAACCTTGCAAGTAGAGATATCTAACAGAGCACTAATGGGGCAATAACGAAGTGCACCTGTAATAAGTGGTAGCAAACCAATTATGCCCCACCAACTCCTGAAGTACAGACCTAAAAAAAGAATTATTGCGCCAACTACGAGCCTAATAAACCGCTCAGTTCCCCCAACGTTACATTTCACCTTTAATCACCTCAATAAATAGTGTGTGTCCATACATATAATATTTACATCGATTTGAGCTAATCACTAACGCTAATCTTTTGATGCCTTCACCGTTTCTGCCGCTCGCCAGGCTGCCGCATATTCTTCAAACGTCTTTTGGACGGTGGCGCCGATTTGTCGGTAAGCTTCGTGATTTAAGTTGGCCAGAGAGGTACGAATGGACCACCTCGGGCCGTCAAACCCGCCGCCATTAAGGAGTACGATGGACGATTCCTCCGCTAACCGAAATAGAATGTCTATGGGTTCATAGTTTACTTGTAAGTATTGAACGAATTCGTCTCCGTACTTTTTCTTGGCCCAGACTAATAAATCAATTTGACTGTAGTAAGCGGCGTCAAACGGATCCTTGCGTAACTCGAGTCCAAAGCCCTCGTACAATAATTTTTGACGTTGGTGACAAATTTCTTGTGTCAACTTTTTGTAACGGTTCTCTTCGTCAAGCAAAGCGAAGAGCGCAAAGAGACCCATTTGAACTTGCTGAGGGGTTGATAAACCCGCTGTATGATTCAGAGCGACTTGACGACTGTCCGCCACGATCCGATCAATAAAACGAATTTGGTTAGGATCTAAAGTTATTGTTCCATAGCGCTCCGCTAAGGCTTCTATTTTCTCAGGAGGCAGCGCTTTTAACAATTGATCAAATATATTGTCCTGATGAACCGCTATAACACCAAGTCGCCAACCCGTGGCCCCAAAATACTTGGAGAAAGAGTAAACACCGAGGGTATTAAAGGGTAAATCGGCCATGAGAGAACGAAAGTTATCGACAAATGTGCCGTAAACATCATCAGTAATTACCATTAATTTGGGATTATGATTCTTAACGACTTCTATTAAATGGTGTTGCGACGAGGTTTTTATGGCTACAGAGGGTGGATTGCTGGGGTTAACAACAAAGAGAGCTTTGATGCTGGGATCGGTTAATTTATCAATCTCTGAGTTTGGATATTGCCAAGTATGGTCACCTTGTTCATCGACTTCTAGGGCATAAATTTCGATAACCTCAAATTGATAGCGAGATAAATGAGGAATCTCCAGATACGGGGTAAAGGTCGGCACCATAAGCGCAATCTTATCCCCTACGTAAAGTAAATGATTGGCAATCAGAGAGTCAAAGATATAGCACATCGCTGCTGTGCCGCCTTCAACAGCGAATAAGTCGTATTTACCAGGCGGAGAAATTTTATTACACATTTCCTGAATTAGATACTTATGCACAACCTGTTCTAGGTGCACGAGCATTCGATCGGGTACAGGGTAGTTATCTCCGACGATCCCATCAACGAGTTCATAAACCCAAGCATCGGGGTTAAACCCCAGCTTGAGGGGTCCATAGTCAAGAATGGCCCTGAGAAATTCAACTCCTGGTGCTTCGTGATGTTGTTCAGTGTAGGTTTTCAGACGAGCTGAAATGCCTTCTTTTTTAGGCATACCAGCTAGGTCATTATCCTGCCAAACATTACGGGTTTCCTCTAGGGCAAAGTGACCTAGAGTGAAGAAGGCTTCTCGCGGAGTTGTTGCAATCCAGTTGGGGTTACCTCTTCCGGCATTAAGCATTGACCAGATGCTTTTATCTCCTCGGTCATGAGCGAGAGAAATTAATTTGTTTTTAAGTTCAAAAGGGCTAAGTTTTTCGTAAGTACGTTCCATTTTTCGGCGAAGGTTATTGTCGCTATTAATTGTGATCATCCTTCCTAGGCATAATTAAAGGTCATAAGGGTACTCTGTGCTGTACACGTTACATTTATGCACCCGTTCTTAACTCAATCCGTCAGTTTAAGTATGGAAACCATGATTTTTCACAAGCTATTGGTAGAGTCTAGCAGGTTGTTAGAAAGAAATTATAAAATCTTAATAAGTTCGTCTAACATTCTTAACCGTTTTTAAAGGAGCTGAGTGTATACTATTTTTTGAAGAGGTGAAAGTTATGGAGAACGGATTTATGAAAAGACGATTAATCTACTCAAGCACGGTTCTACATGTAATCTTGTGGGGATTAATGAGCGCGTTTTCGGTATGGGCCGCCTATCATGGCATAACAGATTGGTCAGCTAGAGCACAAAGAGGATTCTGGGATCAGATGGGCGTGTTATCGCTCTTGTTAATTATTGGTTCTGTGACTGTTTGGCTTCTACAAAAGCAGATTATCAATGTCAAACTCCAAGATCGTGAGGCTTTTCCATGGGCTAACGGTTCAGTGATTAAACGACTACGAGAGGCCCACGTTACCTTGGGCTGGTTGGCCTTTGATCTGGGGCTCGGGCACAGTGTGTATTTTATGGTCAATTTACCGACTAGAATGAACCGTGTCTATAGTGGGGTAATTGCACTGGCGGCGATGACGGTCTTAATTATTTCTGGTTTGATGTACCGGCATAAGATGTTGAGCTTTAAAGCTATCAAGAAGTGCCACTTAGTTATTTCCGGAGTATTTGGAGTATTGTTAGTCGCTCATATTTAATAATTTAGGGTCACTTCTACGTAATTCGAAACTTCCTTCTTGCAAACAGCAGGAATTCCTTGGACTTTACCGAATGATGAATATAATATATCTAGTACAATATAAGCTAGGTTCATTAAATATAGGTCCGCCTATTCTGTTAGGCGAAACAAGTCCCATTGAAACTAAGGTATTAGGAAAGGCGTGAGGTATGAGTGTCAGTTAAGCCATTTCGTATTTATTCGGAACAGTGGAATCCCTCGGAGGAACAGATTAAGAGTATATTTCCTATTGATGACTTAATATCCGAAATAGGAAAGGATCCAGGCATTGAGGTCTTTACCGATGATGAAATACGACTGAAGTTGCCCGCTCAATATAACATATCCATCCAAGCTAGAGCACATAATCAGTCTCTGATTGAGCTTTTACATGAATATTATGAGACTTATAAATATAAGCCTGAGCTGGCAGGTTTATTAGGGGTACAATTACCACAAATCATGTGGGTTGATACCTTAGGCTTTGAAGATTACCTTATTAGTCTCCATATATCGAAGCTTAACAAGCAAGAGATTTTTATTAATGATATTGTATTAGTCAAAAATGATAACTTCGACCCCTTAAGTGATGCCATCCATGAGAAAGTATTTAATAATTTGCGTAAATTTGCCAAGGACCAAGGGGCTAAATACCTGTCGGGTTATGCAGCTAATAAAAGTATGTTGAATTTATTCAAAGGTAAAGGGTTCAAAGAGGATAAGCGCGAGGGTATGGGTAATGATTATCTTTGGGGAATCGCCAATGTGATGGGTGAACAGTTGCCCTTCTATACAGAGTTGTAATTTATCATGACAAATAAGATAACGATCTACTCAGACTTCTTATGACCCTTTTGCATGATTGGGAAAGTCCCACTTGACCAGTTGGCCAAGGATAGAAATTTAACCTTAGAATGGAAAGCCTTTGAGCTTAGACCAGAAGGTTTAGAAATCCCGCCCAAATCGGCGGAATATCTCGCCCGGGCGAAAGCGGGTATCGAAAATTTGAGTCGAAAATACGGACTTCACATGACCTTTAATAACCAGAGTAAACACTCCAGATTAGCTTTGGAAGGAGCTAAATTTGCAGAAGAACATGGACTTGGCAATGAATATCATGATGCGGTTTTTGCTGCTCTATTCCAAGAACAAAAAAACATCAATGACCCGAAGGTGTTGTCTGAGCTAGCCCTGCAGATCGGACTAGATCAGGATGAATTCATGCAGGCACTCGTTACTCGAACCTATCAACAAGCTGTAGCTCAGGATATAGAAGAAGCCTACCAGCTAGACATTCACAGTGTGCCTTGTTTTATCGTTGCGGGTCGCAAGGCTTTTGGCGTCCAGAGCTACGAAGCTTTGGAGAAGCTTCTTCAGGGGGATGATCCTCACCTGTTGCGACTCTAATCGAGTTCATTAACAGGAAGAGGTTAGTGAATATTCCGACTTTTTACTACCATCTTTTAACAAGATGGTATATTATTGATGTATAAACTTAGGACTCTGGAGTGAGAGTAGGGGAGGTATTTTAGAGATGGAATTAACTGATGAACAAAAAAAATCATTGCAAGGGCAGGGCTATATAGCCAATCGAGACGGTGTCCATTTTTCCTGTAGGGTTTTGATACCGGCGGGCAGAATGAATGCTCAGGCAGCGCGAAAACTTACTGAGGTATCTGAAAAATATGGACAAGGTTATTATACCCTTACCCAAAGACTGAACGTAGAACTTCCTTGGCTACAGTATGAAGATCTTGAGGCTGTAGCCAAGGAGCTTAAGGAAGCGGGCCTATCGATTGGGGGTACAGGGTTAAGGGTAAGACCTGCCCATATATGTAAAGGCAATGTCTGCAAAATGAGCATGTTTGACACCGAGGAGGTCGCCAAACAAATCGATGAACGATTCTATAAAGGGTATTACGAGGTAAAACTGCCTAACAAATTCAGAATCTTAGTCAGTGGGTGTGGTAATGGTTGTACGAAACCTCTCCTCGGATGTGTCGGCATACGAGGTAGAAAACCAGACCAAGTCGCCATTTCTATCGGGGGAAAGTTTGGCAAAGATTTCGTCGTAGGTCGGGAATTACCCGGTCTCTATTCAATTAGTGAGGCTCTGGAAATAAGTGAAAAGGCAATATCCTATTATCGAGTAAATGGTATACCTGGGGAACGATTTGCCAGAACTGTGGAAAGAATCGGTTTTGAAACCGTAGGGAGCTTCCTCACGGGTTTACCTCTTTCAGAATTTAACAATATGTAGCACCAGACGCAGTAACTCTTCACTTTCGGGGATTCTGTAAACCTATTGTATGATGAAACTAGGGCTGAGATTCTTGTGGTACGAGAGTTTTTGCACCTAGTTTTGTCTATAGTATAGCAAACTTACTATAAATGATCGCGGGCAACCTTGAGAATATTACATAAGGGAGCGCAAACTTGAATTTAGAACAAAAAGCAAAAAAATTACCTGGTTTAATTTTTAGCAGACAGCAATCTGAAAAGCAGATCCTTGTGATGACGGCTGTTTCAGCCGAAAGAGATGCGGTTTTGCGCGGTCTAAACAACGATCCGAGATTTGATGTATTGGTGGCGGGTGTCGGCTCGGTAGTCGCCGCAGTAAACACTACTAGGGCGTTGGCCGCTAAGGAATACTGTTTGGTTATTAGTGCTGGTATCGGTGGAGGTTTCCCTGGTAGAGCTGAGGTGGGTTCACTCGTGGTGGCGGATGAGATTGTCGTCGCCGACTTGGGAGCGGAGACCCCAGACGGTTTTTGTAGTGTGGATGAGTTGGGTTTTGGTTTCACACATATGCAGTTGGATGCTAGCCTCGTAGAGCATATTTCCAGGGGGTTGCTCGTGGCCAAGCTACCTGTGATTACTGGACCGGTGCTCACGGTATCAACGATTACAGGTACAACCGCTAGGGCAGTCGAACTGGCTGGCAGGGTACCGGGAGCTGCGGCCGAAGCTATGGAGGGATATGGTGTTGGCTACGCAGCGTTTGATCGTGGTTTGCCAGTCCTGGAGATGCGCTCTATCTCGAACACGGTCGGTCCGCGTGAGCGGTCTACTTGGCGAATTAAAGAAGCGTTAGCCGTTCTGGAAGCGGCGAGCGCAATATTGACGGAGGCGTTCTAATGAATATAACAATTTCTCCCTGTCCCAATGACACGTTTGTTTTTCACGCCTGGGTACATGGACTAATACCCGGTGCTCCTAAGCTTAATGTAAGCTATGCAGATATTGACATCACAAATAGTTTAGCGGCCGGCTCTAATGGACCGGATATAGTCAAGATCTCTTATGCAGCTCTACCATGGGTCCTATCCGAGTATGCGCTGCTGCCTTGTGGAGGCGCGTTGGGTAAAGGCTGCGGTCCCTTGTTATTGACGTCAAACAAAGCAAGTGGTAACAACGATCCAGCAAGGCTATCCAGCAGACGAGTGGCGGTTCCGAGTGAACGATCAACGGCCTATTTACTTTTTCGGTTATGGGCAGCTCAACATGTGCCCGGAGGAGTGGGCGAGATTGTTGTTCTGCCTTTCCACGAGATTATGCCGGCCGTACGTGATGGTTTGGTGGATGCCGGGCTGGTGATCCATGAGGCCCGCTTCACCTATCCCGCGTATGGACTGACTCTCTTGGCAGACTTAGGCAATTGGTGGGAGGGTGATACTAACCTGCCGATCCCGCTGGGAGCCATTATCGCTCGCAGGTCACTGGATCTAGCGGCCATCACCGGCTGGATTCAGGCGTCGGTCAAATACGCCTGGGCACACCTGGAGGAGTCGAAGGAGTATGTGCTGCAGCACAGTCAAGAGTTGTCCACTGAAGTAACCCAAGCTCATATTAAGCTTTACGTCAATGAGTACACCGAAAATATAGGTGAGACAGGGTATAAGGCGGTTGCCTCCTTGCTAAGTAGGGCTGCGCAAGAAGGGCTGGTACCAAAGGTAGATTTGTCGGCGTTATATTTAACATGAAAGTGAGTATAAGTAGAATCTGAAGACAGTTAAGATTCAACGAAACATTAGCGTTGAATTGGCTCTTAAGACTTAAAAATACGACATTGAAAATCTTCGTTTTCAATGTCGTATTGGCTAACCCACACAGTATGTTTTCTACCAACCCAACCAAAATTATCGGGCTAAGATTTCACAGCTTTCAGCCATTTTGAGCAAGAAGTCATTTATGGTAGCTACTCTATCCTCATTAGTGAGCACAATTAAATAATCTCCGGGATAAATAACGGTGTCCCCCGTGGGGATGATTTCGCGTTCTCCACGCTTAACTGCCACTAATAAGCAATGGGATGGCCATTCGATTGCTTTAATTTGTTTACCTTCCAACCTAGATCCCATACAAACTGCAAACTCTAAAATGGATTTATCTTTCTCATTGCCGATAACTACACCCTCACCTTGCTTGTGTAAAAGCTTATCCAGTAAGGCCTCATAGATCGGTTTTGAGCCCAAAAGATCGGCCACTATATAGGCCGCGATAGAGACAACGGCTAAGGAAAGCAGATGATCAAACGAACCCGTCATTTCTGTAATCAGAATGGTTCCTGTGATTGGTGCTCTGACAATCGCTGTGAAATAACCTGCCATCGCTAAGATAATAAAATTACTAATATAAATACTATCGAAATGGAAAAAATTTACCAATACAACTCCATACGCATTCCCGATTAAAGCACCAATTGCTAAGAGTGGGAGGAAAATCCCTCCAGGTGCCCCCGATCCATAGCAGCTCATCGTAAATAGAAACTTTATGAACAATAGTACCAAGAGGAATACTAGCGGGAAGTTCGCTGAAACAAGTGAGACAATGAGATCATTCCCGCCACCTAAAACTTGCGGTAAGACAAATCCTAAAATCACTGAAATTAATAACGGGAATATAATCCAGAATTCTTTAGGGAGCCATTTTTGCTTAGCATATAAGTTTTGTGTCTTCAGCAGGGTCTTGTTAAAAGTCACCCCCAAAACGCCCAGTATAACTCCTAATATAATGATATAAAAATAATCTTGCAGTGGTAGAACTGTTAAGCCCTTAAAGGCAAAGACAGGTTTCAAACCAAAGAATTCTCGAGATATGAAATCAGCGGATAATGCCGCGGATAACGCTGAAAGCAACACTAAGGGGGAAAAGTTTTTATGGACCTCTTCTAAGGCAAACATCACCCCTGCAATAGGAGCATTAAAGGCGGCCGCAAGCCCTGCACTTGCTCCACAGGTAATCAAATATTTTTCTTCGATTTTGATCCTTTTAAAGACCTTACTGAATCCTTGCCCAACTGCTGCCCCTAATTGAACCGATGGGCCTTCTCGTCCCATCGAAAGGCCGGCACCGATACATAGAACTCCTCCGACAAGTTTCCCAATAATAACCTTCCACCAGGTCATATCGAGTTTTCTCAACAATACCCCTTCAATTTGAGGAATACCGCTGCCGCTGATCATGGGTTCATGTTTAACCCATAAGCCGACTGTATAGCCGATAATGATCAAAACCCCTATCCAAACAGGAATAAGCGAGGGTTTTGCTGACAGAGCCTGATAAACTTCAGTCAAGAGAACTCCTGACTTTTCCAGTAAATAGCGGTATAACACCACAATCAGACCGGCAATCAGACCAACACCGATTCCTTCAAACACTAATTTCAATCTAAAACTATGCCAATGAAATAAGCTATTATAGGTGTTATGTTTGGTTTTTACTTCCACTTTACTGCCTCCTTTGTCGCCTCTATTAATGGGACATTACATTCAAAAACTCCCGATGTCAGGAATCACTGGATTCCACGGCTCGGGAGCTTTTCGTTTCCTCCAAAACTTGACCCTAACATCTAAAGCATTTCTAGGTGATTTACCTGTAGTTTACCATATATAATATAGGTATACCTCAACTTTTTAAAATATTTTACTAGGTAATTCTCCAGTAGTATACCATATAAGTAGAAGGATATTTCTTAA
The DNA here is from genome assembly GCA_031292075.1 of Desulfosporosinus sp. Classification (GTDB taxonomy): domain Bacteria; phylum Bacillota; class Desulfitobacteriia; order Desulfitobacteriales; family Desulfitobacteriaceae; genus Desulfosporosinus. Next base: position 58,821 of record JARLHW010000021.1, read on the forward strand.
CTTTTGGAGGAAAATATTCGGGTGGTATTTGTTAGCTTACCTGTTTTAACTTTTAATTGATTGAACGTCTACACCATAGCAAATACAATTCCAATTACAGCAGCTGTTAGAATCAAATACATAGGATGAGTTTTGGTCTTTACCAAAACAATAAAACCTAAAACCATAAGTATTGAACTTTTGATGTCAAGAATACCAGGCCCGCCAATAATGTGATTACTGACTGCAAAATTAATTGCAGCAAAAAGGATAACTCCAACAATTGCAGGTCTAAGCCCATAAAATGCAGCTTTGAAATTTGGATGCTCTTGGAATTTAGCAAGCAACTTGCCGACAAGGAGAATGAGAAGTAGTGAAGGAATTGTAATAGCAAGAGAAGCCACCACTGCACCCCAAACGCCATCGATTTTGAAGCCGACTATTGCTGCAGTATTAGTTGCGATGGGACCGGGTGCCATTGCGGATACAGCAATGGAATCTGTCAACTGACTGACACTCAGCCAATGATGGTCCTGCATTTCCGTCTGTAGAAGCGGCAACATAGCATAACCACCACCAAATATTACGATCCATAGTTTGGAAAAAGCGAAAAGTATGCTTTCAATCATATTCATGCTTTTGCACTCACTTTAATTTGAGGTTCATACTTTGTTTCACTTACTTTTATTTTTGCTTCAGCTTGTTTTCGCTTTCCCATTCCCCTAAAATTCATAATCCCAATTCCAAAAACAGCACCTGAAACAATCACGACAAATATCAAGCTTTTAAACATGAGGAGTGTCAGAATACTAACGACAGTGATCGCAAAGCAAGTTTTATCAACGAGAGAAACTTTACTCATTTTATAACCAGCTGAAGCAATCATTGCCACAACGACTGGTCTTATCCCTTGTAAAGCAGCTTGAACATAAAAGTTATGCTGGTAGGTGATTAACATGGCTCCAAAAACAATCATAATTGCAAATGTCGGTAGGATAACTCCTAGAAACGCTGCAATGGCACCGAAGACGCCTGCAATTTGATATCCTACTAAACTAGCAGCATTAACAGCGATAGCGCCAGGTAACGATTGAATAATAGCAAAAACATCAACTATTTGTTCTTTGGTTACCCATTGTTGCTTCCGCACCACTTCATCTTCGATGATAGGGATCATTGCGAATCCTCCCCCAAAAGATAGCGGTGAAATTTTGAAAAATGACAAAAAGATTTTTAAAATACTAATTTTGTTTTTTTCCATTATTTTGGTCTCCTTTGCTGAATTAGTCAGCTTAAAATAGTGCGAAGTGATTGAAAAGCTATCAGTCTAGTTGAAAATAATTCTAAGACCCTGAAGCTGAAAGATAACCTTCAATAAATTGCTGAGGAAGTTTATTAATTAATAACACTGGTATTGTAGATTTGTTCAGCAAGTCATGCGATAAGCTGCCAGAAATCATGCGATTTAATCTAGAAAGTCCACGGGTACCAATAATTATTAAATCAAATAAATTCTTGGTCGCATAATCAATAATCGTCTCAACCGTCTCGGATGAGTGGGATGTCTCGGCATAGCTGGTATTTAAACATAACCTCTGATGGTGAACGTTTTGGTTTCTCTTGGAGAGGATATTGTTTGTTTTAGCTAGGAGTGCATCATACTGCTTTCTGAGTTCCAAATCTGAATCGTGAAGAATTTGTTTCAGCCATTTAGAATCGGGCCTATCGGGCCAAGTATTTATCCAACTAGAGTCAGTATCAGATGAACACGCCCAGCGACAACCTTTATACTTGAGCCTTAACTCGGTCCAACTGTATTTCACACCCATTGAACCTCGATCCACATCTTGAACTTGCAGAATAGTCAAATGTAAATTTGGATTATTGTGCAAAAGATTAGCAGTGTAAACAGCGGCAGAGAAAGCCTGATACGAACCATTGGTGTAAAGAAGAACCTTTAGCTTAAAGTCATTCATATTCCATACCTCTCCTTGGATTAATGAATTGGTTCAACTTTCTTTCCGGACAGATCTATCGCTTGGGCAGAACCCTAAATCCCAATAGCATAGCCCTTGCTCAGTACCAAACTCACCCTCCTCGCTTTAAACACTCAAGTTTTGTCCCCATGTTTTCCTTATGACTATTATTAAGGTATCGTGTATGTAGCCATTATACCGTGATAATACTGAAAAAGTTAACTGGTCGATTCAATGGTTTTGCTAACATATTCCCTTGATAATAACCTAGGTAAAATACTAGGAGTGGATTTACTTTTTTTAAAAAAGTAAAAAGCAGACTTCTTATAAGTCTGCTCAATAGTTAATGTTAATCGTAGTGACTAAATAGATTTTCTTATCTTATCACAGTCGAAGACGTTCGCTTCACTCAACCAACCCGTGTCGTATAGCATATTTGGCCAGAGCCACCCTTCCTTTGATACCTAATTTATTCATGATCCGGGCGCGGTGAAAATCCACTGTCTTGGGGCTGATTTTCAGCAATTCCGCGATTTCTCGGTTACTGTACCCATGCGCCAACATAACCAGGATCTCACGTTCTCTCTCCGAAAGTTGCTGATAGTCTGTATCCGCGCCAATCTTTCCGTCTTGGCTGTAATCGGATAAGACTGTTGACGTTACATCCGAATCAAGAAATGATTTGCCCTTGTAAACGGCGCGAATAGCCATGACCAGCTCGTCAGCAGCCGCCCGTTTCAAAACATATCCCTCGGCACCGATCTTTAGAGCCGGCTGGATATACTCTTTATTCTCATGCTGGGTAAGGAGAATTATTTTGGTCAAGGGCGTAAGCTCCTTAATTTGCCTAGCAGCACTTAGGCCATCAACTCCCGGCATGGCAATATCCATCAGTACAACATCCGGCTGAAGTTGACGGACTAGGGTAAGGGCTTTTGCCCCATCCTCTGCCTCTCCAACCACTTTAAAGTCCGGCTGCATTTCCAAAAGCACCCGGACGCCGGCCCGGAAAATCGTGTGATCATCCACCAAGAGGATCTGAATCGTTTTCATACCTAGGGCCCTCCTTTGAAGATTCTATTTGCGATAATTCTAATTTTACTGTCACAATTGTTCCTACGCCGACCTGTGAATTAACCTCAATTATGCCACCTAATAGGCCTACTCTTTCGCGCATACCTAAAAGCCCAAGACGCGCCCTTTCATTGGTTTTGCTCCACATTTCTTTATTCACAAAACCCTGCCCGTCATCTTTGATCTGCATCATTATACTATTGGCTATTAAGGATATAACCAAAACAACCTTACGGGCCTGAGCATGTTTAAAGGTGTTGCTGATAGCTTCCTGACCAATCCGGAAGAGGGTTGTTTCCATTTCAGCTGGAAGACGACGGTTGATTCCTGTTACCTCCAACTCAAACTCTACCCCTCTGGGGCCTAGGCGGTTTTCAGCATACCAGCGCAGGGCCGGGACTAAGCCGAGATCATCCAAGACCGTCGGTCTTAGATCATAGGTGATATTGTGCAATTCTTTGACAACGTCTCCGGCCATACTGCGAAGCTGCTCCAGAAAATGGAGGCCCTTGCTCTGATCGCTGGGCATGATTTCTTCCGCAGTTTTTAAACCAATTATGATCGCAGCCAACGACTGCGTTGTTTCGTCATGCAGTTCCCTGGCAATCCGTTTTCTTTCCTCTTCTTGGGCGGAGATAACCTGCTGCCAGAGTTTGCCCAGGAGCTCTTCCCGCTCACCTAGTTTTTGCGAGAGCAGGGACAGATCTTGATTGCGCCACTCCAGAGCCTGAATGTTTTCTTTCAAGTGAGCTGTCATGCGGTTAAAGGTACGGGCTAAGTTTCCCACCTCATCCCGGCTGTTGAGTTGGATTTCGCCCTCCAGGTTCCCTTCTCCGATCTGCTCTGCCTGTCGGGTCAGCTTTTCTAAAGGTCGGGTAATCAAGCGACTTAAGACAAGAGCAGCCAGACTTCCGATAATCATGCCGATCAGTGTCAAAACAGCGATTACCCAGGAAATCCTTGAAATAGGGAGGAGTAAGGCGCTCTCGCTCAAACCAATATGTAATTCGATACTATCCAAGCCGCTAACTAACGGGACAGCAGTATCCCTAACCAGATCGCCATCGACATTTAACATTTGAGCGACGGATGTACTGCCGTTCGGGAGTGGATCCACTTGGACCAACCCTATAGGAAAGCCTTGCGGAAATGTATCCACCACAGTACCATTGTCCCTGTTGAGAATATAGGCGTACACTAGGTAGTGGTTGCTGTCTAACAGATTTTGCAAGACACTTTTTACAGTCAGCAGCTTGCCATCCAGATATTGGTCTGCAACATTACTAGAAGTGGTCTCCGCTAAGACAACCCCGTTTTGTTCGATGCTGGAGCGTACTGTACCTTTGACGACACCATTAATAGCTATTATGGTCACCAAACCCATAACTACCATGATACCTGAGGTCACAAAGATTATTTTATGACTTAATCGCATCGCGGATTCCACCTCACATTTTCGTGGTTAGATATTCGATGTAGGCTGAAGGTATGGTCTAATTAAGAAGACCAAAATTCTGGGCCCAGGTGCGGAACACGGCGTACGGAGCTCCCTTGATCGTGTCAAAGCCTTTGGGCATTTCTGAATTATTCCATTGATAGAGCCCGCCTTGATCTTTTCCTTGCGGATCAAATTCCAGCAGAGCTTTTTGGACGGCAGCTACGACTGCCGGATCGATTCCGGAAGCCACTGATACTCCGCCGGAAGGATAATAATCAGAGCTCGCGACGATCTTCACCAAACCTTGGGAGGATAATTTTTCGGCCAGAGTATCTTGCAAGGCAGCTGCCTCAAAACGTCCGCCGAGCACAGCATTGGCAGCGTCGGCATAGGACTGAAACGATTCGAAGGAGGCTAAATCGCTGAGATTCAGTTTCGCTTGGGCCAACATGATGCGTGGAATTAGGTAGCCTTGGGTTGAAGTCTTGGCGCTAAAGGCCAGTGTCCGTCCACGTAAATCTTGAATTGTTTTTATAGGGCTTCCTGGTTGGGTGACAATCATAGTCCGGTAATTGGAAGTCCCATTTTCTGTAATGCCAATAACTAAGCTTTTCACCCCGTATTTTTCAGCTCGGAGCAAACTCAGTGGTCCAATGATAGCGAACTGAACTTGACCTGCGCCCATTTCTCGGGCAATATCCACATCCTGGGGAAACACCCTTAACCTGAATTTATAGCCTGTTTGGCGTTCAAGGTAATTCAATAGTGGTACAAACCTCTTGACGTCCTCGCTGGGCCCTAATCTCCAGTCGAACCCCACATAATAATAATCAGCTTTAGTTTTAACCATTTGCTGCAATTGTTCCGCTGAAACGCTTTTTTGCAGATCAATTTTGACCGGAGCAGTAACTTGGCAACCGCTGGCAAAGAGCACTATCATGAGAGTTAACAGGGTAGTAAGGCCCCACGCTTTCCGTAACATTTGCTTTCTTCCTCCCTTCGCCGATTCAAGTATAACATGTCCGATGAATCAAGAAAAATCATCGCCAAATTCATTCCCAGATAAAGAGGGATTTGTTGTGCTTTAGAGAATACTATTAAAATATAGAAAAAGGGTGGGAGTGAATCTGGAGGTGAAAAATGGAGAATTATTATATTGACGGCATAAATGCAGTTTATATAATATGCATGAGTCTAGGGATCTTGCTTAGTATCACGGCTTTAATCTTTGGCAGCGGGCATGGCGCAGCCCATACTCCTCATGGATCATTCGACCATTCAGCTATCCATATTGGTCACCACGGCGCTTCCTCACAGGTTCAGGAGGGCACTACTTCGAGTACTAATGTCCCACTCTTAAATATAAATGCTTTATTCGCTTTCTTAATTGGCTTTGGTGCAGCCGGATTAATCGCTTACGGAATTTTGAAAGTTGCTCTGCTGTCCTTAATACCGGCCTTAGCAATCGGAAGTTTATTTTGGTTCATAGTACGCAAATTATTGTCGAGCATGCTCAAAGGACAGTCGAAATTCCTCACCACTTCCTTGGACGACATAATAGGAGTAACAGGTACTGTAAGTTCGGTAATATCAGACCAAAGAGTAGGAGAGGTGATTTACACTATTGAAGGGGGTACAAGGGCAATACCAGCCAAGCACAAACATCCAGGAGAAGTGCAAAGGGGCGAAATTGTTGTAATAATTGGCATAGTTGACGGCGTGGCGATGATCGTCAAGAACGCTGAATTTAATCTGGAATTTAGTTTGAAAGTTTAATTTTTAATTGAAAGAGGGCAGCGATGACGATGGGGCTATATCTAATTATTGCTATAATTGTTTTGGCAGTTATTGGGCTTTTGCTAGTAGTAACAGTTCTGGCAAGGATGTTTCAGAAGGTAGGACCGGACGAGGCTTTGGTGGTCTTTGGTATGGGTGGCAGTAACGTCATTACGGGTGGTGGTAGAGTTGTTTGGCCACTCGTTCAAACTTCCAAACGATTATCCTTAGCATTAATGTCCTTTGATATTGCGCCACAAAATGATTTGTATACCAACCAAGGGGTTGCGGTTACGGTTGAGGCTGTTTCCCAGATCAAAGTACAGGATAATTCAGATAGTATCAAAACAGCCTCGATTCAGTTTCTCAATAAAAATCCTGAAGACCGCGAGGCCATGATCAAACAGGTCATGGAAGGTCACCTGCGCGGGATTGTCGGGACGTTAACCGTCGAGGAAATTGTTAAGGATCCTGAAATGGTTCAATCTCGGATGCTGGCTACTTGTCAATTAGATCTCTCCAAAATGGGACTGGAAGTTAGATCCTTCACCATTAAAAACGTCAAAGATGCTAACGGTTATATTGAAAATATGGGTAAACCTGAGATCGCTCGGGTTCTCAAAGAGGCCCAAATTGCCCAAGCGATTGCCGAAAAAGAAACTGAAACCACTAAAGCAGCGGCCAACAGGGACGCTGCAATCGCTAAAACAAACGCTGAGCAGGAAAGAGTAACGGCAGAAACGGCCTCCCAATCACAACAAGCGGAAAATGTTAAAGACTTAAATCTTAAAAAAGCAAAATACGATACTGAAGTAGAAACAGCAAGAGCAGATAAGGAAAATGCTTATAATTTACGTACAGCGGAATTAAAACAGAACCTAACTGAACAGGAATGGAAGATCGCAGAAATTGAGCGTCAAGGTCAGGTACATGTTGCTAATGCCGAAATTGAACGTAAGCAGAAAGAACTTGAAGCCAGTATCATTAAGCCTGCAGAAGCGCAAGCTAGAGCGATAAAAATCGAGAACCAAGCGAAAGCTGAAGCCAATGCAACTGTAACGAAACTAGAAAATCAGGCTAAAGCTGAGGCCAATGCTCTGACAATCAAACTTGAGAACGAAGCTAAAGCAGAAGCTACTAGGGCTGTTGGTAATTCTGAAGCAGAAATCATTCGAGCCAAAGGTAAAGCTGAAGCGGATACGATTTTAGCAAAAGCGCAAGCCTTTAGTAATTACTCTCAGGCGGCTATTCTTGACAAACTTCTTTCAGGCATCCCAGAGTTAGCGAAGGCTATCGCCGCTCCTCTTGAAAACGTGGATAAAATAACCGTCATCTCGACAGGTGGCGAAAATTCAGGTATGCAAAAAGTAACCCGTGATATCACGGACATGATGGCGCAAATGCCAGAAGTAATTGAACAACTTACGGGAGTAAACATTAGCAATCTTATTAACTCCTTGAAGGTGCCTAATAGTAATGTAAATATTGTCGGTACAAACGGCAATGATCAGGAACCTGTGGGAGAAACTGAAGCCGAGTAGACTATAAATAAATAGAGAAACAAGGCTGGAAACTATTTGTTTCTAGCCTTGTTTTTGATATTGTTATTTTGAGAAGTGATATAGTTGTAACTAGAGTCACTATTTGACAGTGAACTCGTTCAGCTAAAGCTGGAACACCGACTTAAAGAAGTGGGTGTCTCGGAATTGATTAATACGAAGGGGGAACGAGATGATAAAGACTTTGTATCTCATAAGGCATGGTGAGGCAGAACACCTGGTGGGTGAGAGGTTAACTGGAGGATGGACAGATTCAGGGTTAACTGAAAAAGGAAGAAACCAAGCACATGAGACTGGAAAAAGAATTACAAATTTATTGGGACGAGCTGAAGTTGAATTGTACTGCAGCGATTTGTCTAGAGCTAAAGAGTCGGCAGAAATTATAGGTAGCTATATCGATAAAAACCCTATGGCGATCAAGGCATTGCGGGAACAAAATAATGGAGATGCAGCCAATCTGAGTGCAGAGGAAGCTTCTAAAATATCATTTCCCATTTCGGAACCTGTAATGGACTGGATTCATTATCCTAATGCCGAAAGTTGGAGAAGTTTTAATAATAGAGTATTTAAGTTTATGGATTCAATTGAACATGAATCGAATGAGACCGTGATGATAGTATCACATAGAAGAACAATCATGGCAATAATTCACTGGTGGCTAGAATTTTCAGAGGCTTATATTAAGAAAGTTTCGTTTGATATTGAACCCTGCAGCGTAACCCATCTCAGGATTAATAAATGGGGAGAAAAAACAATTTCTAGGCTTAATGTAACATAATAGAATAATGGAATTTTTACGAGGGACACATTCGTCAGAAACTCTACGGAGAAGAATTAGACTAACCTGAATAACATAAAAACCAAGCTGATAATGTAAAATAATGGAACAAAATAAGGGGATAAGCGTATGATGTATTAAAGAAGGAAAGGGGGTTCTAAAATGGCATTCGGAGCTGGAGTAGTGGGTGGGCCTGGTTTAGGATTAGGTGCTGGCATTGCGATCGTTGTGGTCATCATTTTGCTCCTCATAGCAATGGGTATCGTATTCTAACTAATTGGATTAAATTACTGGAATCCAAATAAAGGGGGTATGACAATATGTATGGATACGGATGTGGCGCTCCTCCTGTTGGGACAGGTGTAGGGGTAGGAATTATTGCTGTCGCAATTTTGATCTTAATTGCTTTGGGAGTCATATTTTAGTATTGTCTCAGTAGTGTGGGCTTCCTTGACGGGAGCCCCTTCTTTTCGTCTGTTCGAATACGCAAAAAAACCTTATAATAAATGTTAAGTTGGAAGAGTTTTCGAGACCGCACCAGCAGGTTTTAAATTGAAGGAGGCCCCGGATGATTATTAGATCTTATCTCAGTTTAAGTGAGAAGGCAATTAATGAAGTTCTTACTCTAGAAGATGTTTGTAAGAGATATGATAATCTTCAAGGAAGCGTATTTTTAGATACATCTTTAAACTTCAATCCTCATATTAAGAGTATCTTTCTCCTTTACAAAAACGACAAGCTAGTAAGTATGTTATCCATGTTTATTCCTACACAACAGGAGGCCGAAGTTTCAGCCTATACCTCACCTGAGTATCGGTATGAGGGATACTTCAAGGCGTTATTAATGAAAGCCGTTGCAGAACTGAGAAAATATGAAATCCCGACAATCCTGTTTGCCTGCGAGTCCCAATCAAGTTCAGGCAAGCAGGTAATCGCAAATTTCAATACTGAGTATGATCATACCGAATATTTTATGAGAGCTCATAAAGATAGCTATGAGGCTAGGACGGGGTATCGTTTAGCTTTGTTAAAGTCTGGGGCGAAGGATTTGGACAAGCTAATTGCTACGAGTATGCGGACGTTCAGTGACACTTACGAAGATTCTAAGATTCTAATAGAGAATTGCTTTAGATTGAAAAATCGGGAACAGTATCTTGCTGTTTTGAATGATCAAATTATTGGGTTGGGTTCAGTAAATCTTGAAGGTGATGAAGGATCAATATTTGGGTTTGGAATAGCCCCCGAATACAGAGGCCAGGGATACGGAACAGAACTGCTGCACTTAATCGTAGATAGTTTGTGGCAACGAGGAAAAACCGAAATAACCCTTGAGGTCAATAACGAAAATACTTATGCGTTAAAACTATACATGAAATCCGGTTTTCAAATCGAGGCAGCCTTTGAGTATTATAGAAAAAAGGTAAGTGAAGTATGAAGAAATGTATTACCCTTCGATAGGGGATTAGAGATTGATTGGGGTGTAAGGGTTATTTTGAAAAATAATAGACTAACCAAAATGAGGAACTCAGATCACGCAGACTTGATCATTGTTCCAGGTCACGTAGCAGATCCGGACATGGGTATGCTACTCCCACATACCGCTCTTTTCATTCACAAGGGACGTATAGCTCGTATTCAAACAGATTTTCATACAGCTCAAGTTCCTCTTGGACCGAAAGTTGTTAGCCTTCCGGAATTAACGATCCTGCCGGCATTTATTGATTGTCATGTGCATGTGGCTTTAGATGGGGTGGATTTTGCTGCGGCTGTAGAACGTTGGTCCGATGTCGATGCTTGGTTGGAACAAGTTAAATTAACTCTAGAGCATAGTTTAGACAGTGGACTGGCAACAATTCGCGATGGCGGAGATAATGGTAAGGTAGGCTTACGTACTAAAAAATTGATAGAAAAGAGGGAGTTGGATGGGCCGCGTATCATAGCGTGTGGGCAAGGCATCGGCAAAACTGGAAAATATGGGTCCTTTCTTGGGCCGGGCATCTCTAATGTTGTTGAAGCTTGTCAGTTAATAGATGCGTTAAAGGAGCAAGGGGTTGATTGGCTAAAGATACTGGTCTCAGGTATTGTAAGTTTTAAAAACTATGGAAAAATAGGTGCTGTCCAATTTACACAAACAGAATTAAATAGAATAACTGAGCATGCCCATGATTTGGGCTTGCCAGTAATGGCCCATGCTAGCTCTGACGAAGCGGTGAGGTTAGGTATCAAGGCAGGAGTGGACACGATGGAACACGGTTATTTCGTTTCTGCCAAGAGCTTAGCCGACATGGCGGAAAAGGAGATTCCATGGGTGCCCACAGTTGTACCGGTCGCCAATCAGTTAAAGGTTCACGGTCATTTAAATCACTCTCAAGAATCTCTGGAGATCATTAAGAGAACTTATGAATTGCAGTTAGAGAAGATCGAAGAAGCCCAATCTCTAGGGGTAGCGCTTGGAATTGGGACGGATGCCGGAGCAGGCGGGGTAGTACATGGGTATGATTATTTCCGGGAGCTGGAATTATTTGCTCAGGCTGGTCTTTCTCCAAGTGAAGTTCTCAAAGCAGCAACTAGTACGGCAGCTCAAATATGTGGCTTGCAAGAGGAACTTGGGAGTATCGAGGTTGGGAAGAAGGCTTTATTAATAGGGGTCAAAGGGAATCCGTTTCAAGACCTAAATGTGTTGCAGAACATAGAATTTTTGCTATATTAATTTATAATTAAGAGTAACTATAATAGATGCTATTGATATATCGGGACATATATGCGGAATAATAATTGGAATATTTAGTTTTTTGTAGTTACAAGTTCGAACTCTAGTAGTATACTTAGGTTAATAATGGTATAAAGGTTCAATTAAGTCTTTGAAGAAATAAATTAAAAGAAGGTACAGCTATGGTAGATGATAAAAAGAAACCTATTATCCTGGCAGATCAGGTTCAGACATCCCTTACTCACCTCGATCCCCTTACCCAGAAAATATTTCTGTCTCTTAATCCGCCTAGCCCACAAGATAACCGAGCAGATGTCGACCAGGTGCGTCATGCGTTGGAACGTGGCTATGGCTCTGTCAACGTGCCCTTAGTACTTATGCCAAAGATTCCCGTCATTTGCCGGAGCGCAGAGTGGCAGGTCACAGCTACCTTAGCGGACACAGGGCAAGGATGGCAATTAATTGATCTGGAACCAGGCGATACGACCAAGGAACAATTTGGGCTGGCCGTTGACATTGGCACGACAACGGTGGTCGTTTACCTTGTCAATCTCTGTGACGGCACGGTTCTTGGACATGCAGCCGACTATAACGCTCAGATCAGCCTAGGTGAGGATATTCTCAACCGTATTCGTCATGCTGCCGAACCAGGCGGTTTAGCCCGTCTGCAAAAAGCCGTCGTGGATACCCTAAATCGCTTGATCAGACTTCTTTTCCCATTGCCAAAGGAGACAGAAAAGATTACCGCCATGGCCATCGGAGCCAATACAACTATGATCCACCTTTTGCTGGGCCTGAATCCCGCTTCTATTTGTCGGGACCCTTATACTCCGATCGTCAACAATCCGGGCTTGATTCCTGCCGGAGAAATAGGAATTGATATTAATCCTTTGGCTCCTGTTTATTGCCTGCCTAGCATAGGTAGTTACCTGGGTGGTGACGTGATCGGGGGAATCCTAGTCAGTGGGATGCATAAACAGTCAGACACCTCGCTATTTGTTGACATCGGCACCAATGGAGAGATCGTGATGGGCAACGAAGAATGGCTTGTTGCTTGTGCCGGAGCAGCCGGCCCCGCATTGGAAGGCGGTGTTACAGCCTTTGGTATGCGGGCAGAGTCAGGGGCTGTGGATCGTGTTTCCATAGATGCGGAGACGGGCAAAGTAAATTATACGACTATAGACAATGCCCCAGCCCGCGGCATCTGCGGCTCTGGCCTAGTGGACACACTTGCCGAACTATTCCTCAACGGCATCATTAATCGGACCGCCCGTTTTCAGACTGGGCAGGATTGGTTTGTTGTGGTTCCTGCCGCAGAATCGGCCTCGGGAGAAGACATTGTCATAACGCAGGTAGATATCACCAACTTCGTAGCCACTAAGGCAGCGGTCAATGCGGCTACCGATTTTTTGATGGAAAATGTAGGCTGTTCTTATCAGGAAATAAGCCACTTTTATGCTGCCGGAGCGTTTGGTCAGTATTTGCCGATCGAGTCAGCCATTACGATTGGTCTCTATCCTGACCTGCCGCGCTCTGCCATCGTACGTCTGGGGAATAGTTCTGGGGAAGCTGCCCGCCAAGTGCTTTTATCCCGCCCTATGCGTCTGGAAGCAGAAGCCATCGCTGCCAAAGTCACATATTTCGAACTCAATGCCAATCCAGCTTTCATGGAGAAATTTAGTGGCAGCAAATTTCTTCCTCACACGGACATTGACCGCTACCCCAGCGTCAAAAAACGTCTGCAAACGCGCATCTAATCTATGAAGATAATTGTTGATTGCTAAAATTTTTGGTACTTCTTTAATTGACATTAAAGGAGCGCTTTTGCATCAAGTCTAAAGTATAAGTTTCTGTGGCCCCACAATTTTGAGGCTATTTGCGCAGAATAATAAACTGGTATTTGGTAAGACATATGCCAACCAATTGCGCATGTGTCCATTAGTTGACATACCTTCCAAAACGTAAGTTGAAGCAGGTTACGAGCTCTAGTGCAAAAAAAGTGTAAAGAGCTGTGTACACGTGGAAATTAAATTTTTCGGGGGATTCGTAAGAGGAAAAGAAGCGTAACCTGTGGTATGGGCGAAGAGTGAACATTTAGCACAGCAAAAACTTCATTGGCATATAAATTGCAAGATAATTCGATAGATTCAGAATCGCCTAATTTAAAGGGCTCTGAATCTATCGAATTTTTGTTGTGGGAACCATAACACGAGTCGTTTTGGGAGAGAACATTTAGACGGGGGGAGAAGGAAGAGTTAATAATTTAGGCACTTATTATTATAACTATTGCGTATCACGTATCATCTATTAAGTGATAACTAGTGACAAGGGGGAAAATTAATTGAATACACAAGAAGTAAAAATAACTTATAGCGGTGCAGATCCTACAGCATTTGGGGTTTTGGGATTGGCTATGGTATGTTTCGTAGCCTCATCTGCCAAATTAGGTTTTACTAATCCAAAGGCAACCGCGTTAATTGTTGTTTGGGCAGCGTTATTGGGTGGGATTGTTCAAATTATGGCTGCAAACATTGACTTTAAAAAGGGTAATGTATTCGGCGGCACAGTTTTAGGCGCTTATGGTTTTTTCTGGGTAGGAATGGCTTTTTCACTGTCAATTATGAATGGTATGTTTGGCCCAGGCATGCAAGCAGCAGTTGATCCTACAATGTTAGGAATGGTTTATATTGGTTACCTCATTTTTTCTCTTTTTATCACCGTGGCTTCTTTCGAAGTAAACATTCCCTTTGTTATAATGTTGCTTCTGATCGACATTCTATTTTTCTCTCTTGCCGCAGTAACCTTTAAAATGGGTCCTGTCGCTATGTTTGCCCAACTAGCAGGCTGGTCCGAATTTATTATCTCCCTTGTTGGTTTCTATGCTTCAGGAGCAATATTTTACAAGAACTTCTACGGTCGTGAAGTATTACCTTTAGGCAAGCCCTGGAATATTATCAAAAAGGTTGCTCCAGCTCCTGCTCAAGAAGCTCAGAAACTTAAGAATGCAATGTAACTTTCATTAATTTAGTATATCAAAAAGCTCGAGCATTTCTCGAGCTTTTTGATATCTACAAAATTTCGCTTACAAGTGCGGACCAGTTTTTTCCTTTATAAGCGTTATAACCGCGTGTATGGGCAAAACCGTAAATTTTAGTGCCTAAAGTATCCTGTGCAAAGAGATAGCCGTAGGTTTCGCCTTTCATTGCCAACTGAGCAGCCTTAAGGTGCTTTAAATTATCAGTCAGAATACCCTTGCGGTTTCGACAGGCGATGACGAAGCCATCATTGTTGATAATGAATATTTCTCCATTTTTACCGATACGAGCCGATTCAATAATGTCGTAAATAAAAGTCCAGTTAAATCTAGTGGAGAAATAACCCAATATATGACCTTCGTCGTTACGGATAGGGCAAGTGTAAGCCACGGTATGAGATTTATCAATCGAAGAAAGATACAGATCGCTGACAGATATGGCGTTTGCGGACTTGGCGTCTTTAAACCAGACTTTATCTGCCATGTTTTGACCGATGAATTCGTGGTGAACACCTGCTGCCACAATTGTACCTTCAGTATCGAGCACATAGAGGTCAAGATAAACCTCATAAATGTCAACAAGGTTTTTTAGTAAAACATTAGTTACAGAAAAGCGATTAGCCTCTGTAGTGCAAAAGCAGTTTTTTACTTTATCAAAACCAGCCCATGCTTGGGCATCACAATTTCGTTCGAAAAGGTTACGATCGATTTTATCGATCGTGTCATAAGCCACATCAGCTGTTCGTACGGCCATTATTTCGTTGGCCTTGCTCTGAATATTTTCAATGATTTTGGTACTTTCTTTGGTAGAAGTTAAGCTGCGAGTGGCAAGCTTTTTAATTTCATCCGCTACTACGCTAAATCCTCGACCAGCTTCACCGGCCCTCGCCGCTTCAATGGCGGAATTCAGAGACAAAAGGTTAGTGTGCTGGGCAATCTGGCGGATGGAATCGATGACTTGCCCCATCTCTTGATTAGCGTCTTTAAGTTCACTAAGCAGAATGGATGAATCAATAACAAGGTTGTCAGTTGACATTAAATACCACCTCTTAAAAATAAACATAGCCTACCCGAATTCAGGTAGGCCTCATTGCCAATTCCACCTATTATTATATAACAGAACTAAAATATTGCAAGATAATTCTTTTTTCGACTTTCATGGACCAACATAACCACAAGGCTTAAGACAGGTACTCTGCACTAGGAACGGCAAAGGATATACCGCTAAACGTCAGTACGTCGTTGAATTCCATAAAATCATAGTCGTTCTTTTGGGCATTTGCTATAAGTTCAGATATGGGTGTTGTAGTAAGAATAATATCCTTGGGTTGGAGTAGTTGGTCAATAAGGCTGAAATGCTGAGAATTGAAGCGGATAGCAATGTGCATTTCATTTTCCCAAGTTACTTGGAGGACATAGGCATCCTTATGTTCAGTCGCAAACCAATTATATGTATATGCTGACAGAGCAGCCTGGTTGACAGCTTTGACTTCTGCACTAAACTCCTTTACATAGAGAATAAGTACATCGCGGCCATTTTCAAGTTTGCCAAAGGCAGATTGTTCTGGTGAATAAGCTTGAGTAAACATCAAATTCCTCCTTAATTTTTTACCGCTCGTAACGCGAGATTATGTTGTCTAATTATAGCGTACTTGTTTTACACTTGAAAGTATGTAGGCGTGTAGTTTAAATATATAACCTTGATTCCCGTGAAAAATTATACCTACATTAATAAACTCTGATTTTACAGGCATTTTGGTGTTTTTGTAGGTATAAAAATTATACCTACAAATTGAATTACGAATCATTATTTTTGTGACTATTCAGGTACTCAGTTAATCAACCACAGATTACACAGATTACACAGAATAAATACATTTTGGCTCTAAACTACAAATCGCTTGTAACTCAATTG